>JBCBCO010000042.1:0-15512 GCA_038630445.1 Pseudomonadota bacterium | reverse complement strand
CTTTCGTCAGTTCCGACGACAGGCAGTACGGTAACGACCGGTTCAGCAGAGAACCGCGTTTTCGCTGCATCTACACTGTCGACTTCAGCGAGTTTCCCAAGGTTCATCCGGGTCGGGAAAATAATCGTCGCCTTGTCCGCGGCTTCCATATCGAGCGCTTCCTGCGCGCCAAGCCAGACGGCTTCGGTCGTCTCGCGGCCATCCTGTTCCGCGCGTTGATCCGGTGGGGTCGGAGCGAGATAGAAATGGGTATCAAAGCGCTTGGGCATCATATCAGGCGTGATCCAGTGGCCGAAATGAACGAGCGTATCGAGCGCGAGGACGAGATTGTGTTCGCGGACGAGTTCGATGAAACTCTGCTCGCCGCGATCGACGGCTGCGCGAAACGGATCGAGTTTGGTTGCGATGTCCTGACCGACGAGCGCTGCACCTTCGCCGCGCACATTGGCTGGTCGTGCCAAGAGGATACCGGCCTCTTCAAACGCTTCGCGAACAGCGCAGACCCGCGCGGCACGGTCTAAGCCGTTATAGCCACCGTCACAGAGCGCATCCCAAACAAGGCTCTCGTCTTCTTCATTCGCTTTGCCACCTGGGAAGACCAAAGCGCCTGAAGCAAAGTCGATTTCGTAGTGGCGTTTAACCATGAGGACTTGCAGAGTCGGCTGGTCGCGCAGGAGGAGGACAGTTGCCGAGAGGCGCGGTTTGGGTTTTGGATCTGTCATTCTCTCTCCTGAGGCGATGCATCAAATTTGAAGGAAATCATGGCGCGCTTCTACGCGTGATTTCAATGCGTTGTCTGTATCTGTCACGCATCACCCAGCGTCACGGAAGCAGAATGCACCCGACCTTATCTCCCCTTGAGTCCCGCCCGGCATCCCTTCGGTTTACCCCCGTTTTGCATTTGCAGACTGGTGAGCCGGTTACGATCCTTGCAGAGACGATGAAACAGTTTGAAGAGCGGGTCTCTTTTGGTCCTGCGGCTCAACTTGCAGAGCCGACATCGCCCGCCGCTATTATAGCTGAGCAAGTCATCAAGATTGCGCGTCTCGCGCATGACAATACCGATGTGCGCCCGATCATGATTGCGATGCCGGTTGCAGCCCTCATCGATCCAGATACGCCACTGGCTTGCGATGCTGCGATCCGTCGGACGGTGCTTTGCCATCAGGAAATTTGTTTCGAGATTAGTGATGCGAGCCTGACGAACCGATCCAAAAACATCAAACAGGCGCTGATCCGCTTGCGCGAAATCGGGTTTCGATTGTCACTGAACGCCACGCGATCCTGGCAAACACCACTGAGTGCGGACCTTCGTATCCTGTTTGAAGGCTTGCGGGTTGATCGACGTCAGATTGAGCTTGAGGACGATCTGGAGAAGCGGATCGATATAGCTGCATCTTGCGGGATGCACGTGATTGCGGAGCATGCGAATTGGCGTGATGGCGATTGGCTCGAATCGATCGGCGTCGAATTGGCCGTTCGCCCGCGCGCAGACGGTTAGGCGACCGCGTCTTCGCGGCGTTTCGCTTCCTCTGAATAGGCATCAAGCTTCTCGAGCAAGTAATCCAGATCCTCTTTCGGGATGGCTTGGAACTGCGTCAGAACCCGTTCAATCATGCGCATGCGGAAGCGGGCCTTGTCATTCGCTTCGCCGTCCATTTCCAACTCATGATAGACTTTCACGCCCGCGCGAAAGGCTGGCAGGAGCTTGCGATGAAGCCCTGCCCGGTCAAAGACAGCCTGAAGGCCGAGCGGACCTGCATCATGGATCATCAGCCAGACACGGCCATGCGGGACGCCTGAAAGCTCCGCCAGCGCGTGCTCAACAAAGGGCATGTGACCAACACAGAGCGCGCGCATAATGAGCGATTGGGTGAGGCGCCCGTTGAGGTGTAGCTGAGACACAAAACGCGGCAGATCATTGGCGCGCCCAGCCTGTTCAACCAAGTCAATCGTTGCCCGCTCTCTTGAGCCGGCGGCCAGATCAATCGCCATCTGGGCTGGCAATTCGTGCCGGTTGATCAGCATGTCAAAGACTGATCCGGACACAAGCGAGACCATTTTCTCAGCGATATGCACAGGCACGTGATCGCGAAGAACGATTCGCTCATGCAAGGTCGCATTCTTCGGGAAGCGTGAGAGCTGGGTCTCATAGGCTTTGTCGGAGAGGTCAGCCCCGGGATTGCCCGCGAGCGTTTCGACCGCGATCTCAGCGGCGTGTTCTGAAATTGTCTCTGAAAGTGACGATGAAATCTTGGAACGAGAGGCAATGGCCGACTGTTTTGCTGCGGTGACCGACAGGACCAGTTCACGTAGGTCTTCATCCGAAAAAACAGGCGAGTTTTCGAGAACCGGTAGAGCAACCGACTCGACGTCTTCTGCCAGTTTCAACGCGACTTCGCGAGGCAGTTTGGGAGAGTTACGCAGAGTGACAGAGAGTGTTCTGCGCACCAGCTCCGCAGCGTCCTGCGCCAGAATCTGAATAATCTCATCAGCATATTCACGTTCATCATCGCTGAGCGCGTCAATCGCGATGCGACGACAGAGGCGGTGGGCGACACCAGCACGCTCCTCAGATGTTTCGCCTTTCATCAAACGAACGATGTCAGCTTCGGTGAGTTGCGGGCGCATGCTTTGAACAGTCATGATCAGCTTTTCCTTGTCCCCGGACAGATTTTCTCGACAATTAGATCACTGGGGTTAATACCCGGTTTACCAAATGCTTGCGCCAGACAGGCGAGACCTTGAAGGGAGAAAACATGCTCGACGGTATCCGCGTCATCGAACACGCGACTTATATGGCAGCGCCAGGAGCGGGTGGAATGCTCAGTGACTGGGGTGCTGACGTGATCAAGATAGAGCCTCCCGGTGGTGATCCCATACGCAAGTTCTTTTCGACCATCGGTACAGATATTCAGGACAATCCGGTCTTTGATTTTGATAATCGCGGGAAGAAGTCGATCATTCTTGATACACGCACCGAGGAAGGAAACGCGATTCTGCGAAAGCTTGCGGGCGATGCGGATGTGTTTCTAACCAATGTTCGCCCGGGCGGTTTGAGCCGTGCAGGGCTGGATTATGAGAGCCTTGCAAAGGCGAACCGGAAACTGGTTTACTGCACTTTGACTGGATATGGCTTGCAGGGGCCTGACGCGGACAAGCCCGGATTTGATGTAGCGTCTTTCTGGTCGCATTCGGGTGTCGCGAATTTGACGATCCCCAAGGGCCAAGAGCCGTTTCCAGTGCGAACCGCCTTCGGAGATCATACAACGAGTATGGCGGCAGCGGCCGGTATTTGCGCGGCGCTGGTCAAGGCACAACGGACCGGCGAAGGGCAATTGGTCGAAGCCTCACTGTTACGCGCGGCCTTGTTTGCGATGGGAAGCGATTTTGCGATCCAGCTCTTCTTCAACCGGATCGGATCGACCAAGTCGAGGCATGAGACGATCCAGCCCTTGATGAATTTCTTCAAGACCAGTGATGATGCTTGGATTTGCATTGTGTCGAGGCAAGGCAGCGTCGACTGGGCCCCGATTTGCCGCGCGTGCGGGCGTGAAGACATTATCGACGACGAACGCTTTACCAACGCCAAGGGGCGTCGTGCGAATTCGGCGGTTCTGGTCGACTTATTGGATGAGGGCTTTGCGCGCTTTACAAAAGCGGAGATGGCTGCCCGGCTGGATGCGGAAAGTATTGCCTGGGCACCGGTACAGACTTTGGCGGAAGTGGCGGCTGATCCTCAGGTTGAAGCTGCCGGTGCGATTACTCAGGTTCCGAGCGCGTCTGGAGATGGATCAACGTTTAAGTCGCCTGCCTCACCAATCCGGTTTCCGGGCGTTGATGATGGTCCATCAGGGCCATCGCCTAGCCTAGGTGCGCACACGCGCGATATTCTGGACGAGTTGGGATATTCCGCGGGTGAAATTGACGGCCTATTTGAGAGTGGCGCGGTAAGCTAGAAAAATAATCGCCCAGCCAGAAAAACTTTCCGGCTGGGCGAGACTTTAGAATATTGATGTGGCGACTAAGCGGGTTTGACCTTCAGGACATTTCCCTGCGTGTCTTCCACGATAACGCCGGTTCCAGAAACAGGGTCCGTGCCATCGACGGTTTCAGCCGACCAGACCGTATCGCCGAGTTTCACGCGGCCTAGACCGCCTGTGAAGTCGGTTGCGACGACGCCGCGCTTACCGAGGGTTCCGGCCATGCGCTTGTTCAGCGTCGGGTGCTCCTCGATATTATTGCGTACCGATTTGCCGACGGTGCGACCAAGGATGAACAGCCCAACAGAGGCAATACCGAAGAAGATTAGCTGTCCCTGCCAGACAGTCAAACCGTCCGGTGCGAAAGCAGTGAAGGCTGAAGTCAGAGCTGCGGCGATGGCAATCCACAGTAGGTCCCACGTGCCCAGCGCCATCTCGATCGCGAGCAGGATCAAGCCTAGGGCCAACCAGTGCCAAGCACTGGGTGGCCACATGGTGAGGTCAGCAAGGCTGTCCATTAGCTGTCACTCCGCGTTCCGGGAACGCCCATGCGTCTTGCATTTTGGGCGTCTTGGGCGCTGTCGGTCAGGCCGCGAATGCCCTCAATCGTTCCGAGGATCGAGCTGAATTCTGCCGGGATAATGACCGTCTTGTTACCGCCCGCTGAGGCGAGCTTTTCAAATGCCGTCACATATTGCTGACCAAGGAAGTAGTTGATCGCATTGACGTCACCTTTCGCGATCGCTTCGGAGACGAAAGCGGTGGCCTTGGCTTCCGCCTCGCCTTCCCGCTCACGAGCTTCGGCGTCACGGAAGGCGGCTTCGCGGCGGCCTTCGGCTTCGAGGATGGCAGACTGTTTCTCACCTTCTGCGCGTAGAATAGCAGACTGCTTTTCGCCCTCTGCGGTCAGGACTTCAGCCCGCTTCAGGCGTTCGGCTTTCATCTGACGCGCCATCGCTTCTGTGATGTCGGCTGGTGGTGACAGATCAGCGATCTCAATACGCGTGACTTTGACGCCCCACGGATTGGTCGCTGCATCGACGACGGACAGGAGGCGCGCGTTGATGTCATCGCGGTTTGACAGGACTTCGTCCAAGTCCATGGAACCGACCACGGTCCTAATATTTGTCAGTGCGAGATTGGTGATCGCGTTTTCGAGATTGTTGACCTCATAGGAGGCTGCGACCGGGTCGATCACCTGAATGAAGACAACCGCATCACAAGACACTTGCGCGTTGTCTTTGGTGATGACTTCCTGTGTCGGAATATCGAGAACGCTCTCCATCATGTTCATTTTGCGCCCGACACGCTGATAGAACGGAATGATGAAATGCATACCCGGTGTGAGGGTCGCGGTGTAGCGGCCGAAATTCTCAACCGTGAAATTAAAGCCCTGCGGCACGACTTTGACCGCAGAGGTCAGCAAGACAATCCCTGCGATTGCCGCAATGACGACTGTAATGAAAAACGGATCCATTTATGGTCCTCCCTGAATATGACCAAACATTCATGTGGGGAGACATTTTCCGTTTTTCAATAAGGATTGATCGAAAAACAGTGTATCTGTCACCCAGATACACCATTCTCATGTGATTCCATTACGGTTTCCCAAACGGGCGAAGAATGGTTCTAGCCCATCTGCGACAGCAAAGTGTCGGCTCCGGAGACTGCAAACCCGCCACCTTCTTCGACGTTCAACTGCTCAACTTTGCCATCCTTGACCAGCATGGAATAGCGTTGCGAGCGCGGGCCCATGCCGAAGCCTGACGCATCCAATTCCAGACCGACCGCTTTCGCGAAATCTCCGTTTCCATCCGCCAGCATGCGAATATGGCCTTCCGCGCCGCTGGACTTGCCCCATTCGCCCATAACGAAGGCGTCATTGACTGACGTGCAGACGATCTCGTCGACGCCTTTTTCGGCCAACTCATCTTTCTTTTCCAAGAATGTTGGCAAGTGATTGGCAGAGCATGTGGGCGTGAACGCACCGGGCACCGCGAAGAACGCAATGGTTTTTCCAGCGAAAATATCAGCGGTGCTGCGCGGCTCAGGCCCTTTGGCCGTCATCTCCATGAATGTGGTTTCTGGAAGTGTATCGCCAATCTTGATGGTCATAATGGACTCTCCTGTTTCTCTTAGGTGCGATGTAAACGAAAGACCGGACTTGCCAAGGCGATAAACTTCCGTCAGCGTTTCAAACATGAGTAAGGACGACACTTCCAGCCTCGTTGGCAAACTTCTTGTTGCTATGCCGGGCATCGGGGACTCACGCTTCAACCGCGCGGTGATCCTCGTCTGCGCGCACAGTGAAGACTACGCCATGGGGCTGGTCCTGAACGATCCGATGGAAGACTTGATGCTGCCGGACCTGTTCGACCAACTCGGCATTGAGCAGGATATCAAACTGCCTGAGACGCCTGTGTTGAATGGCGGGCCGGTTGGAACCGATCGCGGCTTCGTTATCCACTCGACCGACTATTATAGCGATGGGGCGACCCTGCAGGTGACTGATGCCATCTGCATGACGGCAACGCGCGATGTACTGGTCGCGATGGCCAGTGGAGGGTCGCCAAACCGATCAGTGCTCAGTCTCGGCTATGCTGGCTGGGGCCCTGGACAGATCGAGTATGAGCTGAGCCAGAATGCCTGGATCGTGTCAGACCCGGATATGGCTCTGGTGTTCGGGGACGCGTTCGAAAACAAATGGGAAGCGAGCCTCGACAGGATCGGCATTGACCCGGCCTTTCTGCATATGGAAGGTGGCAGCGCTTGAGCGTTATTCAGCGGGCGCCGGGGCGGTTTCAGTTTCTCGTTCCAACTGACGCGCAACGTCACCCGGAGACCCAGATCCACGCGCAATCAAGGCATAGGCCGTCGGCACAAACAGAACTGTGACCAGCACAGCTGCAATCACGCCAAACAGGATCACAATACCGATAGCAGCTCGCGTTTCAGCACCTGCGCCACTAGATAGGATAAGCGGCAAGGTCCCTGCGGCTGTGGTCAGGCCTGTCATAACGATTGGCCGGAGGCGCGCCATCGAGGCTTCTTTTAGAGCGGCATAGAATTCCTGACCTTCGTCACGCAATTGGTTGGCAAATTCTACGATGAGGATGCCGTTCTTGGCCGCCAGACCCACCAGCATTATCAGGCCAATCTGAGTGTAAATGTTCAGGCTGACGCCCGTGACCCAGAGCCCTAGCAGACCCCCAGCCAGCGTTGCGGGGACGCAAAGCATAATGATGATCGGATGGCGGTAACTCTCAAACTGGGCGGCAAGCACGAGAAAGACGATGACCAACCCAATGATGAAAACGAAAAGAATGGACTGACCTGACGTTTTAAAGTCGAGGGATTGGCCTTTAAAGTCGATGAGCGCTTCGCTTGGCAAAACGTCTCTGGCAAGCGCCTCCATCCCATTGAGAACATTTCCAAGCGTCGCCCCGGGGGCCAGATCAGCCTCAATCGTAATGGATCGAACGCGATTGTATCGGTTTAGATTTGCACTGTCAGCGAAGGGCACGATGGAAACGAGATTTGAGAGTGGGATTAAACGCCCGGACCGGTCAGAGCGAACATAGATATTTTCAACATCGTTGGGATTGTTCTGATCGGAGCGTAACCCTTCGAGGATCACATCATACTCTTCGCCGCCGTCGATATAGGTTGTGACACGACGCGATCCGAGCATGGTTTGAAGCGTTGACCCTATGTCAGCGACCGTAACGCCGAGGTCTGCAGCACGGTCATAATTCACCTGAACACGATATTGCGGCTGGGTTTCCTTATAGTCCCAATCAATATCGGCGACGCCCAAGTCACTGTTCTCAAGCGCGCCGACATAAATATCGCGCCACTGTTGAAGTGTCTCATAATCGGGACCACTGATAACGAATTGGACCGGTTTGCCTGATCCACCGCCAAGGCCCTGACGCATTCGGGCAAAGCCTCTAATGCCCGGAAGATCACTCAGCGCGCGATTGACCTCACCAATGATGGCGTCTGCCGGGCGACGTTCGCTCCAGTCATTCAAGACTATGATGATGAAGGCCTGATTGAAAGACGCACGGCCAAATCCCGGAGCACGGATCAGAAGGCGATTGACCTCTGGCGGCTTGCCGTCCTGGCTTTCTGTGTATGGCAACAAGCGTCGCTCAATCTCATCGACATAGCGTTCCATGTAGGCATAAGATGCCCCTTCCGGGCCACGGACAAAAGTGAAGAATGCGCCGCGATCTTCGCGTGGAACGTATTCCTGTTTGACGACCTGTGAGAGTTGCCATGCGCTGAATAGGGTTGCGATCAGGACGAGACCCACAACAATTGGGCGCATGATCAGACGGTCCAGGACCCAGCCATAGCCTTTACGAATGACACCAAAAGCGCCGTCTACAGCGCGTGGAAGCGCTGTAACGATCGAGGACTTACCCGTGTCAGCTTTCAGGAGCTTTGACGCCATCATCGGGGTCAGCGTCAGAGCCAGAAGGCTGGAGATGATGACCGCGCCGGCAATCGTCAGAGCAAACTCTGTGAAGAGGCGCCCGACATCCCCCTGCAGGAAAGTGATCGGCACGAAGACCGCGACAAGAACCAGCGTTGTGGCGATAACGGCAAAGCCAACCTGACGCGTGCCTTTGAAAGAGGCAACGAGCGGGCTTTCGCCCTCTTCTTTCATGCGTCGGGAAATATTTTCCAGAACAACGATTGCATCATCAACCACGAGACCGATTGCTAAGACCATCGCCAGAAGGGTCAGCAAATTGATCGACAGGCCGAGCGCATAGAGCACACTGAACGTCGCGATAAGAGAAATCGGGACGGTGATAGCAGGGATGATGGTTGCGCGCAGGCTGCCCAAGAAGAGGAAGATCACCAGCGTCACTAATCCGACCGCGATGGCCAGTGTGGTGTAAACCTCGCGAATAGACGCAGAGATAAAGACTGAGCTGTCGAAGCTCTTAGCGATGTATATGCCTTCAGGGAGCGTTTCATTGAGACGATTAGCAAGCGCTTTAGCGTTCTCTGCCACTTCAACTGTGTTTGCAGTGGATTGTTTGACGATGCCGAGACCCACCATCGGTATGCCATTCCCGCGGAACATGTTGCGGTCTTCAACGGTGCCGCGCTCGACACGGGCAACGTCACCTAGACGCACGAGATAGCCGTCATCACCTTCTGCGACAACCAGGCCTGCAAACTGTTTCGGGGTTCGGAAGGCGCGGTCAATACGGACCGTGTAAGAGCGGGTGTCGGACTCGATACTGCCAGCTGGCGCTTCAACGTTTTCGCGTCTCAAAGCGCGCTCAATGTCGGCGACGGTCAAGTTTCTGGCCGCCAGAGCACGGCGGTCAATCCAGACCCTGAGCGCATAATTTCGAGATCCGCCCACGCGCACACGGGCAACGCCGTCGACAGCAGAGAAACGGTCTACAAGGAACCGTTCTGCATAATCTGATATTTCAGGCGTCGTCATGTCTTCTGCGACGAGATTGAGCCAGATGATCACGTCACCGTCTGAGTCCGCTTTTTCAACCTCAGGCGGATCAGCTTCCTCCGGCAGATTATCAAGCACGCCTGAAATCCGGTCACGGATGTCGTTTGCAGCAACGTCTATGTTCTGATTAACACCGAACTCGACTGTGATGCTGGATCGGCCGTCACGGGAGTTGGAGTTGATAAAGCGAATGCCCTCAACGCCTGCGATTCTGTCCTCGATAATCTGGGTGATACGGGTTTCGACAACGGTTGCAGACGCGCCTGGATAGTTCGTGTCGATGCTGACAATGGGTGGGTCAATGTCGGGATACTCGCGCAAACTGAGCCGGTCGAAAGAGACAAGGCCGAATATAATCAGGACGAGCGCAATAACCGATGCGAAGACCGGACGTTTAACGGCGGTATCAGACAGAAGCATGCTGTACGCCCCTAGTTCGAGGTAGAGATGCTAGATGAACCGCCGGCCCCAGCCATGGGCTTCGGCTCGAGAAGGGACTTGTCGCGGATCGCGACAGGGCTGCCTTCGCGGACCCGTATAATTCCCTCCGTGATGACCTGATCGCCCCGATTAAGGCCGGAAACGACTTCGATATAGCCATTGCTACGGGCACCGAGTTCAACGAGCACGCGCGTCGCGCGACGTCCAGCCTCATCCTCGCGAACGAGCCAGACAAAGGTTTGTGGCCCGACCGGCTGAACCGCTTCTTCGGGGATTGCGAGATTGCTGCGCGGTTCGGCAGATACTGTGACGCGCATGAACATGCCTGCGCGAAGAAGCTGGTCCGGGTTTGGCAAGAGGGCGCGCGCGCGTATGGATCGGGTCACCGGGTCAATGCGATTGTCCAGAGTGGCAACGCTACCCACAAAGCGTTCACCGGGGAGGTCGTCAGTTTCGGCAATAATTTCGGTTCCGGGCTGAATTGAGCGTAGCAAGGTTGACGGCACATCGAAATCGAGCCGCATCTCGCTGTCGTCGACCAATGTCGCCACGACATCGCCCGGGCGCACGTAAGACCCAATGCTGACCTGTCGAAAGCCGAGAACGCCGTCAAACGGCGCGACAAGAACGCGGTCACGCTGGCGCGATTGCAGGGCTCGGAGGTTGGCGTTTGCGCTATCAAGATCACGGCGAGCGGAATCGAGCTCGGATTGTGAGACCGCTTGGGCTTCGGCGAGGCGTTCAATCCGTTCCAGCTGGCGACGGGCTTCCTCAACATCGGCTTCGGACGCCTCAACCAGCGCGACTTGTTCTCTCTGGGCGAGCGATAGGAGCGTCTTACCTGCGCGAACACGCTGACCGTCATCGAAATAGAGCGCGGTTACGCGGTCGGCCGCATTGAGGGTCAGTTCGACCATTTCTTTGGGCTGGAGCGTTCCAAGTGCTTCAATATCACGAGAGAAGGTTCGTTCACTGACCTCTTCAACAAACACGCTAGCGGGGCCGCCACGTTGAGCTGTCGCTGGCACAGCAGCGAACACAACACTGAGCGCGAGGAGAACTAGAAGATTAAGGCGCATTGTCTGTGTCTCCGGATTGGCTCGCGGTATCAAGAGCGTCTGTCGTCCAAATACCCCCTAAAGCTCGATACGCAGCAATCGCCTGTCTGGTTGTCGTTAGGCGGCTGATTTCCAGCTGATCCTGAGCCTGCAATAACGTGCGCTGAGCATCAATTACATCAAGGAAGTCATCTAGCCCTTCTTCGAAGCGCAAACGTGCGAGACCGACTGCGTTTTCCGCCGCGACAGCAGCGGCTTCCAAATCCTCGCGGCGGGCCTGTTCTTGGGTATAGTTGATCAGCGCGATTTCGACTTCGCCGAGCGCATTGACGACGCTTGCCTCATATCGGGCGAAAGCGGCGCGGGTCTGTGCATCAGTTAGATCGATATCAGCGCGCACACGACGAAGGTCTGGCCCCTCCCAACGAATAGCCGGGCCAATGGCAAAACCGAAACTATCGCCGAAATCATTATTGTCTGAGAAAAGCGACAGGACATTCGCATTAAACGTGAGTGTTGGGAAAAGCCGTGCACGGTCTGCCTCGCCCAGCGCGAGTAGGCTGGCAATATCGGCTTCTGCGGATCGAATATCAGGGCGGCGGCGGATTAGCACCTCTGGCTTTCCAACCGACAGTGTCTGCGGTGGTCGCGGTGTCGGTTGACGGGTTTCCAAGCCAAACTGAACGCTCTGCGAATCAGCTAATCCGACTTTCCCTGTCAGCGTCACCAGACGTGCGCCGGCTGCACGTATATTTGCTTCTAAGAGTGGTAGCGATGCAAGCGTTGCGCGATATTGGGCTTCCGCGCGTTCGAGATCGAGACGTGTTGCACGGCCATTTTCAAATAAGGTTTTTAATAGTTCGAGACTGTCTTCCTGAAGCGCCGCATTGGTTTCAGCGACGGAGAGCCGGACTTGATTGCCGCGAAGGTCTGCATAGGCCAGCGCGGTTTCTGATGCGACGATGACAGCGACATCACGCCGGGTTTCCTGAGCGGCTAGTACGTCAAACTCAGCGCTCTCTATTTCAGATGCGATGCGGCCAAAGGCATCATATTCCCAGCTCGCGCCGATCTGCGCGTTCCCTGTCACTTCGACATCAGCACCGTCACGCGCGGCACGGCCGAGATCAGCGCCCGCTTGAGACTGCGTGGAGAGCGTGGGGTCGAGACGCTGTCGTTGTAGCCTCGCTTGCACGATATCGATATTGGCCTGCGCGACCGATAGATTTTTATTGTTTGCAAGGGCATCCTGGATCAATTGATCAAGGATCGGATCGTCAAAAGCCTTCCACCATGAAGCCTCGACTTCAGTTGAGGCGAACGCTGCATCTGCATCGTTATCGAAAGCAGCCGCGGTTGTAGGTCTATCAGGGCGCTGTGGAGACTCCGGCGGTGTCACGCATGCAGCAATAATCGCTAAAAAAGTCGCACTGAGCCAATGACGGTTCGAGAGAGAGGCCATGATCATGGTGGTTTAAATACGTCATTTACGAGAATTGCCACTCATGAGCACGCATATCAGCTACTCATAAGCGGCATAAATTGATTTGGATCGACGCTGTACAGTCACTCTTAATAATGCAGCGACTTCGAAAGCGGGTTCTTCTCTAATGGCGGTGAAAACTTGGTGAGGACGATGCCGTCCACCGCCTCTTTATACTCTTCCAGTGTTGGGGTCCGTCCAAGGATGGCAGCGAGAACAACAACCGGCGTCGACGCCAGAAGGGACTCGCCCTTCTTCGTGTCCGTATCCTCGACAACGCGGCCCTGAAATAGGCGCGTAGACGTTGCCAAAACAGTATCGCCTTTTTCAGCCTTCTCTTGGTTGCCCATACAGAGGTTACAGCCTGGGCGCTCTAGATAGAGGACATTGTCATATTCAGTGCGGGCCTGCTGTTTCGGATCATCATCGTCAAACTCGAAAGCGGCGTATTTCTGCAGAACAGCCCAATCGCCTTCCTCTTTCAGTTCATCGATAATGTTATAGGTCGGCGCGGTGACGACGAGGGGCGCTTTGAACTCGACTTTGCCGCGCTTTTTCTCGAGATTTTTGAGCATGCGCGAGACGATCTTGATATCGCCTTTGTGGACCATGCAGGAGCCGACAAAACCGAGATCGACCTTTTTATCCGCACCGTAATAAGAGACAGGGCGGATTGTGTCGTGCGTGTAGCGCTTAGAGACATCATCATTGTTCACGTCCGGATCTGCAATCATGGGCTCATCAATAAGATCAAGATCGACTGTAAATTCCGCAAAATATTTCGCATTATCGTCTGGTGTGAGCGCCGTAACCTCACCGGAACGGATTTCAGCGATGCGCTTATCCGCCAACTCGATGAGACCGGCGAGCATTTGGACGCCATTGTCCATGCCCTTGTCGATCATGATCTGAATACGCGACTTTGCGATCTCCAGAGAGGCAATCAGGGTCTCATCATTTGAAATGCAGATTGAAGCTTTCGCCTTCATCTCGGCTGTCCAATCCGTGAAGGTGAAGGCCTGATCAGCGAGTAGCGTCCCGATGTGGACCTCAATGATCCGACCCTGGAAAACATTGTCACCAAACTCGTCCAGCATCTGGGCCTGAGTCGCATGAACGACATCACGGAAGTCTATGTGATCTTTCAGACGGCCCTTGAAGTTGACTTTGACGGATTCTGGAATCGGCATGGACGCCTCGCCGGTCGCCAGCGCGAGAGCAACTGTGCCTGAGTCCGCCCCGAATGCGACGCCTTTGGACATCCGCGTATGGGAGTCTCCGCCAATGATCACGGCACGGTCATCGATAGTGATGTCATTCAAGACTTTATGAATCACGTCGGTCATCGAGTGATACTCACCTTCAGGATCTCGCCCGGTGATGAGGCCGAAATCGTTCATGAAGCGCATTAGTTTTGGCGTATTTTTCTGAGCTTTGATGTCCCAGACTGAGGCTGTGTGGCAGCCAGACTGATAGGCGCCATCAACGCTTGGAGAGATGATCGTTGCGGCCATCGCTTCCAGTTCCTGCATCGTCATGAGGCCGGTCGTATCCTGCGAGCCGACAATATTGACTTTGACGCGCACGTCAGAGCCGGCATGCAGGACGGTACCTTTAGGGACGCCGAGCGCATTTCGGTTGAAGATTTTCTCAACCGCTGTGAGCCCTTGATCCTCTTCAGAGACAATTCGGGATGGGGCAAAGACTTGGGGGGCTTCGATGCCCAGAATATTAGCGGCAATGGTTTGGAGTTTCTTGCCGAAGACGATCGCGTACGACCCTTCAGCCTTCATGAATTCCATTTTTTGCGGCGTGAATGACCCGGCAATGTCCATGAGTTCACGCTTACCGGACTCATCATAGAGCTTTTTCGTCTTGGTGTTGATTGTCAGAACCGTGCCGGTATCGACGGAGTAGACTTCCTCCAACACGAAATCGCCGTCCTCATCTTCAATCGGCTCACCATTCGCATCGAGCTTTTTCGTCCAATTTTTCAGGTCAATCCCGATGCCGCCGGTCACGCCGACGGTCGTCAGGAAGATGGGCGAAATCCCGTTTGTCCCCCCAACGATAGGGGCGATGTTGATAAAAGGGACATAAGGACTGGCCTGTTTACCCGTCCAGAGCGCGGCATTGTTGACACCCGACATCCGTGAAGAACCGACACCCATTGTGCCTTTTTCTGCCACTAGCATAACGCGCTTATCAGGGTGTTGTGCTTGCAGGTCACGCAGTGCCTGTTGCTTCTCTTTGTCGTGTTCAAAGATGCATTGGCCGTGCAGTTCGCGGTCAGCACGCGAGTGGGCGTCTTTACCGGGCGAGAGAAGGTCTGTTGAGACATCGCCAGTCGCAACCACGAAGGTTACAACTTTGATTTCTTCGTCAATGTCCGGGAGATTGGTGAAGAACTCGGCATCGGCGTAGCTTTTCAGTAGGCTTTCAGCGATCTTGCTGCCTGCTTTGTAGGCGTTTTCGAGGCGGTCTACATCTGCTTCATAAAGGAAGACCTGCGTTTTCAAAACTTGCGCGGCATCCTCGGCAATCGCGTCATCTTCTCCAAGTGCAAGATCAAGCAGCACTTCAACCGAAGGACCGCCCTTCATATGGGAGAGGTATTCGAACGCTTTCGCTGAATCGATTTCCGGTACATCCTTTTCGGACAGGATAATCTCTTTCAGAAATTTGGCCTTTGCCCCTGCCGCACTCGTGGTGCCTGGGAGTGTGTTGTAGATGAAGAAATTGAGCGCATCATCGCGATGCTCGTGGTCCGGTTGGAGTATAATCTCAATCAGTTCCGTGACGAGCTCTGCATACTCAACCGGTTTTGGGGCCAGCCCCTGTTCTTTGCGGGCTTCAATTTCCTCAAGATAATCAGTGTATAAGCTCATGATGACCTCGATATTTTTATCTTATTCGCTGCTGGGTCCGGCTTACACGTAAGAACGATTTGCCGATATTCACCTTTTAGCCGCATGGGTATGTGAACTGGCGTCAGTTTTCAAGTCGTCTCCAGCCGATTCTACTGCGCCTAGGACGAATACATTCGTCCTAGG
>JBCBCO010000041.1:0-15686 GCA_038630445.1 Pseudomonadota bacterium | reverse complement strand
TTGAGAGAATACGATCAGGACGCAATCGATCGCGGGTTTCGACCGTTATTCGCTCTGATGCGCGTAAAATGTTGCCGGTTTGGAGCCGAAATGGTCCTGCTGTGCCGTCTGCGGCCAGTTCATCACGGGCAAATCGCTGGTTTGTTTCCGCGGCAAATGCTGTGACAGAGAGGCGCTCACCTTCATAATCGGTCTTGAAACCGGTCAAACGGCGCGAATATCGGCCTAATTCGGTCTCCTGAAGGTCGGTTTCATAGTCGCCGAACAGAGCCTGGAAGGTATTGCGCTCCAGTTTTACATAGACCGGGTAGCGGCTCTCGGCGTCATTATATTGCCAGGTCCGGTCACCGTAGAGCGTATAATAGGCATTCGGATCGATTTCATCGAAGAGGTCGCCATCTGCGCGGCCACGGCGCTTGGCTGTATCAACCGCCACGGTTAGCAGCCAGTCGCCTTTGACGACGCCCTTGGCAAAGAAGGCGAGACGGCCATCAGCCATCAATTCGGCTGTGCTGCGGCCTTCCGGACCTTCAGGATGAGAGATGAGGCCTTCTGCCTCCGCGAGTCCAACAAGGACCCAATCCCGTTTCTCGGGTTTTAACCAGATATCGAGTTCCTCAATCAGCCCATTGGCCAGTTCGACGTTCAAACGAACGCGCCCGGCCTGCAGGGTCGGTTCAAGCTCAACATAGGCGATGCCGTTTTGCCCAACACGCGTCGCTGAAATCGCGCTTAGGGGGGCTGCGACAGGATCTTCAAATTCTTCTTCGGCAGCTGACGCGAGGCGGTATGGGTCGGCGACGCTAATCTCAACCAGACGCCCTTCATGGACCGGATGTCCGGCCGCATCTTCAAGGCGAACCGCGATCACGGGTCGGGTGAAACCGTCGGCCACCATGTTTGACTGATCATCAACCAAGGTGGCGCGCGCCGGGTTATCGACAAACCAGATCTCGCGGGTGAGCGCTGTGACGACGCTGCCATCTCTATTGGTGACCGTTGCGACAAACAGATTGCGACCACGTTCGATATCGATGCCGGACCAGCTTGATAGGGCGACTTCGCGAGTGCCGGAAAGCTTGCGACCATTAAAGTTCAAACCTTTTACAGGATTGCCGTTTAGATTGAGCTGTACGCCTTGGTCGGGATTGTGGAGCAGACCCAAATCAACAGAACGACCTTTCGGTGTTTGTCCTTCAACCGGATAGGCCCAGCGCGGATCCCCCGGTGTTTCTTGGTCAAGCGAGATTAGATCAAAGGTCTGTTCTTCCTCTTCAACAGGCTCTTCTGTCAGCGCTTCACCATTGCGTTCAAGATAGAAATTGGCGCGCCAGACGCTGCCGCCTTGTGCATCGACAAATTGTGAGATCGCGCTTCCAGCATAGCGTGTGTTTTCTTCACACATGACCGGATCATAGCCTTGGGGCAGCGTCGCCTGATCGACCTGGACGACATGGGTACCGGGGGCTACGCCTTCGAAGTGGTACAGTCCGTTCTCATCTGTGACGGTATAGCGGCCATCTTCCATATAGAGACGCACACCGGCGACCCCGATGCCGGTTTCAATTGTACGTGCCCACTCATCGTCCGGTCGACAAGCGGCCTCGGCCACGCGACCAATAATGGTCAGCCTTGAGGTTAGAAGGTCCTCTTCAATGGTGATCGCGGCCTCTGCCGTATTGGACAGGGCTGTGCCGGATGGATTGAGCGCGACCGCTGTATTAACCGCCTCACCCGGGCGAACATCGGGGCCGATAGCGGTTATATAGGTCAGTTTAGAAAGCGTCGAAGATCGAACAAATTGCAATGGAAACAATAGGTTGCGTCCGTTTTCACTGATCTCTGGGTCCTCAATCGGTAGCCCGTCAAACCGGGCGCTGCCGGAGATATAGCGCAGGCCGTATGGTAGGCTGTCGCTTACTTGGAACGGGACTGGCGTGGTCTCCTGATTGTCGAGTTCGACTGTATAGCGAACAAAATCGCCCTCGCTTGCGGCGTCCACATCGGCGGTTTTGTTGACGATGAGTTCTCCAGTTGGATCAAGTGGAATGTCCAGATTGATCGGTCCAGTCGTTTCGACCGTGAACGTTTCGCTGAAAGAAGCCGGTGTGATACGGAACGGCGCATTGTCCAGCGTCACAAAGTCGTTGGGTTGGCGCACGGACGGGTAGTTGTACAGATCCGGTGCACTGATTGCGAAACGGTATGTTCCCGGCCGCACAGACGGGAATATGAATTCACCGCGACTGATATTGTATGCGAGGCCGACACCGTCCTTTTGCGAGGCGCCTGTTACAATTGTAGACGGGAAGTTTGAGGTGCCATCAATGCCTTTTACGTCGGCTGGAAGGCCGGTTTCGGCATCTATCAGTGTAACTTCGACCCCATCCAGAAGCGCGCCGGTAAAGCTGTCAAAAACACGACCTGATGGATCAACTGTTGCTGTATCAATAGAGATTTCTGTTGAATCGAAAGCGTCAACGTAACGGGCTGTTAACCCCTCTTTCTGAGGGGCCGTAATGACCCTGTCATTGAGCTCTGTCGGGGTCGGCGTACTGGGAAAAACCCCGTAAAATTGGCCCGAATTGGAGATATCCTCATATAATCGGAGTACAATCCGGTCGCCGCTATTGGTTACAATGGTGACGGCCACGGTTTCAATCGCGCCCGGATTACCGTTCTGACCAATATCGGTGACTCGGACGATCATGGTTTCGCCTGTGAGATAGACTTCGGCTGGAACCAGACTCAAAGAGGGTGGGTCAGAGGAGCTGGATTTTGAAAAACTCGAAAGGATATCGATGTCTTCAAATGGACCGCTTAGTGATCCTGACGGGCTGTAGTCCGTGCCGTTTATGATTGTCTCTCTTGCATCGGGCGCTCCGGGTGCATGGCGGAAAAACTCGATTGTTGAGGGCGTGGTGCGGGCCTGAACGACCAAAACGGCTTCATTTGTTCGAAACTGCTGTCTCTCAGCACCGTCGCCATAAGTGACCGTCGCAATATTGCTGATTTCGTCACCCAGTCCGGCCATTGCGTTTTGCGGCAGCAGACCGAGTGCACTGATCATCATGAACAGCACACAAAAGCATACACGGATGACGGAAACCGTCTTCACCAAACCACGCCCTTTTTTAGCCCGACTTTTTTCGGGTCTATTCGGCGGATTTCCCGCCTTTATAGGGCTTTCAGTAGTGGATTATGGTTTAGGGCCGACTTGGTTAATCGGTTAAATTTTATCTATTTGCCTGTTTTTGCAGAAGAATTTGCAGTGGGTTACGCGCTGTTCGCTTCTGCTCTGCGGCGTGCTGAGGTTCGCTTAAGATCATCAATGTGCAACAGCGAAGCAACGTGGCGGATATAGGCCTCTTCAAACTTGCAGGATTCACCGTCGGCAAAAGAGACCCTGTACAGGGCTTCGATCAATGAAACGCGCTCGCTTTCGTCAAGCGATTTTACATGACGTGTCAGGGCATGCGCATCGACGGCTTGCTCCGACAGAGTTTCTGCTTTCTTTAAAGTCTCGTCAGCGGTTTGGGCGTCCATGTTAAAGCTTGTGACCAAAAGCTCAGCGATCATGTCACTTTCTATATTGGCATAAACACCATCAATAAGGGCGGCCTCTATCAGAAGGGCCGTCGCGGCTTCATACGGATCGAGGTTGCGTTCAGGCGCAACCGGGCGGGAGTTGCCAAAGAGGCGGGATAAGAAACTGGCCATACGCTTCTATGTGTCGTTTTCGACCTCGGAGTAAAGAGCCTGCGCTTCACTGGCCGGGCCGCGTCGTTCTCCAAAGGCGAGAACTTCGATCGTTTGTATCTGTTTTGCTTTATAGAAGGTCAGCACATCCCCGACCGCGAGACGCGCACCGGCTTTGGTCGTTTTCCGGGTCTGGCCGTTGCGTGTAAGGCGTACGCCCTTACGAGAGACATAGTCTGTGGCGAGAGCGCGGGTTTTGAAAAAACGCGCGCGCCAGAGCCAGATGTCAAGGCGAACGCCTTCTTCCCTGGCTTTAGTCATTCAGGTGGCTTTTCCGCACTCTTAGGCTCTTCGGCTGGCGTTTCTACGCTGTCAGAGACGATTTGCGGGGTCTCCGGCGTTTCTGCGGCAGATTTTGCCTCTTCAGGTTTCGGTTTTGGCTTGCGCTTTCTCTTTTTTGGGGCCGGCTTTGGTTTTTCCGGTAGGAGTGCTGCGAGCGCTGCGAAAGGGCTGTCAGGGTCTGGTGGGCGCGATGCGGGACGACCGCGGCCACCGCTTTGATGGCGCGGTTTGCCTTTTGCGCCTTTTTGACCTTTTCCACGCGGGGGACGATGTCCACCCTGAGGTGCGTCACCGCGCGGCTTGCGGGGTGGGCGGTTCTCGCGGCGCTGTTTCTGTTCTTCCAAACGGGCCCGCGATTGGAAGCGCCAGAGTTTGACGCTGCCGGTCTCGGTGTCTTTTTCGGCTGGAACAACGCCGAAGCCTTTTAGGACGTTGTGAAAGTCATCGAGCGGGCAGGAGACGATAGAGGCGAGATCGGGCGGGACTTCGAATGTGGCTTTGCCTGCGTCTTTGCGGCGCTTGGACAGTTCCCAGCCGAGGCGTTCGGCCAAGTCCGCGCGAACGGCGCGTTTTCCGAAGCGAAGATAGCCTTGTGCGGCGAGATCTTCATCAGGCCATGATCCGTCGAGTTCAAAACTGCCAGCTCCTTCCGGAGCAACTTTGCGCTCGCGACCGTCTGACAGGGTTTGCAGGACAGCGATGAGGCGTTGTGCGGCCGGTTTTTGAGCGTCCGGAACGTGCGCGGCAATGCGGCCTGAGCGGATACCTATCTCTTTCAGCTTTGCGCGATCTTCATGGCCGGGATGCAGGGCGCGATCTTCATTGCGCAGATCACAGGCTGCGCCTGCTTCGAGTAAGCGAAACGCGAGACCGCGCGCGAGACCTTCTAGGCCGAGCTCATCCGGAGAGAATTTCAGTTTGAAATGCGTTGGCAGGCGTTTCTGGATTTCACCTCCCAGCCATTCATTCAGACGCATGGTGGCGGCGTCTTTTTGATGCTGCTCCGCTTCTTCGGCGCCGATCAGTTTCGCAGCCGGGGCCAGCCAGTGCGGTCCGGTGATCAATTCTGCGACAGGGGCACCATTCCAAATAATCTGGGCCTGCTCATCAATTTTGAGCGCCATCTCAGGCGCGCCCGCGATCAGCTTCAGGCGCTGCGCGATTTCAGGAGCGAGCGCTTGTACGGCGGCATGGCGCAGGGTTTTGCCCTCAAGCGTTGAGGCATTCGTCTCCGGCTCAAAGTTCAGGCCGACGAGGCGGCCGACCATATGGCCTTCAATGGTGACTTCTCCGGTATCGGATACTTCAGTGGTCAACAGGTCTTCCCTTTTTAGGCCAGCAATCAGTGCTGTTGTGCGGCGATCAACAAACCGCTGCGTTAGCGCCTCATGTAGCGCATCTGACAGGCGGTCTTCAACCGCTCTTGTTCGTTCCTGCCAATGTTGCGGTTCGGCCAACCAATCGGACCGAAACGCGGCATAAGTCCAGGTGCGGATCATCGCGAGGCGTTGCTGAAGGAGACCGATATCGCCGAGCGTGTTGTCGAGGGTCTTGATCCGCTCTTCCATTGCAATATCGCCGAGACGTGCATCCGGGTCGTGTAGCGTTTCAGCGAGCCCGAGGACGAGGCGACCATGGCCTTCATGTCCGGCTTTACGGAAATCCGGCAAACGGGCGAGATCCCAGAGGCGACGAACATTGCGTTGGCCGCGGATGTCTGGGCCAATCGCTTCGTCTTCTGCCATGCGTCGCAGGACCCATTCATCGAGGCCGTGTGGGTTTTGTCTGAGCACGGGGTGTTTGCTATTGCGCGCGAGGCTGGCGATTAGCGTTTTGATTGAGCGGTAATCAAGGTCTGAATTACGCCATTGCAGCTCGACGACCGGTTCATAGCGGTGCTCTTCAATGGCGTGGATGGTGTCTTCTTCAAAAGGTGGGCAGTCAGCGGTTTCACCGAAGAATCCGGCATCTCGGAAACGGCCCGCGCGCCCTGCGATCTGACCGAGTTCAGCGTTTGAGAGATAGCGGTGGCGTCGGCCGTCAAATTTGGCACGGCCCGCGAAGGCGATGCGATCAACATCGAGGTTGAGACCCATGCCAATCGCGTCAGTAGCGACGAGATAGTCCACCTCACCAGATTGATACATCGCGACTTGAGCATTGCGGGTGCGGGGACTGAGACCGCCCATGACGACAGCGCTGCCGCCCTTTTGACGGCGCAGCACCTCGGCAATCGCGTAGACTTTATCGGCTCCAAACGCGACGATGGCAGTGCGTTTTGGCAGTTTCGTAATCTTCTTCGTGCCCGCATAGGAGAGGGTCGAAAAGCGCTCACGGACATCTGTCGAAATATCGAAATCAAGTTCGCGCAGGACATCACGCATCGTATCAGAGCCGAGCAGGAGAGTTTCCTGTGTCCCTCTGCAGTTCAGGATGCGGTCAGTGAAGACGTGGCCGCGATCATCATCTTCTGCGAGCTGGATTTCGTCTATGGCCACGAATTCTGTGCGCTTATCCGTCGGCATGGATTCGACCGTACAGACCCAATAGCGTGGGGTATCAGGCAGGATGCGTTCTTCGCCTGTGACCAAAGCCACCGCCCGCTCGCCTTTGGCTTTGACGATACGATCGTAAACCTCACGCGCTAGTAACCGTAGCGGCAGGCCGATCATACCGCTGGAATAGCCCATCATCCGTTCCAGCGCGTAATGGGTTTTGCCCGTATTGGTCGGGCCGAGGATGGCTTTGAGTGTGGTCATTGATGTTTGGGTTCGGGATTTTGATCCCCCTCCAACTCCCCCTTTTCAAGGGGGAGAGTCTTCTTTCTGAACTCAACTAAGGAGCAGAATAACTCCCTCCCTTGTAAGGGGAGGGTTGGGGAGGGGTCATGGTGCAGATTTCAAATTATGGATCATATCTCCAATGGTGGTCAGGACGCCGTCTAGTTCTTCATCGACAGCTTGGACAGTAAATCTAAGGATGATCCAGCCTTTCTCTCTGAGAGTTTCATCTCTCTTGGCATCATAGGTAGGGCTGTGCCACGGGCCGTCTATTTCTATTCCCAGTTTGAGCGGGATGCATGCGTAATCGAGGAAATAGCCCCCAACAGGATGCTGGCGGCGGAACGGAACCGTCATCTGAGAGCCGCGCAGGCAGGGCCAGATTTTGAATTCAGTTTTGCTGACGGTGCGCCGGAGTTTTCGTGCACGCTTAGTGGTTTGTTTGGTTCGGGTGAATTTGGGCATCTTGATTTCTTTCCCCAAGTCAGGTTCAGCCCGTGTGGCTTTGATCCCCCCAACTCCCTCTTTTCAAGGGGAGAGTCGACCGTTCTACGTCGTGCGATCTTACTCCTCCCCCTGCAAGGGGGAGGTTGGGAGGGGGTTAAATCCTATAATTTCCAATTAGATCCGCTTTTCGACTTCAGCGACAACTGCATCGGCCGTGATGCCGAATTTCTTGTAGAGATCCTGATATGGGGCGGACGCGCCATAGGTGCTCATGCCGACGAAGCCGCCGTCGAAAGCGATCCAGCGGTCCCAACCGAAGCGAACGCCAGCCTCGACTGCAACTTTTGGAAGATCGCCGCCTAGGGTCTCTAGCTGATAGGCGCGGTCTTGTTGCTCGAACAGATCCATGCAGGGCATGGAAACGACGCGTACAGGAACGCCTTTATGAGCCAGCGCAGCTTGCGCCGCCATGGCGATTTCGACCTCTGATCCGGTTGCGATAATGACAGCTTTCGCGTCCTCGGCATCAGACAGGATATAGCCACCTTTAGAGCTTAAGTTCTCATCTGTATGCGTTGTGCGCGTGCTTTTCACTTTCTGGCGGGTAAGCGCCATCGTGGACGGGCCTGTCGTGTTGCGCAACGCGGCTTCCCAGCATTCCGCTGTTTCCACGCCGTCACAGGGGCGGAAGACGAGCATATTCGGCATCGCGCGCAGGCTCGAGACCTGTTCGACGGGCTGGTGGGTCGGGCCGTCCTCGCCGAGGCCGATAGAGTCATGCGTCATGACGTGTACGATACGTTCACCCATCAGTGCGCCGAGACGGATGGCAGCGCGGCTATAGTCAGAGAAGATCAGGAACGTGCCGGAATAGGGCAGGACGCCACCGTGCAGTGCCATACCGTTCATTGCTGCGGCCATGCCGTGTTCGCGGATACCGTAGTGCATATAACGGCCGCCGAAATTGTCCGCCGTAATCGGCTCAGTATGGCTGGTTTTTGTGTTGTTGGACCCCGTTAGATCGGCTGAACCCCCGATCATTTCAGGGATTGCTTCTGTCAGTTTTTCCAGGACCGCGCCGGACCATTTGCGCGTCGCGTCATCTTTGCCGCCTTCGATGACCGATTTTTTGTGCGCCGCGACCACGTCTGCGAGATTGGCAGGCAGTGCCGTTTCGTTTGCGGTTGTGAACGCGTCTTTATGAGTGCTCGCGTTGAAGCGATCCTGCCATGCTTGATAGTCAGATACCGCGCGCGTGCCGGCTTTGCGCCAAGCGTCTTCGATGTCGGACGGCACAATGAAAGGCTCATGAGGCCAGCCGATGGCTTCGCGCACGGTTTCGACTTCTTCGGGGCCGTAAGGGCCGCCATGGGCCGGGCCTGTTCCTGCGCGCTTTGCTCCGTATCCTATGATGGTTTTCACCGCCAGCAGGACGGGCCTATCCTGAGTTTGCGCCCAGCTTAGAGCGGCTTCGACATCAGCTTCATCATGCCCATCGACGCGCTTGCTGACCCAGCCAGATGCTTCAAACCGGGCGCACTGATCGGTATTGTCTGCCATGTCGGTGCCGCCATCGATTGTGACGGCATTGTCGTCGAACAGGACTATCAGGTTGGAAAGCTTGAGATGGCCGGCAAGCGTAATCGCTTCCTGGCTGACGCCTTCCATCAGACAACCGTCACCGGCGAGGACGTAAGTCTTGTGATTGACGAGGTCATCGCCAAAACGCGCATTCATGTGACGCTCGGCGATCGCCATGCCGACGCCAGTCGCGATGCCCTGGCCCAAAGGACCTGTCGTCGTTTCAACGCCTTCGGTGACGAAGTTTTCTGGGTGCCCTGGCGTGCTTGCGCCGATTTGGCGGAAATTGATAATGTCGTCACGGCTGACGCTATTATAGCCTGTCAGGTGCAGCAGCGAATAGATCAGCATTGAGCCGTGCCCAGCGGACAGGATGAAGCGATCCCGATCCGGCCATTTTGGGTCAGCAGGATTATGCTTGAGGAATTTTGTGAAAAGGACTGTTGCCGTATCCGCCATGCCGAGCGGTAAGCCGACATGGCCTGAAGCGGCTTTCTCCACAGCGTCTATCGAAAGAGCACGAATTGCGTTGGCCATATCGCGGTTTGTGACGGTCATAATCTTCCCTCCGGCTGCAGCCTCGCAATCTGCGATGGAACAAAGAGAGTCAACCGATTCGGCCATCCTTGTATTGAGTTTTCGGGATAATAGCGGCAAACGGAGGCGATGAGTTCTGTAACTGCCTCTGCCGCACAGTTGGATGAAGCGCTGGATCGCCTTGAGCGTGCTGTTGATTCGCTGTTTGAGCAATCCGGGAATATAGGCCTGATGCGTAAGGAATTGACGGCCATGGTGGAAGATCGTGAGCGGCTGGCGGCTGAGCTTGATGCCTCAAGAGCACGTGAAGCCGAATTGCAGTCACTGGCCGATGAGGCATCTGAAGCTTTGGGATCTGCGATTGCTGAAGTTCGAGCCGCGCTGGGTCGGGATGGGGTGAACTAATGGCCAAAGCTGAAGTTCAGATTCGCGGTCGGCAGTATTCGATTGCCTGCGCGCCGGGGCGTGAAGATCGCCTCGTCAATCTGTCACGTCAGCTGGATGAGCGTGTGGAAATCATTGCGCGTGCTGTTGGTGATGTCGGCGATGACCGTTTGTTGCTCGTAGCCGCTTTATCCCTTTTGGACGAATTGGATGCAGCCTCGCGTGGGGTTGCCGTCGCTGCCGCGCCTGAACTAGGCCGTGCTGCGACTGCGCTAAGTGATGCTGCGCGCCGGATTGAAGCGCTGGCGGAACGTATCGAGGATCATACGTGACCCAATCCGCGCCTGAGCTCAGCGTGCTCATTCCTTTTTATAATGAAGAAGGAAATGTCCTGCCTCTGATTGAGGAGGTGCATGAGGCATTGAGCGGAATTGCGTTTGAAGTGATTGGCGTGAACGATTGTTCGTCCGATCAGACCGCAGCTGAATTGGCGCAGGCGGGGGAACGCTGGCCTGAGACTGTCCACGTTTTCAGTCACGTTGAGCGGCGAGGGAAGTCAGCTGCCTTGATGACTGGATTACGCGCTGTTCGTGGGCGCTGGACCCAGCTCATCGATGGCGATGGCCAGAATGACATCAATGATACAGCGCGGCTGTGGGGTGAGTTGATTGCAGGTCAGGAGACCGGGAAGCTCGGCATTATCGCTGGGAAACGCAACAGTCGAAATGATAGCGGTTTCAAATGGCTGCAATCGCGTGTGGCGAATGGGGTCCGTCGTTTCATGTTGCGTGATAGCGTGACGGATACGGGCTGTGGCTGGAAACTCATCCGTACAGATGCGTTCCGGGAATTGCCGTATTTTGCTTCTATGCACCGGTTCTTACCGGCTTTGATTAAGCGCGCGGGCTGGGAGGTGCGTGAGGAATTGGTGAATGACCGTAAGCGCTGGCATGGACAGTCAAAGTACGGCTTTTTAGGTCGACTGGGGGCCGGGATCTTCGATCTCTTGGGTATGTTCTGGCTCACGCGACGCGGCGGGCAAGGGGTTGCGCGTGAATGGAATGATCCGCGGGCTGAGTAGAATTTTTAAACAGGCAGTCCTGCGCTTGCCTCCTTCAAGGCGTTACCATTCAGGCGACCGGAAAGATAAAAAGACAGACCGCTTAGCCTCTATTCGGGCGCGGGCGAGGCTGTCGAGGATGAGGCCACAAACGGCGCTGACTGTCGCTGTGATGACCAGACCCATTGAGAGGACCGCTGTTGGTAGGCGTGGGACTTCGCCGGTTTGCGCATATGTTAGGGCGACCGGCGCAAAGAGCGCGAGCGCACAAAGCGTGAGGGCTAGACCAATCGCACCGAAAAAGGCGGCCGGCCGGGTTTCTTTCGAGAGCATGGCGAACATGCCGAGGATTCTGAAACCATCACGGAACGTGCGCAGTTTGGACTCGCTATCGTCCGGACGCACACCATAGGGAGTCGGGCGCTCCAGTGTTGGGATGCCGAGCTGACTGCAGTGAACCGACATCTCCGTCTCGATCTCAAAACCCGTTGAGACGGCTGGGAAAGACTTTACGAACCGGCGGGAAAAGACGCGATAGCCGCTGAAAATGTCGCTGAACTTGTTTCCGAACAGCATGCGGTAGAAGCGGTTAAACAGCGCGTTTCCAAACGCATGCCCGCCGCGTCCGGCATCTTCTGTCACGCCTGCGCGGGTGCCAACGACCATATCGACATGGTTCTTCTTCAAAAGCTCGACCAGCGTTGGCGCGAGTGAGGCGTCATAAGTGTCGTCGCCGTCAGCCATGATATAGATGTCAGCCTCAATATCTGCGAAAATGCGGCGAACAACATGGCCTTTGCCCTGTTGGGTTTCCGTCCGCACAATGGCACCGGCGTCACGGGCAACCTCGGCAGTGTTATCGCTGGAATTATTGTCAAACACGTAGATGTCTGCATCCGGCAGGGCGGCCCTGAAATCGGAAACGACCTTCGCGATGGTCACAGCTTCATTGTAGCACGGAATTGTCACAGCGATGCGCGGAGCACGCGCCTCAGCGGTTTGAGCGGGTTTGTCGGAAAACAGGGTCGGACGCATGGCAACGAAGCCTTTCAGTAACTTCGCCCTGTTATGGCTAATCATGCTTAAGGCGGCGTAAGGCGGAAGGACGAAATTACTAATGGCTGATTTACGATTACAGCGCTTTTCCGCTTGGTTGCCTTGGCTGGTGGGTGTATTTTTCGTTGCATTACAGGCGCGCGCGATGGGTGATGTTCTCGCTGGCCTCCTTCCTGACAATGACGACATGTTACGCTTGCAGCAGGTACGTGATCTGCTTGCCGGACGGAGTTGGTTCAATGTTGATCAGAGCAGATTACTGACCCCTGAAGGTGGGGAACTGCATTGGTCGCGCCTGCCCGATATTTTGATCGGAGTCTTGATCATTCTGGCGCGTCCGTTTCTGGGACAAGCTGGCGCGGAGAGCTTCGCGCTTGTGGCTTATCCCTTAGCACTTTTTGGGTGTGCTTTCGCTCTGGTGCGACTCATCGCTGAACGTTTGGGGGCAGGTCTCCCGGGCCAGATCGCTGCGATCATATTATTCGCGCTATCCAGCGCGGCGCTAAACTTTTCGCCCGGTCGGATTGATCATCACAATCTGGTTCTCGTGCTGATCTTATGTGGTTTTACGGCACTTCTATCGCCGAAATTGAGTGTACGATCGGGCATTATTGCAGCACTCAGCCTGGTCGCAGCGGTTTCTATCGCGATCGAAAGTCTTCCCTATGCGGGCGCTCTTATTTTGAGTTTTGGTCTGTTCTGGATCGCGCGGGGCCATATCGAAGGTGTGCGACTGGCTGTTTTTGGTCTCGCCTTGGCCGTCTTTGCAGCTCTTTTTTATACTTTGGACGCCCCAGGGATCGGACCAAGGCGGATGGCTTGTGATGCCTATGGCGCATCCCATTTTGCAGCCTTTATCGGTGGCGGGCTTCTGCTGTCTGTATTGGGCGTTGTTGGTGGTTGGCTGGATGGATGGGGCAAGCGTCTCGTCGCGGGGATTCTTGCAGGCGTGCTGACGCTCGGTCTCTTTGTGATGGTGAACCCGGCCTGCCTTGGTGATCCGTATATGGAGGTTTCTGAGCAAGTTCGGGTGGCTTGGCTCAGTGTTGTTGGTGAGGCCATGTCTTTGATGGCTGTTTGGGAGAACAGGCCCGATAGCGCAGCCTGGCAGTTTGGATTTGTGATTGCAGGTCTTGTTGCCGCGATTTTCGTGATCTCGACGGCGACATCGAGCAGGCGTCTGCCGTCAGTCGCGCTCGGCCTTTTGCTCGCCCTATCAATGCTGGCGACGATCTGGCAGATTCGCGGGGTCTATTTCTCTCACGCTTTTGCCGCGATAGCGGGCGGCGTCATGCTTGGCGCGCTCTTTTCCCGACGTGAAAAAGAGGGCGATACGGCGAGCATCGCGCTGTTTGTTGGGGCGGCGCTCTTCATGTCCCCAACCAGTTGGCAGATGGCATCGCGGCTGGTTGCAAAGCCTCAAACGGCAGAACCACGCGTGACTCCCGATGGGAAGTCCTACGGGATCGCCTGCCTTGATCCCGTTGCATACCGCGCGCTTGGTGACGTGCCAAAAGCAAAAGTGCTGACTCCGATTGATTTAGGCATGTCGCTGCTGATCCAAACCGACCATGGTGTCTACGGTGGGCCATATCATCGCAACATATTGGGCATTGAGCGAGTGACGCGTGCCTTTATGTCAGCGCCGGACGACGCGCTTGAAGAGATTAAAACAATGGGCGCGACTCACGTTCTCTATTGCGCGGGGTCGAATGAGACCAGACGCTATGCGCGTCTCGCGCCGGGCAGTTTCGCCGGTGATATGGAGAACGGCCGCGTGCCCGACTGGCTGGAGCCTGCGGATCAGGCCGAAGGCTATGACGGTGTGGTGCGGCTGTATCGTTTCACCGCGCAGTGATAGCGCAGGCAATCCCGTTGACGCTCTCGGTGCTTTGCTTCAATGGAGGCCATGTCAAAATACACAAATGCAAATGAAATCGTAGATGCGCTACAAGCGCTCTATCAAGAGGCCGTCGATGCCCTGAACGCGGCACTGTCGCGATACTTGAATGAAGGCGTTCCACCGGATGCGGAAGCCCGTATGGGCGGTGCGTTCTGTTATCCTGAACTGGTGATCCATTACAATCCCGACGGGCCACCGCCCCCTATTAGCCGAGCCTTTGGCAAGATGAGTGAGGCGGGGACCTATGTCACGACGGTTACACAACCTGATTTTTTCCGGCGCTACCTGCTTGAGCAACTCACTCTTTTGATCAGTGATTACGGTGTTGAGGTCGAGGTTCGTCGCTCTACCGCAGAGATTCCCTACGCTTATGTCTGGGATAGTGCACAGGCCGATGGGCTCGATGAGATTAATCCTGCGGAATTGGCGAAATGGTTCCCATCCCCAATGTTACAAGACATTGGCGATGAGATTGCCGACGGCGAATTGTACGATCCGTTTGATGAGCGTCCTCTATCCCTGTTTGATGCGCCACGCACAGATTTTTCGCTAAAGCGCCTCGCACACTATACTGGAACGCCGATAAAGCACTTCCAGCGCTATTTGCTGTTCACCAATTATCATCGCTATGTCGACGCGTTTTCCGACTGGGCTGTCGAGCAAATTCAGTCTTCCGAGAGCCGCTATGATAGTCTGTCAGTGCCCGGCGGATTGGTGGTTGATCAGCATACTGAGAATGCACGAGAGCAGATTGATGCGGCCCCTTGGCGTCGGTTTCAAATGCCGGCCTATCACCTGAACGCCGCTGATGGATCGGGGATCACACTCGTCAATATTGGGGTTGGTCCATCGAACGCGAAGACCATAACCGATCACTTGGCTGTCCTGCGTCCAGAATGCTGGATCATGGTTGGCCATTGCGGTGGCTTGCGCCATTCGCAGTCGATTGGGGATTATGTTCTGGCGCATGCCTATTTGCGCGACGATCATGTGCTGGACGCTGTCTTGCCGCCGGACATTCCCGTGCCGCCGATTGCTGAAGTGCAGGTCGCGCTTCAGCAAGCCTCTGCTGATGTGACAGGTGAGCAGGGCGAGGCGCTTAAGAAACGCTTGCGGACAGGCACAGTCGTCACGACCGATGACAGAAACTGGGAGCTACGCTTTAGCGAAACGGCCATGCGGTTCAACAAATCGCGTGCGATTGCCATTGATATGGAAAGCGCGACGATCGCCGCGAACGGTTTCCGACTGCGCGTGCCTTATGGTGTGCTGCTCTGTGTTTCTGACAAGCCACTGCACGGTGAGATCAAGCTGCCCGGCGCGGCCAACCGTTTCTATGAACGCGCGATTGGTGAGCATATCCGGATCGGGATTGCGACGCTTGAGAAGCTTGCAAGTGAAGGGGCTGCCCTGCACAGCCGGAAACTACGCGCTTTTGATGAGCCACCTTTCCGGTAAGACCTGATGGAGACCCAACCAAACATAGAATTCAGTTTACACCGTCCTTTCCTTGGCCAACTTTGGCTCTTGCAGCGAGATATTGTTGTCTTGATGGGACTTGTCGCGGTCGCTTTGTTTATACTGGTTGGACTAAGAGTGGTCAGCGACAGTGGGGTCACCGAGGCCACGATGATAACATGGGTCGTCTAATTCTTATGCCACGCCTTTGTCAGCTTATGTGCTTTCATATTTGCGTCTATGGAAGACAGTGCGCGCCTAAGGGCAATTCAAAGCTTGATTAGTACACGCTTTAGGACGCCTTTTGTTGTCGTTGCTGCTCTTTATCTTGGAGTTAGCCTTGGACTCAGTTTCTGGATTTTACCGGGTGTCATAAAGCGTGTACTAATCAAGCTTTGAATTGCCCTTAGGCGCGCACTGTCTTCCATAGACGCAAATA
>JBCBCO010000040.1:0-15826 GCA_038630445.1 Pseudomonadota bacterium | reverse complement strand
TCTGACACAGGTCTGTTCGCGAACCAGGAAAACTACGGCCAAGTCTACACGCAGGCCCAGTTTACAGGCCAGTCTACAGTCGGTGGATCAGCCGTGGTTAGCGCAACCTCCATCGGTAACGCATCAACAGCGATCCTGTGTAACACATGTGGCGATGCTGTCCTGCAAGGCGGCGTGAACCAGATCAATGGTGGTCAGGTGATCGCGCGTGGTCAGGCTTATGTCCCGAACTCCGGCGGCATCTACGGCTCTGCAACCGCAGTCGGTAACTCCGCAACATTCGAATCCCGCGGACAATAGACAAACCAAACTCCACACAAACAAAAAAGCCCCGCTCAATCGGCGGGGCTTTTCTGCATCTTAGATTCTGATCTATTTCAGAACGAAGGTCACTTTCAACACAACGCGGTATTCCTTGACCTCGCCATCATCGAGAATGATGGACTGGTCTTTGACCCAGGCACCGGATACGCCGGACAGAGTTTTATTGGCCCGCTTGAGGCCTTTTTCGATGGCATCGTCAAAGCTCTTTTTAGACCCGGCGATGATTTCAGTAACGCGTGCAACAGCCATACTGTGCTCCCTTTGTTTTTGCGCACGGGAGTTTCCGTGCATGTCCATGAGAACACCAAATCAGAGCAACTCTGGCAAGCGAAGTCCCCTCAGGGTTGAGTCGCTTTTACAGCACTTAGAGTCAGGACGCTTAGGCCGCCAGACGTTCCGGTTCGCGGGGGCCGTTTTGCGGTTCTGCCTCAACCGGCAGCCAACAGACGACTTCCGTGCCGCCATCCGGCGCAGACTTAATTCCGACATTGCCGCCGTGCAGCTGAACGAAATGCTTCACCAGAGACAGGCCAAGCCCAGCACCGCGTTGGTCGCTAGAAGTAAAGCTGTCAAAGCGGGTCGCCTGCTCTTCTTCAGGAATGCCACTGCCATTATCGGTCACTTTCAAAACAGCGGTATCGCCCATCCGTTCAGCAGACACAGTGACCTTGCCGCCAGCATCTGTGAACCGCAGTGCGTTGGAAACAAGGTTGAACAGCACTTGTCGAATACGCTTCTCGTCAGCACGGATCAGACCAACATCTTCAGCAATATCTGCGATCACTTCGACCTCAGTATCAGCAGCATTCGAGACCCCGATTTGCACACTGTCTTGAACCAGCGCGCCAAGATCAACATCACCGAGATCAAGCCCTAGCGTACCGGCTTCAATCATGGCCAAGTCGAGAATATTCGCGATCAGATCATTCAAGTGGTTCGACGCTTCACAAATCGCATCGACTTTATCTTTCTGCGCCTCATTGAGATCGCCAATCCGCTCCATTTGCAGGAACTCACCGTAACCGAGGATGGTCTGTAGCGGAGAGCGAAGCTGATAGCTGACATTCTTCACAAACTCGGTCTTCAGCCTGTCGGCCGTCTCAAACGCCTCAGCCCGCTCACGCAGGGCCCCTTCGACAGAGCGTTGCGCCGTAATATCAGCAAACGCGATCAGCGTGTTTCCATCCGGCAGAGGCTTGGTCACATACGTGATAATCGATCCATCCGCGCGCTTCATCTCGCCAACGCTTTCCTGACGCGCGGACGAGCTTGGATCAGTAATATGCCCTTTGATCGCCGCCCACGTGTCACGGTCATGGAATAACGGCACACAGGCATCAGCGACCAGATCATAGTCAGGCTCATCTTTCAGCAGATCGGCTTCAAGCCCCCACAGCTCAACAAAAGCGTCGTTGGACAGTTTCAAGCGTCCATCCGTGCCAAACACAACGACGGCCTCATGTAGGCTGTCCAGCGTTTTGCCTTGCGTTTTGATCATCGCATTAAATTGCGTGCGCAGGTTCAGTTCGCTTGTAATGTCCTTGAACAGAATCAGAAGCCCGCCCATCGGGTGATGCTGGCGCGTCACTTTGAGCGTGCGATCATCGGGCAGATGCCATTCATCTTCTTCCGTACCGCTGACATCGCCATAGTGCAGCTCTTCCGCACGCCAAGCCGCATAATCGGTCCGCGCCGGCAGTTTGCGCCGCTCGCGAAGGCGGTCCAGAAGCTGCCCATGGCTCGGCATATCCAGCAGGAACCCTTCATCCATATCCCACATTTTCGCAAAAGCACGGTTGTGGAAGGTCAAACGGCGTTCCGCACTGAAAATCGCAACCGCATCCGCGACATGGTTCAGTGTTTCATCATGCGCTTTCACATGGCGATCCAGATCATCACGCGCCTTCTCCTGATCCGTTACATCAAACGCCATCGCGCCAACACCGCCTGATAGCGGGAAGGTCAGAATGCGCATCGCGCGACGCTCACCCTTGATGCCGAAATGGCGCGTATCATCAATTTCAGCGCCTTCGCTGAGCGTCTTGCGAACTTGCTCAACGACTTTCTCATCCAGCATGACCTGGCGTTCCAGCACACGGTCGAGGCTTTCGCCCTCAACCGCATCGATATAGGCCTTGTTCGCCCATTGCAGGCGCCCGACGCCCGACACGCGCCAGGCCGGGAACGGCGCTTTGCCAAGCATATCCAGAAACGCCGCCGGATCACGCGCAATCACCTGACGGGCTTCCTCAAGCCGTCCACGTGCAGAACTTTCCTCAAGGCCTTTAATCGTCGTATCCGTAATCCAGACCACAACGCGCGCACCCGCCGTGCGCCCATCCGCTTCCAGAAAACGCCCGTTCGCCCCAATCAAAGTCAAAGAGAAAGGCTGCCCCTCATTCGCTAGGTCGCGCAGTGCAATCCGCAGGGTCGTATCGCCACCGCTGGCATTGCGCGCCTCAAGATCGGCCAAACCTTCAATAATCCGAACCGCTGGATCAATCGACACCGCGTCATCGGTAAACCGTAGCAGGCTTGCCAATGCCACAGGAGAGCCGTGGATTTCAGGCGCAGTGATCTCCTCGCCGTCAACATCGACCTCTTCGCCCTGCCAGACCATGATAATACCGGGGTGCGCGCCCAGCACGGATTTAATCTCCGCCAGAGACGACTCCGCCTCACCGACTTTGGCCTTAAAGCGTTTGGCCGCTCCGCGCGCGCCATCTGAGGTGCGCACCGCCCACAGGATAAAGGCAAGGCCCAGCGCCAGCGCGCCTGCAGCAATAATCAGTGGGACCTGTTCAGCGGACAAAGGCATGGCGCACTCCAGTTGCAATCCATCACGTCTGACAGAATCGCATAATCAACTGGTTAATGGAATGCCTTGGCTTCGTTAAGCCAGAGTTAACGGATTACGCTATGCTGTTAACCTTTCGGCAGTCCTAATTGAGGAGTGCGTCGAGTTCCTTGCGCGCAATCGCGTCAAATTCGGCCAAAACCTCATCGCGTGTCCCCCATGCGGGATAGATACTGTCAGGGACGTGGATCGTTTTTACCGCTGTAAGTTCAAATGGCTCTTCCGGTATAGGACCAACATAAACCATATCGCCGTCACCGCGCATCGGATACAAATTTTCGTCAATCTGCCCCCCGAAAGTCAAGGGAATCCAGCGGCTTGTGTAAGTCTTCCAGAGTTCATGCTCTTTGCGCCACTTCTCCATGTCACGCGCATCAGCTTCATAGCGGTTTATTTCGAGTGCTCTTGCAGCGGACTCTTCAGCTGTCAGAGGACTCCCTTGAGCGCGGTTGAAACACTTTTTCTCCTTAACGCCTCGAAAGGCGAGGAAACCAATTTTAGTTTTTTCTGGCAGATTTGCCAGAGATGACCCCTCATAAGACATGACACCGATGCCGGAAATTTTAGCGCCAGGGGCAGCTACAATATTCCACATGATCGCATCATAGCTATCGAGGATCAAATAGACGGGCTTGTCCGTGCGCGTAACAACAACGTCAAAACGCTTATGGAATTCGGTTCCTCTTTCATTCGCTGCTTTGTAAGCATGGGCCAGAGGCGTTTTATAGCCGCCTGCATATCTGCGAATATAAGCGATATGGTCATCGCTTTTGGCGCGCGGCATAGCGCAACGGGGACTAATTTTGACCTCGGTAAATGCTGGTTTCATCGCAGGATCCATAACTTTCGGAATTCCCGCGTCTTCGAAATTCCAACACGCTGTCAAAGACATTGCCGCTGCGCAAATAACTGCCCGTTTGATCCGCATAGAAAAACCCCTCTGTGGTCTACCCGGAGCAAACCACAAAGGGGTTGAAATCCGTTCAGCCTGATCTGTTTAATTTAACAGATTAGTAGCGATAATGCTCTGGCTTGAAGGGGCCTTGCGGCGTCACGCCAATATACTCCGCCTGGTCGCCGGACAGCTCAGTTAGCTCCACACCCAGCTTCGCCAAGTGCAGACGCGCGACCTTTTCGTCGAGCTCCTTTGGTAGCGTATAAACACTGTCGCTGTACTCACCTGTATTCTCATGCAGCGCAATTTGCGCGAGCACCTGATTGGTAAAACTCGCTGACATCACGAAAGACGGGTGCCCCGTCGCATTGCCGAGGTTTACGAGGCGCCCTTCTGACAGGAGGATGATCCGCTTGCCATCCGGAAACTCGACCATGTCGACTTGCGGTTTGATATTCGTCCATTTGAAATTGCGCAGGGCCTCGACCTGAATTTCATTATCGAAGTGACCGATGTTACAGACGATCGCCATGTCCTTCATATCGCGCATGTGATCGACGGTCAGGATGTCTTTGTTGCCTGTCGCGGTGACGAAAATGTCCGCTTTAGGCGCCATTGTATCGATGGTCTGGACGTCATAGCCGTCCATGGACGCTTGCAGCGCGCAGATCGGATCAACTTCTGAAACGGTCACACGCGCGCCAGCACCAGACAGCGACGCCGCAGAGCCTTTGCCGACATCACCATAGCCCGCAACGAAAGCGGTCTTACCCGCCATCATCACATCCGTGCCACGACGGATCGCGTCGACGAGGCTTTCTTTACAGCCATACTTATTGTCGAATTTCGACTTGGTGACGCTGTCATTCACGTTGATCGCCGGGAAAGGCAGCTCGCCTTTCTTTTCAAGCTGATACAGGCGGTTCACGCCGGTCGTGGTCTCTTCCGAAACACCTTTGATGCCGGCTTTGATGCGTGCAAACCAGCCGGGGCTTTCGGCAATGCGCTTTTTGATCTGGCGGAACAGCGCCTCTTCTTCCTCACTGCCCGGATTGTCGAGGACAGATGGATCCTGCTCGGCCTTCTCGCCCAGAATCAGATACATGGTCGCGTCGCCACCATCATCAAGGATCAGGTTGACTGTCTCGCCATTGGGCCACTCAAAAATCCGGTCGGCAAACTGCCAGTACTCATCCAGCGTCTCACCTTTGTGGGCAAAGACAGGCGTGCCCGCATCCGCAATCGCAGCGGCCGCATGATCCTGCGTGGAGTAGATATTACAGCTCGCCCAACGCACCTCTGCGCCAAGCGCCTCAAGCGTCTGGATAAGAACAGCCGTTTGGATCGTCATATGCAGAGAGCCGGCAATCCGCGCACCTTTCAGCGGCTGGCTCGCGCCATACTCATCGCGCGCCGCCATCAGACCTGGCATTTCAGTTTCGGCAATCGCGATTTCCATCCGGCCAAAATCAGCCTGAGACAGATCCTTCACCGCAAAGTCCTGAGGCATATCAACAATCCTTTATATGAGTTCTTGACCCCGCATATAGCGGTCGAGTTAAGGAAATGAAAGCAGGACTGATCAGGTAAGGTCCAACAAATCATCCATGCCATAAAGTCCCGGCTTTTGACCAAGAACCCATTCGGCGGCCTTTATCGCGCCATGCGCAAACACAGCCCGGTCGAGCGCGGTGTGCGACAAGCTTACGACTTCCATATCAGACCCAAACGTCAACTCATGTTCGCCGATAACGCCACCGCTTCGGCGCACAGAAAAACCGATTTTGCCCGGCTCGCGCTTGGCATCCGGGCCATCATAGGGTTCGGATCGAAGGTCTTCCAAGGGCTGACCTCGCCCGTCTGCTGCCGCTTGACCCAGCATCAAAGCCGTTCCCGAGGGTGCATCCACCTTGCGGCGATGATGAGTTTCCAATACTTCAATATCCCAATCCGACCCAAGACGCGCGGCCGCCTGACGGACAAGGGCCTCAAGTAGATTGACACCGAGCGAGAAATTCCCGGCTTTCACAATTGCGATCCGTTCCGCCGCTTTGGCGATCTCTTCTTCTTGCGTGGCAGTAAAACCAGTCGTGCCGATTACAACCGCTTTCAAACACGCATTCGGCGCGAGAGCGAGGGCTGTCAGTGTCGCCTGCGGTGTTGTAAAATCGATCCAGACATCGCCCCCCTTTGCGGCTTCGCCGATCCCGGCCTTGATCGTCACACCGAGCGCATCGCGCCCCGCCAACAGGCCCAAATCCTTGCCGATAAAGTCCGAGCCTGGGACTTCACTGCCCCCTGATACCGAATGCCCGGCGTCGATGGCAGCGGCCACAAGCTGTCGCCCCATCCGCCCGGCGGCGCCTGCAATCGCGATGTTCAGTTGGTCCGTCATGCGGGCTTTATAGGCTGCTTTGTTTGACGCGCCAGTTCTCTTTTTAGCGCGTCAGTGTCCGCCGGCTCCCCCTGTGTGGGCCACCTCAAGGGTACCCTGTATGGGTGGTTGGGCCCTTCGACTTCGCTCAGGATGAGGAGCGGGCGGACACTGAGTTATGAAAAAAGACTTCAGCTCACGTTCAAGGCAAAACTGTGTTAACCATATTCAAGACCGTCATTCCGACCGTCTCAACAAAGGGGAGGACCTCATGATCCGCAAACTCTTAGCCGCCGCTGGTATCGCCGCCGCGTTCGCCCTTCCGGGCGCTGCACAGACTTTCACGCATACTGTGCATGGCGTAACCCATACCCACGACATCACGACTTATCGAACGGTTGGCACCTGCTGCATACAAGTTCAAACATGCGGATGCGCGACGGGCCACGTCTCACATCATCCACACACGTCAAACTGCGGATCCACCGTCACGCGCCACTACACGCATGCCCCCACAACGTCGCGTGTCTACACAAGCCATTACAGCACAGCGCCGGTGACACGCACTTACACGCGAACGTATACCCACACAGAACCGCCCCGCCGGATCTATGTCGAGCCTGCGCCGGTCCATCCGGTCTATGAGGCGCCGTCGTCTTATAACGTGCAACGCAGCTATGACCGCGCCGAGCCATATGCGAACTACGACCGCCGCTGGAAAAGCCGCACGCGCGGCGGCAGTATCTATCGCGGCCATCACTAGGACGACTATGCTCGGCGTGACTTAGTTCTCGCCGAGCAGAAGTGTCAGAAAACCGGGCAAATCGATCAGATCAAAGTTCTGCAAAGAGTCCAGCGTCCCAAAAATCAGGATAAAGGTCAGTGCCGGTGGGACAACCCAGCGGAGCGCATAGCGCCACGCATCCATCACCCAACCCTCACCGATCTCGCTAACGAGTGACTCGCGGCTCATAACCCATCCGCAGAAGACCGCGACCAGAAGCGCACAGAGCGGCAGCATGATGTTGCCCGTTATGAAGTCGACAAAGTCAATGAATGTGCCTGAGAAGACATAGCCCATACCGATCATGAACAGGACAAAGCCAACGCCGATCGCTGCACCGGGCCGCGTCACACCTTGGCGTTCCTCCAACCATGACACGGCAACTTCCATGAGCGAGATAGAAGACGTAAAGGCCGCAAAGAGCGCTAAGACAAAGAACGCTCCACCGATGAAAACGCCGATGTCACCCATCGCCCCAAAGGCAATCGGCAACGAGACAAAGAAGAGACCGGGACCGCCGGCTGGGTCCGCGCCAAACGCAAAGACGATCGGGAAAATCGCAAACCCTGCAATCAGGGCAACTGCGGTATCAGCCGATGCGACGATCCCCGAAGCACTTGGAATATCTGTATCCCGCGAGAGATAGGCCCCATAAGTGATCATCAAACATGATCCAACACCAATCGAGAAAAACGCCTGCCCGACAGCCGCCAAGAAGGTCCCGAAACCAACTTGCGAAAAGTCAGGGGTCAGCAGGAAGCTCGCAGCCGCAGCAGCGTCTCCAGCAATCAGACCAAAGGCCACAATGCCAAGCAACAGCACGAAGAACGCCGGCATCAGGATCGTTGCTGCGCGTTCAATCCCCCCTTTTACACCGCGAGCAACGATGAAAACATTTGCCGCCAAAAACAGCGTTAGCATCAAGCCAATCCAACCGCGATTTCCAATTGTGGCTCCGAATTTACAGGCTGACACATCGCCCGCTAGATAATCACGCGGCTCCTGAACCGCCTGTCCCGCCGCATTCCGAACAACCTCTCCCGCTGCATCGAGTTTGTCTTTCGTCAGCTGATCGATCACCCCGCTGTTCGCGAACGAACACTGCCCAAGATCAATCGATGAAACCGACTGTTTAAGGCTCTCAACAGGCGCCCCAATCGACGCATTCAGAAGCTCAACATCACCCGAGAAGCTGCCGAATACACCGCTAAACGCCTGCGGAATATAGGCAACGATCCAGGCGGAGATCACAACATAGAAGGTCAGAATGAAAAAAGCTGCAAAAGACCCGATCCATCCGATTGAAACCCAGTTTGAGCTTTTCCCTTGTTCTTCAGAGAGCGCCTCAAAACTGCCAATCGCGGACCGCCCGGACTTCCGCCCAAGGGCATATTCCGCCATCAGAACTGTGAGCCCCAGGACCAAAACACAGGCCAGATAAATGATGATGAAAGCCCCGCCGCCATTTTCACCGGCCGTATAGGGAAACCGCCAGAAATTTCCGAGCCCGACGGAAGATCCGACCGCGGCCATAATGAATCCAAAGCGTGAGCCCCACGTATCTGTCTTGCGGCCAATGGCTGCCATAATCCTGCCTCCCGAAATGATTTTGGGCGAGACTAGAGGCGGTCAGGTAAAAATCAACGCACCTTTGGCGGTTACTGCTTTAGGCGGCTAAAGCTTCATCCTTGCCGAGGTGAACCGCGCAAATCACCCCGAAACAGGCAGCCGTCGTCAACATAACTGTGCCCCCATACGACAAAAGCGGCAGCGGAACCCCGACAACCGGCACAAGCCCCAGCACCATTGCGACATTGAACAGAATATAGAACGCGACCGTCGCGGCTGCCCCCGCCGCTGCAAACTGTCCGAACAGGCTTTTGGCCCGCATCGCGATCATCAAACCCAAGCCTAAAATGATCATCCACAGGATCAGCAATCCCGATGTCGCAAGAAAACCGTTCTCTTCAGCAATCACGGTCAGAATGAAGTCGGTGTGCTGCTCCGGGATGTAGTCGAGCTGGGCTTGCGTCCCTTCCATATAGCCCTTGCCTGTTAGTCCGCCTGACCCAATCGCGATCTTGGCGTTGTGGATCTGATAGCCATCATCCATAACATTGACGCTCTCCCCCGTCAGCTGGGCGACATAAGTGTCAACGCGCTCACGCTGATAGTCTTGCAAGACAAAGCTGTAGATCAGCGGCACGCTGACAATGGCCGCCACCAAAAACGTCGTAATCACGCGCCACCATAGCCCGGCAAGAAAGATCAAAACCCCACCAGAGGCGAACAGGGCAAGCGTCGTCCCGAAATCCGGTTGTCGGAAGATGTAGGCGGCCGGCACAGCTATGATCAGTAAGGCTGGAATGTGGATCAAAAACCCACCGGAATAGTCATTCAGCCGTTTATGATAGTAAGCCGCCAATGCCAGTGTCGCCGTCACTTTCATGAACTCTGAAGGCTGCACGCCAATCGGCCCAATCTGCAACCAACGCTGCGCCCCGCCCCTGACGAAGCCAAACAATTCAACCCCGATCAGCATAATCAGCGTCGCGGCGTAGGCGGGCCATGCCAAGAGTAACCACCATCGCAAGGGCACCAAACCTGCCGCGATCAGGATCACGAAAGCCGCCGCCAGTCGTACCGCTTGCTTCGCGGGCAAGCCAACTTCCTCAGGGTTCGTGTACGTCGCTGAATACAGTGTCGCGAGCCCTATCACGCCCATCAGGACGAGCAACAGGATCAAGGCCCATGGCAGGCCTGTGACCTGCCCGATCATGGTTCGCCGCGTAAAATCGAGCCGTCCCGCTGAGCCTGCAAGCGCCATTATTCGAGGCTCCCACCGGTGATGCCACCGCCAGTCGAGGCAACCTGCGTATAGACCGGCCGAGCCCGCGAGTTCAGCCGCATCGCCTCCGCCATAATATCGCGTGCGATCGGCGCGGCTGTTCTTGAGCCCCCCTCACCATGCTCGACGATGACTGAGATCGCATATTTCGGATCATCATGCGGAGCGTAAGCGACAAACAGGGCATGATCGCGAAGCTTGCGATCAATCTCGTCACCCCCGCGAATATTACCGCTGGCGCGCTCGGCCGCTGAAATTCGGCGCACTTGAGCCGTGCCGGTCTTACCGGCCAGACGTGGCCCTCCCAGCCCCAAATCCCCGGAACGAAGCGCTGTCCCGCCCCCCTCAGATGTCACGCCAAACATAGCGGCTTTCATGCGTTGCATGTGTTCAGGATCAAGCGCAGCATCCATCGGAATATCGGCTTCCGGACGCGGGCCATTCCCGATGATCTTAGGCGTGATCACACGTCCCTCAGCAGCAATCCGTGCTGTCATCAAAGCCAGCTGAAGCGGCGAGGTCGACATCTGCCCCTGCCCGATCCCGATATTCAGGGTTTCGCCTTCAAACCACGGCTCACCGCGCGCCTCGCGTTTCCAGGCATCGTTCGGCACAACACCAGAGCGCCCACCGGTCAGGCCCAGCTCCCAACGCTGCCCAAAGCCAAACTTCTTCCCGACTTCTGCCAAACGCTCGATGCCGAGACGCCGTGAGACCTCGTAGAAATAGACATCACAGGACTGTTTGATCGCCTCATGCATGTTAACCGGGCCGTGGCCGCCTCGCTTCCAGCAATGCCAAGTATTGCGCCCAAAGCGGTAATGGCCCGGACAATAAATTCGCTCTTCAGGATCGATTACCCCAGCTTCAAGGGCCGCGGTTGCAACGACCATTTTATAGGTCGATCCCGGCGGATACGTCCCGTCATAGGCCTTGTGATAAAGCGGCGAGCGATCATTGAAGCGCAGCAGATCATAATCAGCCTGACTGATCCCATTCACAAAGTCATTCGGGTCAAACGCCGGCGTCGAGACAAAAGCGAGAATATCCCCGCTTTCGATGTCCATCACCACCGCGGCACCGCTTTCATCTCCAAAGCGCTCAATCGCCTTGCGTTGCAGTTCTGCGTCGACAGTGAGATGCAGATCCTGGCCCGGTTTGGGTGCCAGTTCCGGCGCATCAAATTCGCGTATGATCCTGCCAGCCGCATTCGTTTCCAGCTTCCGGAACCCCGCTTGTCCGCGCAGCCATTCTTCGGCAAAACGCTCAACGCCGGACCGGCCGGTGCGCATATCAGGATGCTTGAACAATCTGCGGATGGCGGCGCGCTCATCGGGTGTTGATCCCTCGCTCAGGCGGTCCAGATCGGTCTGGCTCGCGCGAGCGACATAGCCTAGAACATGCGCGAAATCGCGTCCTCGTGGATAGGACCGCGTCGATCCCATCTCCACCACAATCCCTGGCAAGTCCGGCGCGCGCAGAGACATTTTCGCGAAGTCTTCATAGGTCAGCTCATCAAGAACTGTCACTTTCCGAAAGCGCGCTTCGCGACGGACCTTTTCCAGAATTCGTTCCTGTCGGGCCTGTGGAAGATCAATCAGGCGCGCGACATCGCGTAGTCGTTCAGCAACATTACCCGCCTGTTCCTGAATGATCGATACGCGACCAGCCTGTCTGTGCGCGGCGAGGGGACGCCCAAAGCGATCCAGAATTTGACCGCGCTTTGGGGGCGCCAATTCAAGCTTAACTCCGTTCTCATCGGCGAGAACGTCATATCTTTCATGCTCAAGGATTTGCAGCTGATACAGCCGCCCGATCAGCCCCGCGAACAGCCCACCGCCGACACCCGCCGCAATCATCGCACGGCGCGTGAATAGGCTGTCTATCGGGCGCTGCAAGCTCATGACAGAACCCCGCGCTGATCAGGTCTTCGCCCAAGATCAAACAAAGGTGCGGTCAAAACATAAAGCGCAATCGTCGATACCAGAGACATCAGGATCGGAACCATGCGAACAATTGAGCCATTTGTCAGACTCGCAATTATCCAGAGCATGAAAAATCCCGCAAACAGACAACCGAGCGGAATGACGATTGCCGCACCCGCTGAGCGCTCTGTATCAAACAGCTGATGCAGCCCCGCACTTAATCCAAAGACGAGTAGATTCAGCAATGCAAATACGCCTAAAGGTGCGAAAATCATCGACACATCTTGGGCAAAACCGAACAGGATCAGCAAGATCATCGGCCTCATCGCAACCCCACCGCTGCCCCATCCGGTGGCCGCAATGAAAGCTGCAAACGGCCAACTGAGCGACATGCCGAAATAGGTCGGTGTCAAGCCGGTCACGCCAACAATGACAACTAGGGCGGCCCCAATCAGAAGACGCATATCCGAGCCCGCGCCCTGCCAAAACGCACTGATGGTTTGGAAAAAGGCGACCAGACGTTTCAACCGGACCCTCCCGGACCGTCTTCAGCCGCGAGCGGTGTCTCGACCGGAAAGTCCTCAGGCGGCGCAATCTGAATAGACGGCTTCAGCCTGACATAACTCAACTGGCCATCTGTCATGGCAAGGTAGACACCAGGTTGATCTGCGTCAGTTTCTACAACCCATCCAACAACGATCCCGCGCGGGAAAAGCCCGCCTTCGCCCGATGTCAGGATCCGCTCGCCCTCAATGAACTTCCCCAATTCGGGTCGGTCGAGCAAACGGCCACGCTGATCGCGTCCACCGTAGAGAATAGCGCGCAGACCGCTCGCTTCGCCCATAACCGGGACACGACTGTTAAAGTCTGTCACTTTCAGAATGCGGGCCGAACGCTGGCCGACAGAAATGACCCGGCCCACAAGACCGCGATCATTCTCAGCATAATAGCCATCCTGTATCCCGTTTCGCGCTCCGGCATTGACCAACAGGCCTTGCGCAAAGGGGCCATTCGTTTCTGCGATTGCACGCGCGGTGACCTCGGTGTCATTCGGCTCACCCTGAAGATTGAGGATGTCCTCATACACCTCGAGGCGCTCTGCCATCGACAGCGCCATCGCTTTATAAGGCGCCAGTTCACGCACCTCGGCTTCGAGCTCTAAAATCCGGCGGTCCTTACCCGTCGCGGCAGAGAACTCATCGCTCAGCTCTGCTCTCGACAGAAGAAGCATCTGGTCAGACGCCGCCGTTCTCAAAGGATCAACGCGTTCTTTCAATCGCGGTGAGGATTGCAGAAACAAAAGCCCAATCAGGATCGCTACGGCCGCAAAATAGACGTAGCGGCGAACAGGGGTCCGTCTTGATCCTTTGCCTGCTTGGCGGAGCATGGATCGCTCTCCTGACTTATCGCGCTATCCTATCACACTTCAGGCGATAGAACATTTTTCATGCGACTGTAATTTTCCAAGACGAATCCACACCCATTCGCGACGCATTCCAAGGGCTTTTCTGCGATCATGACAGGAAGCCGCGCCTGTTTCTGGATCACCTGATCCAAATTCCGCAGCAGCGCACCCCCGCCCGTGAGCACAATTCCGCGGTCAACAATGTCGGCCGCCAGCTCCGGTGGCATCGCTTCCAGCGCGATGCGAACCGCTTCAACGATTTCATCGACCGGGTCTTTCAGCGCCTCTGCCATCAGACGTTCATTGATCTCGATTTCGTTTGGAACCCCGTCACCTGTGCCACGACCGCGAACCTGAACGCTCATGCCATCGCCTTTTTCAGGCGGCAGTGCGGTTCCGATTTCCTTCTTGATCCGCTCGGCTGACATTTCGCCAACAAGGATGCCCATATTCTTGCGCAGATAGGCCATGATCGCCTCATCCATCCGGTCACCACCGACACGCACAGAGCGTGAATAGACCTGACCGCCCAGAGACAGGACAGCAACCTCAGTCGTGCCACCGCCAATATCAACCACCATGGATCCTGCAGGCTCTTCAATTGGCAAACCCGCGCCAATTGCGGCCGCTAGAGGCTCATCGATCAGGTGAACTTCACGTGCACCGGCGGCCAATGCAGACTGGTGGATCGCACGACGCTCGACATTCGTGGCAGAGCTCGGCACGCAGATAATGATCATCGGTGACACGAAAGCACGGCGATTATGCACTTTACGGATGAAGTGCTTGATCATTTCTTCGGCGACTTCAAAGTCAGCGATCACACCGTCACGCATCGGGCGGATCGCTTCCATATTCAGAGGCGTCTTGCCCAGCATCTGCTTGGCTTCCGCGCCAACTGCATAGACGACCTTGCGACCGCCCTGGCTCATATAAGCGACGACGGAGGGTTCATCGAGTTGAATGCCGTGACCTTTCACATAGACGAGCGTATTCGCTGTCCCAAGGTCGATGGCCATGTCTGTGGAGAGTACGCCGAGGAGGCTTCCGATCATTTTACTGCCGCTTCATATCTGTCGCGCCCGAGAAATCCCGACCGCATTGCTAGTCTTATCAACAGCCCGTTAAAGCAATGACGTTTAGATTGAATTAAAGCAAGAGTCCCCAAACAGAATATATGTACTTATCGTTCACTTTTAGCAGATGTTACGGTGGTGACTGCGATTTCAGAGGTTAACCATAGCGAGTACGGACACCCGAATAGTACGGATCGTTCACCTTTTATATGAGGCTTTAAGCAGCCAAACGCTTCAATCTACGCGCTTCAAGCTTGTTTAAAGCGTGGATATAAGCCTTCGCACTCGCGACGAGCGTATCAGGGTCTGACGACTGACCCGTCGCCATAATCCCCTCGCCTTTCAGCCTCACCGTCACTTTCGCCTGCGCATCCGTGCCGCCTGTCACAGCATGCACCTGATAGAGATCGAGCTTTCCTTGATGCGGCACGATGGCTTTGATCGCATTGAACACAGCATCGACCGGGCCATTGCCCTCATGCATGACAGTGTGGTGCTCATCATCGACCGTAAGCGCGATGTCAGCCGTTTGCGGCCCGACAGAGCCCGCAACAACGCGCAGACTCTCAAACGTAATCCGCTCCCCCATGGCTGAGAGTTGGTCATCAACCAGCGCGATCAGGTCGTCATCAAAGACATGCTTCTTGCGATCCGCGAGGTCTTTAAACCGCTTGAAGGCCTCATTGACCGCGTCCTGATCCAAGTCATAGCCGAGACTTTCCAGCTTATCGCGGAACGCATGGCGGCCTGAATGCTTGCCCATAACAAGGCTGGTCTTGGACACCCCAACATCCTCAGGCTTCATAATTTCATAGGTCTCGGCATTTTTCAGCATACCGTCCTGATGGATACCGCTTTCATGCGCGAAGGCGTTTTTGCCAACAATGGCTTTATTGAACTGCACCGGAAAGCCCGTGATCCGACTGACCATATGGCTCGCGGTTGAAAGTTTCGTCGTGTCGATACGTGAGCCAAATGGCAGATCATCACCGCGCACATTAAAGGCCATCACAACCTCTTCCAGCGCCGCATTGCCCGCACGCTCACCCAGACCATTAATCGTGCATTCCACCTGCCGTGCGCCGTTCTGGACACCCGCAATTGAGTTCGCGACGGCAAGCCCCAAATCATTATGGCAATGGGTCGACCAGATCACTTTATCACTGTCAGGAACGGCTTCACGCAAGCGCCGGATCAGGCGGCCATACTCCTCTGGGTGCGAGTACCCAACCGTATCGGGAATATTGATCGTCGTCGCCCCGCTGGTAATCGCCGCATCGATGCACTTGCAGAGAAAATCAAACTCCGTGCGCGTTGCATCTTCCGGGCTCCACTCGA
>JBCBCO010000003.1:0-47077 GCA_038630445.1 Pseudomonadota bacterium | reverse complement strand
CTGGCGATCAGCTTCACCGTTTTCTATCAGCTTCGATGGATGAGCGAGTACAATCGCCAAGTCGACAGTTATGCTCAGAGCACTGTGGCGCTCGCGCGGCAAAGTCTTCTCAACGACGACATTGAAGGCCTCAGATCTAGTCTCGGCACGGTTACGCCCGATGGAGCCATCCTGACAATGGAGGACGGTAGCATCATCACGCTCGTCGAGGGCACAAGAATGCTCGATGACAGTCGCCGTTACGATATTATTCACGATGGTAAGCGGCTCGGAGAACTCGCCGTGGTACCGCCGCTGCCGTATCGACCGCCGATGCCGCACCTGTTGAGCGCTTTCCTGATCGCGCTTTGTGCTGTTCTGGCAACATGGATGATCAGGTCCCTCTCAAAAATGGCTGCGAAGAACCTGAATCATGTCAAATCCTATGTCGATAATTATGATATTGGCGACTTAAAAGAGCTCGAGCTTCCAAATGTCTCATTCAAAGAGTTCCGAGGACTTAATGCGGTTGCCCTTCAGACCACACGCCGGTTGAACCGTGAGATCAAACGCTATCGCAATCTGGCACGGCGCGACGAGCGCACGGGCCTGCCAAACCGGTATGATTTTGAACAGCATCTGCAAGACGTAGTCGACAAAGCGAGCATGGAAACGCCGTACGCCGTTCTGATGATAAAACTACAGAACTGGTCTGCCCAGCGTAACCGCTTCAGTCACGGTGATGCCGAAATGGCTCTCAAACTATTCGGCAATAGGATCGTCGAGGCGAGCAAGAAACCTGATGTGACAGAACACGGGCTGCATCTCGAAGCCTTTGCTCGTGTCGGAGAACAGACGTTCACGATCCTCATGTCAGGTATGACAAACCGCGATGATTTATCTTCGCTTGTGCGTCCGTTTCGTCGCGAATTAGGGAAAGCCATCGAAATTGGCAAAGTCTCATTCGAACCAGAGATTGCAGCCTCAATCGTGATGGTTCCCCATGATGGCGAAACCGTACAACGCGTTTTCCACGCACTTCACATTACACTTCAAAGCGTCAGTGAAACATCAGGGATCGGCTATAAATTCTATTCCCCTAAACTTGACCGCCAGAATGACGCGCGACGCAAATTAGAGCGTGAGCTTCGAGAGGCTGTTGCGAGCGACGCATTTGTCCCGGTCTTTCAACCCAAAGTCGATCTTAAAACAGGGCGCATGTACGGCGTCGAAGCGCTCGCGAGATGGCAGACGGAAAGCGGGCGTCTTGCATCACCTTACGTTTTCATTAGCTTGGCTGAAGAGCTCGGGCTGATTGATCGTATTGGCGATCAAATTCTGAGAAAGTCGACCAAAGCAGCGGCCGCCTGGGTAAAATCCGGTCATGACATCAACCTTGCTGTGAATGTTTCACCGATCCAGTTCAACGACCCGTATCTATCCCAAAAAATACTGAAATCGATTGCTGAAAGCGGTCTACCGCCACGACATCTTGAATTGGAAATTACAGAAAGTGTGGCCGTTCAGAAACCGGAAGCCGTCAGAGCGATCCTGGCCCCACTCCGCAGATTAGGCGTGAGATTGGCTGTGGACGATTTCGGGACCGGCCACTCTAATCTGGCTATCCTGACTCAATTCAAGTTTGACACGTTCAAAATTGATCGATCCTTCATCGATGGAACGCCTCATGACGCGCAAGCCACCGCAATCGTCGACATGATGCTCGGCATGGCCCGATCGCTTGAAATGAAGATTGTGGGCGAAGGCATTGAAAGCCTTCAGCAGGCGCAGTATTTGGCGCGGCGAGGCTGTCATATCGGGCAGGGCTACTTCTTCAGTAAGCCAGTCTCGGCCGACGATATCAGCACACTTTTGGATCAGGAGGTCCAGCGCAAAGCGTCGTGATTTCATTTATCACTTGCAATTTCATCGACAATCGATCATATCGATAAACGATGAAAATTGACTCAGATATACACCCAAGCTGGCACGGGACGACAATTCTGGCCGTGCGTACAGATACCCAGATCGCCATGCTGTCAGACGGGCAGGTCTCAATGGGCCAGACTGTTATGAAAGGAAATGCGAGAAAAGTCAGACGCATTGGAAATGGTGACATCATTGCAGGATTTGCCGGCGCAACGGCTGACGCTTTCACATTATTCGAGCGTTTAGAGCAAAAGCTGGAACGGTTCCCGAACCAGTTACAACGCGCTGCTGTGGAGCTCGCCAAAGAATGGCGCACGGAGAAATACCTCCAGAAACTGGAAGCCCTGCTGATCGTTGCGGATAAAGAGACCACGCTGGTGATTACCGGCGCAGGCGACGTGCTGGAGCCTGAATATCCCGTCGTCGCTGTCGGGTCCGGCGGGAATTACGCACTCTCTGCGGCCCGCGCTCTTATCGACTATGAGAAAGATGCGGAAACGCTCGGTCGCAAAGCGATGCAGATCGCGGCGGATATCTGCGTCTACACAAATGCGCATTTTACCGTGGAGGTTATGGATGTTTGATCGCGCGGGTCTTCGTGCCGCTGTTGGCGCTAATGTGATCACAGCAGATCAGGCTTCGCGGTTGGAGGCCTTCCTGATTTCGCGGATGGATGGCGATGAGACGCCGGTCGCAGGTCAGGAAAACCTGCGCTTCCTCGCCAATTTCAACGACATTTTCATCACGCTTGGCCTAATCATCCTCTTCATTGGCCTGACGACATTTGTCAGCATGATTGCAACGCCGAGCGTGGCCAGCGGGAGCATTCTATCCGGGATCATTGCCGCTTTGGTAATCGGTGGTGCCGCCTGGGCGATGCTGGAATATTTCGCAGGTCGAAGACGTCTTCTTTTGCCCAGTATGGCCCTGACCTTGATGTTCTGCATGTTCATGATGCTTGGTTTGACCGCGCTTTACGGCAGGATGGTTGTGGGTGCAGATTTCATGGCAACATTTGACCCCGACGACATGATCCAACTCACTGGAAATATGGGGATCGTTGCTTTCCTCTCTTCACTGCTCGCAGCTGGATTGGTGTTCCTGCGCTTTCGTCTGCCGTTTTCCTTAGCGGTTATGGCGATCAGTCTTTCAGCGGCGGTCTATACTTTTCTTAGCTTATATGGCGGCCTTGGACTGATATTAGGCGGCACCGCATTCCTGCTTCTCGGCGTTATGACATTCGTGGCGGCCGTCCTGTTCGACATGCAGGACCCAGAGCGGATTCGGAAACCATCAGATCACGCCTTCTGGCTGCATTTGGCGGCTGCACCGCAAATCATATGGGGTGTCAGCACAATCGTCACCGGATCGAATATTCTGGCCGGGTCCACGAGCGGAACTGATAATGCAACACAGAGTCTTGTCCTTTTGGGTGTGCTTGTTGTGATTGGGATTTTGTCGCTGGCGATCAACAGGCGCGCTCTGATCGCGGCAAGCCTTGCCACGTTTATTTTCGGCCTAAGCTTCGTCCTGAGTGAAGCCGGCCTCGATGCCTCAAATATCTTTATTATGGTGACGATTATTATCGGTTCAGGCGTGGTCCTGCTTGGGGCTGGATGGAAGACAGCGCGCAGGGCTGTGCTTGTATTTTTCCCGAAAGGCGGCACATGGAGCCGTGTGTTTCCCGCTGAGCCAGCCTAATCAAACTCGGACACCTGTATGACCCATCTCACCCCAGCCGAGATCGTCTCGGAGCTTGATCGCCATATTGTCGGACAGAATGATGCCAAGCGCGCTGTCGCCCTGGCGCTGCGCAATCGATGGCGGCGAAAGCAAGCACCCGAGGGCCTGCGCGAAGAGATTACGCCTAAGAATATCCTGATGATCGGACCAACCGGTGTCGGTAAGACAGAAGTCTCCCGCAGGCTGGCAAAGCTCGCAAACGCACCTTTCCTAAAGGTCGAAGCCACGAAATTCACTGAAGTGGGCTATGTCGGGCGCGATGTTGAACAGATTGTCCGCGATCTCGTTGAAGCGGCCATCGGTATGATCAAAGAGACCAAGCGCAAAACGGTTGAAGATCAGGCGCGCGATGCGGCAGAGAAACGCCTGCTTGATGCGCTGGTCGGTGAGGATGCACAGACCTCAACCCGAGAGGTGTTTCGCCGTAAACTGCGTGAAGGCGATCTGGACGACAAAGAAGTTGATATCGACCTCGCCGATACCGGTAGCGGCATGCCGATGATGGAGCTTCCGGGCGGTGGCGGCTCCATGGGCATGATCAATCTGTCCGACATGCTCGGCAAGGCGATGGGCGGCAAGACAAAGCGCGTGCGCACCACGGTCAAAGAGGCCTACACGCCTCTGATTGAGGAAGAGGCGGACAAGCTGATCGATGAGGATGCCATCACACGCGAAGCGATCCGCGCTGTCGAAGAAGACGGGATCGTTTTCCTGGATGAAATCGACAAGGTTGCGGGATCCTCCGGCCGCTCTGGTGCTGATGTCAGCCGTGAAGGCGTGCAGCGCGATCTCTTGCCCTTGATTGAGGGCACGACGGTTTCAACCAAGCGCGGTGCAGTGAAGACCGATCATATCCTGTTCATTGCCTCCGGCGCATTTCATGTCGCGAAACCGTCAGACCTCTTGCCAGAACTACAAGGGCGTTTGCCGATTCGGGTCGAACTGTCCGCGCTCAGCCGTGATGATATGCGTCGCATTCTGGTCGAACCGGAAGCCAGCCTGATCAAGCAACATGAAGCGCTCATGCAGGCTGAAGGCGTCGAGCTCAAGTTTGAGGAAGCCGCGATTGATGCGCTCGCCGACTTGGCCGTGAAAGTGAACGACACGGTCGAGAATATTGGCGCACGGCGTTTGCAGACGGTGTTGGAGCGCCTGTTAGACGAAATCAGCTTCACCGCGCCTGACCGAAGCGGTGAAACCGTGACGATTACGGCTGACTATGTTGAGGCACAGCTCTCTGATCTGGTCGGCAACGCGGATTTGTCGAAGTTTATTCTTTAAATTAGGCGCCGAGAACGGCGCTTTTTAGCCTGATCCCCCTCCAACTCCCCCTTTTCAAGGGGGAGAGTTTTCCTTCTGAACTTGAAGTCGGAGCTGAATAACTCCTCCCCCTGCAAGGGGGAGGTTGGGAGGGGGTCAAGAGCGATCTCGACAATCTACTCAGCCGCCTGCTGCAAGCCATATTCATCGTCAAAAATCTCTTCAATCGTGCAGTCGAACAGGCGTGCGAGGGCGAAGGCGAGCGGGAGAGAGGGATCATACTTGCCCGTCTCAATCGCGTTCACCGACTGGCGCGAAACGCCGAGATGATCAGCCAGCGTCGCCTGACTCCACTTCCGCTCGGCGCGCAAGACTCGAAGACGGTTCTTCATACGCACTCTCCACCGCCGATTACGCGATGGCTGATCCCATAAGCGAGGAAGAAAGCGGGTCCGAACCAGAAGACTTCGACGCTACCAATAACATCGAAAAGCTGTAGGAAACCAACCAGCATGATGGCGCTGACTGTGAAGACAGCCCCGTAAGCGAAGGCTTTATACTGCAACAGCCGTGAATATTCGTCTGTCTCTGCAAAGTATCGCAGCATTATAAATAGCACCGCGATGACGGGCAGGGCGCAGGCAATCGCGAGCGAAGCCTGCAACCAGACAGGCTCTGTCTCCAAGCTCCCCAAATAAAAAGATCCAGCAAGGACGATAACTGTATAAATCGCCATCAAAGGCCAAAACACACGCACATAGCGACGACGTGCAGACTTGTATGTGTGTTGTGTCATTCATCTCTCCATGACTAGCATGCCTGTCATTTAGACAAGCTAACTTTACATGTCAAGCGTGGTTGACAAATTCCGCTGCAGATGCGGATCAACAGACACCGTAGGCGCGATCAAGGTTTAACTTTGCGTTGTTTATCCGGCCTCGCACGTCCATTTTTGAGGATGTGCACAACATCGCGAACGCGATAAAATCGTAAAAAAATGCGCCCTTCGTCGTCAGTCCAGACGGGTTTAATGGCAAACCGTAAGCGCCAAGGGGATATAGGCTTCATGACGGCCCAAAATGCTTGCTGAGCTTGAGACCCTGCCCCTGATAATTGCTCGTCTTGCCGCCATAGAGCGCGCTCGGTTTTGACGCCATTGCTTCATAGATCAGTTTCGCCACCGGCTGGCCATGCTCAAGAATAAACGGCACATCGCGAGAGCGAACCTCAAGCACAGCGCGGCTGCCGCCATCATTCATGCCAAAGCCCGGATCGAAAAAGCCTGCATAGTGAGCACGAAACTCACCCAACTCCGGCGCAATCGGGGCCATTTCCGCTGCCTTGCCCGGCACAACTTTGACCGGTTCGCGGCTGGCGAGGATGTAAAACTCCTCCGGGTCCAGAACCAAGCGCCCGCCACTCGCATAGAGCGGTTCCCAAAAGTCGCGGACTGCATGCTGACCGATCGCACGCAGGTCGATTACGCCGCTATGGCGCTTGGCGCGCCAGCCGACCGGGCCATTGTCCGCGCTTTCCAGATCAATAGAGACCGTCTGCTCGTGGCTGACATCATGCTTGCCGCGGCGCAGGCGCAATTGAGCGAGGCGGTCCCCCGGGCGAACCTTGATCGGGAAGGTGCGCGGACTGATTTCCAGCCAGAGTGGGCCGGAATAGCCCGGATCGACCGTATCGAACTGCTTGGACTTATTCGTCACAACACGGGTGAACACGTCAATTCGCCCGGTCGAGCTTTTCGGGTTCGTCCGCCCGTAAATACCGCTCGGCAGCTTCAGGCTTTCCATCAACGGGACGAGATAGACGCAGCCGGTTTCCAACAAGGCTGACCCACCGCGCTCAATCGTCAGGCGTTGGAGTTCGAGATCCGAATTTTTCAGGACATCCGCGACTTTGCGATCCTTCCCCGGCAGAAAACTCGCCCGCACGCGGTAGACCGTATCCGACAGCCGCAAGTCCAGACTGGCGGGCTGAATCTGATCGCTATCCAGCTCCATCTCACTTCGGATCGCGCCGTCTTGAAACAGCGCCCTTAGGTCCTGATCCGGCAAAACGCCTTTTGTCCCGTCAGCCATGACTTGATTCCTCTTCTCCTGCAGGCTTATGACGGCGGAGCCGAATTGCAAGGACGCAAACATGACAGAGCGCAGGAAAGACTGGAAAGACGCGACAAAATTGGTGCGCGGCGGCACCATGCGCTCAGAATTTGGCGAAACGTCCGAAGCGATGTTCCTAACCTCCGGCTACGCGTATGACAGCGCGGAGCAGGCCGCAGCCCGTATGAGCGGCGATGAAGAGGGCTATGTCTATTCGCGCTATGGCAATCCGACCAATCAGATGCTGGCGGAACGTTTGGCGATGCTGGAAGGTGCGGAGACGTGCCGCGTGACCGCCTCAGGCATGGGCGCGATTTCGAGCGCGATGATTGCGCCGTGTTCGGCGGGAGATCGCGTCGTTGCGGCAAGCGCCCTGTTCGGGTCGTGCCGCCATATCTGCTCGACGATCCTGCCCCGCTACGGCGTAGAGACAGAGTTTGTGAATGGCGCAGACTTAGGCGCGTGGGAGCGCGCGCTATCGCAGCCGACGCGACTCGTTCTGATTGAAAGTCCGTCCAACCCGCTGCTCGATGCCGTCGATATTGCCGCCGTTGCCGAACTTGCTCACAAGGCAGGGGCGAAGCTGGTCGTCGACAATGTCTTTGCGACGCCCATCCTGCAAAAGTCATTCGATCTCGGTGCAGATGTCGTTGTCTATTCAGCAACCAAACACATGGACGGCCAAGGCCGCGTTCTGGCAGGCGCTATTCTGGGCGATAGCGATTTTATCGAAGAGCACATTGACCCGTGGCTGCGTCATACGGGACCTGCCTGTTCGCCGTTTAACGCCTGGGTCGTGCTGAAAGGCCTGGAAACGATGGAACTGCGTATTCGCCAAGCCAGCGCGAATGCCGCGCGGCTCGCCGATACGATTGCAGAGCATAAAAATGTGGCCGCTGTGCGTTATCCGAAACGTGCAGACCATCCGCACTTTGCTGTGCATGATAAGCAGATGAGCGCAGGCGGGACATTGATTGCGTTCTCGGCCAAAGGTGCGCGTGAGCAGGTCTTCCGTATGCTGAATAGTTTAGATTTGATCGATATTTCAAACAATCTCGGCGACACGAAGTCGCTCGCTTGCCATCCAGCCTCAACGACGCATCGCGCTCTAAGCGCCGAAGAGCAGGCGGAAATGGGTCTAGATGAAAGCTGGATCAGGCTATCTGTCGGGCTGGAAGATGTGCGCGATTTGGAGCGGGATTTGGTTCAGGCGCTGGATGTGATTTGATACTGTAGGATTATCTTCCGTGGGGAAATGTCCACCGGACCTCGGGCCACTGCCGTGGCATTCATTTTTTATTTTTGGTCCACTGGACCAAAAATTTTGGCGGAGCCAAACCTGAAATGAATGGTGCGGATGGAGGGACTTGAACCCCCACGCCTCGCGGCGCCAGAACCTAAATCTGGTGCGTCTACCAATTTCGCCACATCCGCACGTTGGAGGCTCATAGCCAAAGAGTGATCAAAACGCGAGAGCTTTCATCAGTTTTTGCGAAAACAGATCTGGCCTTACTGATCCGGCCGCAACCAACCGAACCAATCTTCGTCAACGGCAATCGCGATGCCCCAATACAGGCCGCGTACGTCATATCCGCGCGGATCAAGATCGCGATCCCTGAAGCCTGTGAAATTATATCCAAGAGTCAGGCGAACATCATCACGCGGCTGCCACGATCCGGCAAGGCCAAAGCTTTGCTGATAGGACGCCCCCCACTGCACGGACCGGACCGAGGCACGCGCCTCTAGGTCGAAATCGTCAGAGATATTACGGATGACACGCCCACCGAGCAGCTGCGCAGAGCTTTCCACACCTAGAGCCCGTTCCCACTTTGTGACGGCGCGCCCTGAGGCGATCCAGCGATCCGTAAACTGACGATTAGCATGGGTAGAGATAATATTGACCGTCCGGCGCTCTGCATTCTCAAGCTCTGAAAGCCACTGGTATAGAGCGAAGAAATCAGTTTTCTCATGATCTGCAGGACGACGAGCGATGCCCGTTGTCAGACGCAGACGCTCGATGTCATCGGCTTCAGATATATTGTCGCGCGCGGCGTCAATTTTGACCGCACCTGTCCAAGTCGGCGTGAACCGCTGCGCCCAACCGGCGCGGGCGGCATAGAAGGTTGAGATATCGGTATTGCGGGCTTCCAAACGCGCCGTCCGGCGTGCATCTTTTGAACGGCGATCCGCAATGGCGAATGAAATCGCGGTCGAGTCTGTCGCAGCGAACGCTGTTTCCTCTTCATCCGCACCGGGATCAAATGTATCAACGATCTCCAGATGCGGCGCAATCGAGAGCCCTTCGATCACATCCCATTGGGCGCGAATCCCGTAAGCAGCCTCACCCGTGCCGGCATCCAGCGCGCCCGGTTCACGCCATTCTCCGTAAATATCCGTATTCGGAAGAATGCTTGTTTCAAGGCCAAGGATCGTCTTGTTGCGCCCAATGTCGCCCTGATTGTCCGTTAGGCCCTGCGCGAACGTTTGGTCCGGCAATTCGTCCAGAATGCGATGATTGGCGTAGAGGCGTGTGTCATCTCGCAGCAGGAGGTCGCCGCCGACTTGCAAGCGTGTGCGGTTATCATCAATTGAGCGCTCGATTTCCACGCCAGTGGTCGCTGGACGCCCAAAGGCCTCAATGGCTTTGTCTGCGCGCAGCAGGACAGAGGTAAAGCTGGCTTCATTCGTCTTATTCTCATCGCGTGTGAATTTCGGACCTGCCGCGAAGCTCCATTCGTCCAGCTGTGTCACGCCAAGGGCCTGAACGCTTGTTCTCGTGGTTTCCGAACGCAAATCTTCAGAGGCGAACGCGCCTAGACGTAGATTGGATGTTGCGCCGAGCGGGCGATCAAATTCAGCCCGCGCTTCACGTCTACCAGCCAGGATCGGAGCGTCCGGATTTTCAAACGCGGCATCTGCCTGAGCAATCTCAGCCGTAAGGACACCGCCGATGATATTGGCCTCAAGACCAGCGCGTAGCGCCTCACCCATACTGCTCGTATCATCGCCTAAATGATTGTCCGAAACACCCGCTTCGAGATAAGCACGACCGCCTTCAAAGCGACGTTCTGCGCCGAGTGATCCGTACATACGGCGGTCAACATCGACCTGAGCTTCGTCATAGGTAAACCCTCCCCATAGCGATCCCAGCTGACCCTCGCGCCGCGCACGAACGCCCGCCACGATGGCATCGGCCTCGTCGCTATCGACTTCGTATCTCGCCAAAAGGAAGACCGGGTTACCCAGCTCATCCATAGATGGCAGCGGCGCTTTCAGGATCAAACGGCCTGTATCATCATCCAAAAGGTAGTCAGCAAAGCGAGCAAGTGTCCGTTCCTCTACGATTAGGCCCGGATTGTTGCGGTCGCGTGTTTCAACCGTCAGGACTTCTGCATTGCGAACCAAAGGCGCGCCCGGCAGGACAATGTTCAGTGCGAGACCGGTTCCACGGATCCGCTCTGTGCGTTGTTGACGGGAAGCTTCTGCCGCAAAGCCTTGGAAGGTCCATTCGCCATGGCGTGAGTAGGCATTTGCGCCCGTTAGAGCACGACGTGTGCGCACGAGTGAATCCTCAGAGTAAGCATCTGTGCGGAAATCCCCCCACATGATCGAGCTCTCGCCCTTCTCAAGTCGGACATAAAGTTTCGAGCGGGACTGCGCTTCGAAGCCTTTCTCGCTGCTGTCGCCGTAAATTGGGTAATAAGCTTCCGGATCGATATCGCGGAACAGGCCTTCGCTACGGGACTTTTCGCTATCATAGGCAAAGGTCAGTAGCGCATCGCCTTTAACGCGGCCCTTTAGGAAGACGGCCGTGCGTCCGTCCGTTTCCAGCGTTTCGGAGAACAGATCCTCTTCGGCAGGCTCAAGCAACCCACCGAGATCAGACACTGTGCCATTGAGTTCTATCAGGCCGACAGCGATCAGGTCGCGCATTGGAGCGCTGAACCGGACGCGCGCATCATTGGTCAGAAGCCCGCCATTGGTCGCTTCAACCAGAACCTCGCCCGGTGTTTCAGGGGCAATCAATCTAACGATGACCGCACCATTCTGTAACCGGACCTGATGGCCGGGCTCACCGGGCTGCACATCCTGTCCGGCAAACTGCACGCGCGTCTCACTACCCGGGATTGAGGCCTTCAGAGTGATGAACTGGTTGCCCATTGCTGGAATGCCATCTTCGTCCAAGGCCCTCAGGGTCAGTTCAGCCAATGAGCGGCCATCCGCAGCGATTTGTTCGATCGGCGGCTCAATATGAAGGTGTGCTGCCTCACCCGGACGCACGACACGGGCGCGGGCAAGAACACGCTCATTGCCGAACATGTCGGTTCCGCGGACTTCGACAAAATGATGGCCGGGGGCGAGTTGAACACCATACCAAGCCGCAACAGTGGCGCCTCTCCCTTTGTTCTCGATCAGAGCGCCAAGCGTTTCAGACCCAACTGGCTCGTCATTGATATAAAGCGTTGGCTCAATGCCGGATCGGATCGCGGCCATGAAGCGACCATCACGCGAATACGTGGTCATTGTCTCAGCATCTGGCAGAGGCCAGAGCCATGCGCCCTCTTTCACATCGATCCGGCCAAGCGCTGCAGCCGCCGTTTCAGGATCAGTCGGACCAATAGGTGCGGATTCGGCTAGCATTTCATCAGCGTCGAAAAAGACTTCAGCTTGAGACGCACTCAAACCCGGTGCGCCGGTGACCGTGAGCAGGCCGTTTGAGATATCCCCGTCTGGGCCAGGCTGTTCGCGCAATCGTGACAGGTCACGGGTGACCGTCTCACCGATCAGACCTTCATAAGCCAAAGCCTGATCCAGCATTGCGTCCGGTGATTGGCGGGCGGCGCGCTCAGCTGCCAACGTTGCGAACGCTGACGCGATACCGCACTTCGTCTCTTCCGGACAAGACAGCGGGAAGTCAGCGCGATGCAGGTCACCCGCGATCAGATCGACAAAGCGTTGCTCACCCTTGCCTAGCTGTCTTGATGTCGTGCGATGCGGCTCATAACCGATTGGCAGGGTTTCTGGATCGATGCGCGCAATACGAAGTCCGGGCTTTAATCCGTATAGGGAGTAACGACCCAACTCGTCCGTCTCGACCCAAGTGCCGTCCTCGAGCCATATACGGGCCCCAGGGAGTCCAACTTCCAACTCATCGCGAACACCATCCATGTCAGCATCGGCCCAGACCGACCCAATCAGATAGGCGCGGTCTGAGAGCAAGCCATCATCGCGAACACGCACAATTTCAGTCGCACGCGGGCTACGCGCGGGAACAAATCCACCGGTGCGACCAGTTGTGACAGCGACATTCACGCGATCACCGGGGCGCGCTTCCGGGCCCACTTGAAGACGGTAAGTGACAATCGCCGTTTCACCGATCTCCAAGCGTCCGATTGGGAAGGTCAGTGAGCGCGCATCAGGACCGCGGATAATTTCCAAAGGGTCGCCGTTCAGCGTCGCACTGCTTTCAACGAAGCGGAATCCCGGCGGTGGCGCGTCAACGATTTCCACGTCAAGGAGGACGGCATCCGTCCCGTTGCGCGTTGTCAGCGTATAAGTCAGCGTATCGCCAAAGCTCACAGTTTCTCTTGAGGCTTCCTTTGTTAGAGAAAGCTGGCCAAGCGTCAGGTCAGGGTCGATTGGAACATCAATCACAGGCGGCGCATTGACGAAACTCGCATCGAACAAACCGCTGCCTAGGATGCCATCAAAACCATTGCGGCTATAAGAGCGGTCATCCACCATGCGGCGACCAGCAAAGACGTCTGGATCAACGATGGATGGGAACGTGTAGTCCTGAGGCGGGATAACGAAGACTTCATACTGACCGGCCGCAAGGCGCGGGACCGTGTATCGACCATCCGCATCTGTTGTTTGAGGTGGGAATGCGAGGCCCGTGTCAGGATCTGTCGCCGAAACGCCTGTTGGGGTGCGAATAAAGACCTGAGCCATCGCAACGGGATCGAGACTGGTCGAGTCGAAAACGATGCCAAGCGGGTCAACGACTGCCAAATCCTCAAGCTCTATCTTCATGCCTGGGTCAAAAATGGTGGCCTGTAGGCGGTCGCCGGAAACGCTGCGCAGAATGCACTGATCGACGACGACAGGCGCGCAATCGCGCCCTTGGCCAGACTCGCTTTCAGACAGACGAAACGGAACCTCGGCTCTGAACAGGCCGGAATTCGGCGCGGTCTCCAGCAGGCGGACAAAGATAGTATCGCCCGTTCCAGACGATTGCACGCGCACGCGGATAAAGGCGTTACCGAACTCATCTTCAGAAATAAAGCCCGATGTGTTCAGCGCCGTGGAGCGAACTTCAAGATACACACCATCGCGTGCGAGAATGTAACCCGGATAGGAATCAAGGCGATAAACCGGAGCATCAACATAATCAGAGTCAATCACGTGCTGTGGCTTATCAAGACTGCCTTGCGTCAGGGACGTGCGCACAGGTTGAGAAGGTTCAAGAAAACGTAGGCTAGCATTCACGCCTTGAGAGTCGACCGTATTACAAGTCTGGTTAGACAGCGTATCCACCGACCCATCGCCGTCTGTATCAACACTGATCGCATTTGTGATGATTGTACCCGGTGTGATCGTGTCGCTAACGCGGACCTGGAAAGAAAACCGTCCGGACTGACCCCCGCTCAGACTGGTCTCCGGAATAAACAAGCCGACGGATCGGATCAGATCACGCTCAGAATATGTGGTGTAGCTTCGGAACGTCTGATCACTGGCAAACGCGTCGCGAACAACCAGAATGGCATCCTGCGGCGATTGCGGGAGCATGTTGCCGGCCACCAGATTTGTATTGGCAGGAACCGTATCCTCAATAAGGAACCCTCTGCGCGTTACGCCATCAATCGTGACGTTAGACGCCGCGCCTGCAAGTTCATCAATATTCAGAAGATCGATGTCGTAATCGATCAGACTGCCGGGATTGATCGGTGTGGCACAGGCCGGGAAGGATGATTTATTGATCCGGAACGGCGTTACTGTCGCAACGCGGATTATGTCCTGGCGTGTCTGAGTGTTGGATACATCCAATTCCGATGTCGCCGTGACGTTATATGTATAGACTTGCCCGGGCGCAGCGAGCGCTGGCACGCGACCGACCAATACAAGCGAGATGGACTGACCCGGATCGATATAGGGGGTCTGCGAGATTTGCGGCTCATTTGGGTCGAGCGCACCATTTTCGTTAAGGTCGTGGAAAATCGCCGCTGAGCTAAGCGGCTGAGAAGTGTTAATCGGAGCAAACGTCAATGCATAACGATCAGTCTCATTCCCCGTATTGTTGAGTGTGTGAGGGAATGTGACCGCTTCATCAACACTGGCGAAGACGTCATTATCTGTGAGAAGTTCAAAATTCGGAGCTGAACGAACGCGCACAGTTGCAATGGTCGACGTCACCGCAAACGCACGATCCTGAACCGGATCGAAATAGGTCGCCTGCGCCTGATTGCGGATGATTGATCCCGCTGGCGTCGTCGCACTGGCTGTCATCAAGGGCTGCAACAGGGCAAACAAACCCAACACAGCACCCAGAAGGGCACGTCTAATCATTTCACCATCACCTGCCGCGCGTTTTATTTTTGGTGCACGGTCATTGTGTCAGCAGCGTCAGGTCTTTATCGCCGTCAGTCTGCTAGGGGTTTGCTCCATTCTGGAGGTGGCCATCCGGGTCTGTTGCGACCCGAATGACTAGAATTCAGCGAGTTATTCGACTTCGCTGGAGAACCTGACAGTTACACTTTCGCCTGATGCGATCGTGCTGATCGCAAGCGCTGGGGTTGTTCCGGCACCAAGCGTGTAGCGGATATCGCCGGAGGTAAATTGCCCCTCATCGTCACCAGTTCCGTCACTGAGCGTTGAGAATGTACAGGCCGCTGTTGCGCCCTGCCCGGCATTGCCTTCACAAATGCGGAGCGTGCCGGTTTCATAAGTTGAGAAGTCCGGAATAGAGTCAGTAATCTCAACATCGGTCAGAGTATCGACACCGGCATTGGTCGCAACGACCTGCCAAACAACACAGTCGCCTGGATCCGCCTGATTGGTATTCTCCGTAAACGGACCATCCGGACCAAGATCAGCCGTAGCGGAGCCGGAGCAATCCGCATCGACCGAAGCTGTCTTCAGAAGGCGAAGCTGCGCCTCAACCACTTCAGAGCGGTCAACATTGGTCACATCATCTGTGCCACCATTATAGCTCGCGGTGACAGTCACAATGTCGAGCTGTCCGTTCGGCGCACTCGTCGGTGCAAAGACGCGGACGACAAAGTCAACGCTTTCACCCGGCAGAAGCGCAAAGGTCAGATCAGCATCAAGAGTCACAGATTTCGGCGTCCCTGTCTCATCAAGGATGAAGAAGCTGTCGCCATTTCCGAGGCTCGCAAACGGCGTATCCGGTAAACCGTCCCCTGTCGTATCAACGAGCAGGTTGTTCGACCAATTATTCGTCCCGTTCGACGCCGCAAGGGTGATACGCTCATCGGTATTACCGTCATTTTGCAACGTATGCGGATAGTCGATCGAGCCACCCGGCTGAATTTGTCCGGCATTATCCTGTAGAAGGGTCAGTTCTTCATTCGGCAGCACATCGACCGCATCGAGTTTGACGTCGGCTGCGCCGGAATTCACAGAAACGACGCGGAAGAAGATCCCGTAATCGCCATCGCCATCACCGGCACCTGTGCCTGAACCGCCATCAAGGCTGCGTGATCCACTGCCATCAATATTGGCCTCATAATCCGCAAGGGCCTGCGACTCGAGCGACGGGATCATCACTTCAGCGGAAATCTGAAGGCTGTCACCGGACGCAATGGACGGTGTGGTCGTAATCACAGAACCGCCGCTGTCACGGAAGGTCACAGACCAACCTGACGGCAAGGCACCGAGCGGGTTGTTGACGCTAGTAAATGTTCCACCGGCAGACAGCTGGAAGCTATCGGCAACCTGGCTGTCATTCTGAATGAAAAGCGGGAAGGTCACCATGTCGCCGGGATTGGCAGACTGCGTCGTGATCGGGTTGTCACCGACATTGAAGACATCAAGGTTGGCTGAAATATCACTGTCGGAGGTCGTATTCGACAGGTCGACCGTCGGTGCGATGATTTCCAGCAATTCACCTTCAGTATCGTCAGTGGCCGGTGTAGAAGATGGATCATCTGCAGACGTCGCGATCAGATCATATGTGCTGGCGGCTGAGCGGCTCCCATTTGGCGGCAACTGGACTTGCACAGTGACCGTAAGAACTTCACCAGCATCCATTGGACCGGTATCAACACCGCCTTCTCCATTCGTATTGAGAAGCTGAACCGTCCCGGTTTCATTCCAGATCGTGTAGCTCGTCCCGGATGGGAAGCCGGAAATATTATCGATCTCGAGCTCGAACGTATCAGTGCCGTTGCCGGTGTTGGTAATGATGTGTGTGAACACGACAAGTTCACCAGCTTGAGCGGTATCAACCTGCTGGCTGTCATTGCTGGTCGCGTCATCATCGCCGCCATCATTGGCCGTCGCATTCGCGCCTGTCCCTGTGTCGGTTACTGTCACAGCGAAGTTTTGCGGAACACTGTCTGTCGTCTTGGTCGATGGAATGGCGCCATCTGGCGTGCCGTTACCATCCAGATCAGCAGACACGTGACCGATATTCTCGATCAGTTCATCTGCACCGAGAACAGCAGGGTCGTAGGACACAGTAAAGTTGAACTCAACCGAGGTCGCAGGTGGTAGAACGTCATCGACGCCATACACACCGGTTATACCGCTGTCAGATGTATCCCCATCCGTGTTGAGATCGAGGCCAAGACCACTCTCGTCCGCGTCAGACGTGTCGCCATCACCATTCAAATCAATCGTAAGGGCTGTTTCGTCGAGCGTTGCAGATGTAATGCTCGTATCATTCGCGTCGATGCCCGTTCCGAAACCCGATGCCGTGACTGTGCCCCCGACAAGCGTCGTCCCTTCAGGCAGACCGTCCAGTAGGACCACGTCCTGCGCAGCGGTATTACCGGTATTGGTTACCGTGACAGTGTAGGTAATCTGGTTATTCACTTCGTCATGCACAGAGGATTTGAAAACGTTCAGAACAGCGTCGCCGGAAACGGTCGCGCGGTCTTCGTTTGTGCCGTCTGCGCCATCAATGCCGCCACTGGCTGTCAGGTCTTCAACAGTACCGTTCAACGTTGTGACCGTTAAAGTCGAGTCGAATGTTGCGCCGGGTGTCGCGGTTGGAACCAGACCAGCAACAACGAGGCTAACCTGCTCGCCGGCCGCTAGCGTGTAAGACGTGACCGGAAGCTCACCGGCATCGACGACACCATTATCATTCTCATCAACATAGACCTCGAGCGTTGTGAAATCACCGCTGTCCGTCGCGCCAGCAATATCCTGAGCTACACTGATCGTGTAAGTGTCTTCGCCATTACCCGTATTGGTCAGGGTATGCTGGAAATAAGCGGTCTGGTTTGAGGCAACCGTGCGCGTCGCGTCACTCTCGAGGGTCGCAAAATAAACCTGTTTGACCTCAACCGATGCTAGATTCGACTGCGCCGTATAGTCATTACCGAGAGCGTCTTTATAAGTCGCAGTCGCCTGGTTCTGGATCCGTTGGCCCGCATCAGTAAGGGCAGAAGCAGAACCCGCCGTAAAGAGAAGCGCCGAAACAGCAGCACTTGCAGTAAGAGACGCGCGAAGCGTTCGAGCGGTTTTGAATTGAGGCATTTCCTGTTCCCATCAGCAAAGACTATTGACCTCATCAGGCCTAGGGATTCAGGGTAAATGGCGACTTAATTTCACTGCTTTTTACTACTTAAAATTGTGCATTACGTGCGATCTTTACCAGTCGATAACCATTGAAAAAGGGCTCCGAAGAGCCCTTAACAGTTCGCTGTTACTTATCGCACCTCAGTCCACGCTGGTGCGATATTCAAACCGCCAGGACTCACCGGCTTCGATCGCCCCACTTGGTACCCAGCGAACAACATCATACTCGCTAATCGGAACTTCCACTTCGCCATCGTCGGATGATCGCATGAGCGGCACCTCGCCCCATGTCGCGCCATCGTCAGCACTGACTTCAAAGACCGACTCTGTTCCCTCTGTCTGGCTATCGACGACAAATGTCGTAGACGCAGGAATAGGCGCACTGATGACGAGGCCGTTCAGGTCATTCTCGCTCAAGTTTTCGTAGGTCAGGACATATTCGATCGTCTCACCCGGTGTAATCTCTTCCGTGGGCGTGAGCGTTTCAGCGCCGTCCTCATCAGTGCCAACAATATAAGCCTCGAGCGTGCTTTTCAGCGGCCCGTTGGCATAAGCAGACCCGGCAATCAGGAACACAGAGGCCAGTCCGGCCGCGAACACTTTCAACATATCAGATCTCCTATTCAATACTGACCGAGAATTGGACTTGTGCCTCCTCACCGCCCCGCAGACAGTGATTTTCATTGCTGGAATCGCCATCAATATCGATGGAATTTCCAAGGGTGCACGCGAACTCATTCCCGTTTACGTTGCAAAGACCAGTGCCCGGATTGGGTTGCTGAGTGATTAACACACTGCCGAAAATTGACGTAAATGCAGGTGCCGCATCGCGCGCGGTGACATCGCACACCGGCTCGACACCGGCATTCTTCAAAGTGATCTGCCAGATCACGCAATCGCCTGGTTCTGCCTGAACACGTGCATCATCAAAAGCGGTATCCGCCCCGCCCAGACAGGACGTGTCTAAGGCACCAAGCTTTATGATATCCAGACGTGCACTGGCGACAGTCGTCGTGTCGGTGACGCGCGCGTTTGCATCCCCATCAAGCGTTTCGGCTTCCAAAATCAGAACATCAACCGTACCCGGTGCTATATCACAACTCGCCAGAATACGGGCCATGATGCGCGTTTCATCGTTAGGACCGAGCGGTATTGCAACGCCGCCGGACCCGTCCGTGATTAGAGAGACAGTCGCCCAAGACCCGCCACTCAGCACAGCAATAGGGTCTCCCGGCGCGAGCAAAGCGACATCCTGATAGGTCGCCGGGCCACCGGATAAGACAGACGTTGGGAATCGAATTTCAGAAGCCAATGCGCTTTGGCTGATGACGGTCAAAGTCACGCTTTCGCCCGTCCCGCCTGAATTTCGCAACGTGTGCAAATGTTCTTTGCGTCCGCACGCTGCGATCTGGCCAAACTGATCCGGGGTCAAAGTAATAGCGGGTGTGGCGCTAACGCTCACAGCATCCTGTTTGATGTCACTGACGCCTGTATCGAATGAGGACGCCTGGAAAAACACGCTCTGTGTCGCGCCATCAGCGGCATCTGGGTCGATGATCACGCGCGCCTGATAGGCAAAGAGGTTTCCGGCATCTAAGCGCCCGGTTGCCGTGATTCGTGTCCCATCAAGTGCCACAAAATCAACGCTCCATCCATCGGGAAGATCAGTTGTTGCCGCGGCATTCGCAAAAGCTGCCAGCGCAAAATTGTCCGGTCCAGACCCTTCATTCGCGATGAAGAGATCAAACACGACCGTGTTTCCGGGCGCACCGCTCAGCGTTGTTGTGACAGCTGTATCAGGATCGGCGTTCACCGACCCCCCATCATTCAGTCCCATCGCACCCGCAGAATTCGCAATGTCGACGCCAGGCGTCAGACCGCTGCCGATCGCAAGCGTTGTCGGGTCACTGACATTCACGGCACCGCCGCTCAAATCAGCTGTCGATGTCGCCAGCAAACCCAAAGTATGCGGTGAGGGTGGCTCGGTAAAAGGCAGGACCGCCTCAACCATAAAGGTCAGACTCTCACCGGGCGCCAGAGGACCAGTATCCGAAATGCCATCCCCCGTCGTATCGAGTAGCGGTGTCGCGAAATCAGCGTTCAGATAGCGAAGCCCTGCCCCATTGAACCAGCCCGCCCGGCTGGTCTCGGTGAGATTGAACGTATCCGTCGTATTACCATTATTTGTAACCGTCAGCGTAAAGCGCACCGTGTCCCCCGGCGCGGCCGTATCGACCAACTGAAGATCATTCACCGTACCATCGTCGTCAGCGCCGTCATTAGCGCCCGGGCTTGCCGTGCCGCCAATATCTGAGAGCGTAACCCCATAAACGGGATCAATCTCATCCCGCACAGTATTGGATTCAATAGCCGCTTCACGACCCGAGACCCCATCCGTATCCGCTTCAGCGCTGGCTGTGTTTTCAATAATCAGCGGATCGCCGGTGAAGCCGAGCGTTGGATCGACATTCACCGTAAACCGGATTTCGATTTCATCGTTTACGGCCAGCGTTGTTGCTGTTGCTGTAACTTCCCCCGAAAGATGCGTCTCACCATTGGTCGTGGTGATGAAACTATCAAAGGTCACACTCGTCGGCAGAACGTCCGTGATGAGGACATCTGTGGCATCAATAACACCTGTATTCCGTACACGGATAATATAGTCGATCTGATCATCGCTGAGATCATTTGCGAGACCGGGATTGTACTCTGAGGCTTTGGTAACCTCTAACACAGCATCGGAGGTGACCGTCGCAATATCGCGGTTCGTGCCATCTGTACTGTCAGCATCTGCACCAAGATCTTCGGGCAGGCCCGTGCCGCACGTTCCGGTTCCATCTTGAGAGCTAACGGATAAATCCAAAGCGTACGTCTGGCCAGCGCTCGCACCAGCCGGAATACGCCCAACTGCGATCAGTCCGACGGCCTGACCACTATTAACGACAAGCTCGCCCGCCGCACTTGCGGAGCTGGAAAACACAATCTGCTCATCAGAGTTGGCTTCGCCGTCACCATTCGCATCCAGTATGACATCGATGCGGTCAAAATCGCCGCTATCACTGCCTAAATCGCTCGCGCTGATGCAGAATGTGTTGCTTGAATTACCGGTATTGGTCAGCGTGTGGATGAAGCGCGCATCACCACCTGCAGCCACATTCCGCGACTGATCGGCTTCCAGCGTTGAGGAATAGACGGCCTGAACGAACAGGATAACCTCATTCGTCGTGGTTTCGCGGTCCGTGCCCTCTGAGTCCGTATACAGAACAGTTGCTTGATTGACGATATTCGTGCCCGCTTCAGGCGTGTCTGCAAACGCCATCCAGGCGGACCCACCCAGCAAAGCCGCACTGACGGCACCGAGTGTGCCAAGTCGTAATCCGCCCTTAATCACCAACTCGAACTCCATACGTCACAGCGCCTTCATCGCCTGAAGACAGGCTTCCCGAGTATGGGAAGGACAGCGCCCCATTAGCATTGGCCGCTGGCGTACTTGCCGTTCCGGCGACCAATCCAGATGGCGTCGTCTCATAAGTCGCCGATCCACCGACATAGACCGTGAAGGCAGGCGTCATGTCGCGCACATCAACATTGGTCACAGCGCCTGTGCCTTCATTGCGGAAACTGATGCGGTAGATCACGCACTCGCCCGGAGCAGCGCCCTTCGCGATCTCGAACGTCGCATCGCTTGCGCTTTCATCACTCAGGCTGCCATCACAGTCGCGGTCAATCGCCATGAATTTCCCAGCAGACAGCTCGCCCGCCTGAAGGCTGGACACGTTGGTAATATCTGTGACCTGTCCGGTCAGCGTTACGCCGCCAAAGCCAACACTCGCCGTCACTGTGGTGATATCGCGCCAGCCGTCATGAGCCGTATTTGGAACCTGCGCCTGTACAAAGAATTGTAGATCACCCGTGCCTGGTAGCGTCGCGCCATTCGTCCAGCGCGTATCACCGCCGCTCAGTGTCCCGCTACCATCCGCGTCATACCAGACCTGCCAGCCCAGACCGCGTGAACTGGACATCGCAAAATCGAGCGTGCTGCCTGCGAGACTGGTCGGGACCTGTAGGATATGAGGATAAATCACCGTTGATCCCGGTTGGGTCGAGGATAGCTGGTCAGGAATGAAGGCGATTTCAGGCGCGCCCAGCGTGACGCTGGCAATATTGCTCCGCTCATATTGGCGGCGTTCAACAAGCTGGCTGCTCGATTGCGAATAATAGGCCGCCACTTCGAACGCATTGGTGTGCACACTGCCTGGAGTTACGGTTGCATCCGCAGTCGCGGTATAGACAATCTCAATCTGATCGCCCGGCAGCAGCGGGTCGCTATCGCCAAAGCTCCAACGCGCCAGACCGGTCGTCGCATTATAGCTGAACACCGGCGAAGAGGTCGGGGCCGCGCCATCAATCGTAATCGATACAGCGCTCAACCCATTAGCACGCAACGCCGCCGGCAACGTATCTTCCAGAACCGGATTATACGCAGGACCCGTCCCGGCATTACTGGCCGTTAGCGTGTATGTCACTGCTTCACCGCCCGACAGGATACCGTCCGTATCATTGCTGGTTTTCGTAACCGTAATTTCCGGCTCAACGATCGTGGCATAGACACTCCCACCCGTCTGGAACGCGATACGCGCATCGTCGCCATCATAGGGTCGCGTCTGTGCCTGCTCGCGCAGACGGAGCGCTTCGGAGTTCTCCGTCACATTGCGAACGCGCAGCGTATATTCGACAATGAAGCTCTCAATATCGCGTCCATTGCTGAAGGCGCCGCTTGTTCCGGCGTGGGTTACATCACCGAGTTGAAGCGCGAAGCTCGTCCAAGATCCACTGATCCTTTCATCGATGAGAGAAGTGACATCCACATAGGTACCAACCGCCGTGGAATTAATACCGCCAGGGTCTTCCTCAGCTGTGAGCCCTTCATTCGTGCGGCGGATACGCGCTGAAATCAACTCCACATCGGCGGGTATATTCGTCGTTTCTAAGCGCACACGCTCGCGCGATGTCACGCGGCGGGTCAGGCCCTCGTCGAAGCGATAGGTCGATTCGGCCGTATAGGTTTCACCAATCGCAACATCAATCGCGGACCCGGTTTCAGGGCTCGTATTCGCGTCGCTTGTCGCTGTGAATGCTTTTTGCGGATTTGGGACGTCGCGGGAGGCAAGATCATCGCTGGCGGCTTGCGTGTAATACGCATTCGACGTCGGATTATTCGCGGCAGTGCGTTCATAATCATCGTCGCCAAAGCCGCTCACACTGCTAGGCAGAGACGTCGCCTCTGAGAGCGCCGCGAGGATATAGTCCGTTTCCAGAACAATATTGGCATCCGCGCGATAGGTGGTCGTGAAGGTCAAACTCGATCCGGATGCAAAACCGTCCGTGGACAGATTTTGATATAGACTGCGGCAATCGGCATCCTCATCATTGCCGTCATCGTCGCCATCGCCCTCATCATGACTGAACAGGAAATCACCGGGCGACGCTGTCGTATCGTTGACAGTCGCGACCTCACAGCTCAGCAGCTCAACATCGCGTGCGGCATCTCCAAAGGCGACGGTCATATTGACGTCGCCATCCGCGCCATCATCGACGCCATTGTCATTCAATAGAGTTGCCAAATCAACATTGAAAGCCGGCGCATTACCGGAATTGCCCAACGTATAAGTCACCGTCACAAGCTGACCCGCATCAATATTGCTAGTCGGCGAAGCGACGAGGCTTAAAGTCAAATTAGGTTCAACAATGGCCAGATCGACCGGCACTGCGACGATGGGATTGCTCAAGCCATCATGATTGAACTGAGCCGCATTCGTGAGCGTGTCACCATCTTCAACCGCTGCAATATTCTCAACCTGTCCTGTATATCCCACCGTCACAGTCCGGTCGGCTTCCACGACAGGATTGATCGTACAGGTTCCAAAATCCCAACTGGCCGACAAAGGATCGCCCGACGCTGGCAGGCTGGCTGGTAGCGTGGTCGACGTTGCGCAAGACACACCGCTACCAAAGACCACGGCGTCACGGGCCACCAGCGCGAGACCTTCAGGGAGCGCATCCTCGACGATAAAGTTCTCAACCGTGCCCGCTGGCAAGACGATGGCCAGCTCAAAAGAGGCCTGCTCGCCAACCACAAGATCCGTCGACGTATCTGCGCCAACAGAGGTGAGCGTTAGCGTTTTCGTCAGGTCCACAGCTGCAATCGTGATGGTCGCTGTTACCGTATCGCCATCCTCGAAAGCGCCATTAGACGCATTATTAGCGCCGGTTGGCGATGTCTGACTTCCACTCGCCCCATCCAGCGTATCGAACAGGTAGTCAGCGGAATTGACGAGGTCCTCACTTGGGCTGACAGAGGCATTTGCTGTCGCGCGGTAGAGCAACGTCAGTGTCTCTCCATCATCTAGCTGGGCCAGCTTCCCTTCATCCGTTGTCGTGCGATTGAACGTGATCAACTGTGCGGCAACGTTACCCTCGTCAGTCTCATCAGAGGCACCGTCGCCATCATTATCGATCGTGTCTGTTGCAAAATCCAGGATGGTCAAATCGTCAGGTACTGTATCGATGATCGACAGATCAAAGGCAGGCGCAGTGCCTGTATTCTCAAGCGTGATCCGATACTCAAACACGTCAGACGCGTCGCCTTCCGCGGTCGTGTCAAATGTGCCGCTTAATGTGACGTTGCGGACCTCTTTCGTGACGCTGAGCGCAGGGCGCTCAAACTCCAAGGTGACGGTTCGACCAGACTGAGCGGGGAAACCGGACGCGGTTTCATCATAGACGATCCCTGCAAATTCACTGCTTGCAGATGATATAAAATCAAAATCCGAACCGGACGTGTTTGCGGCATTATTCAGTACACGAACTGTGACATCAATCGTAACCGTATCACCACCAGTGAAGTCCGCGAAATTATAGAGAATAGAATTCGGTGCCCCGGTCCCGAACTGTATTTCTGCTGTGATCGTCTGTCCTGTCGTGACGGTCTCGCTGATCGGCGTGAAGCCTGTCAACCGTTCGAAATCCAGCTCTATTTGTGGATCGCTAATCGTCGATGCACCGCCCCCGAACCAGACCGATTCAATCCGCAAGGTCGCTTCTTCGCCAATTTGCAGGTCGGTATCGGCATCGAAATCCGTTTCTGACGTACTTTGAAGGGTCAGGCTTTGGCGGAACCCAAGCGTCTGAGCCTCGATCTCATCAAAACTGTAATTACCGCTCGTTGACGCAGTCGCCGCGTTCAGGATTTCGCCTGTGACGCTGGCCGAAACGCCGAGATCGCCTGTCTCATTATCAACGCTGAGCGCAACATTAAACGTCCGCGATGCGCCCGTGCCGAGCGCTGCACCGCCCGAAAGGCTGCACGTCAATGTGCCGGGAATAGAGCCTGTGCAGCCCGTTGGGACAGTCCCGCTCCACCCCGTACCAAGCGTGATCTCCAGCGTCCCGTTCTCAGCCGCAGTCTCTCCGTTATTGGTGACAACAATCGCGTAAGTTTCGTTCGCACCCACTCCGGAAACAATTCGAGAGATTGGATCGGGTATGTCGACATCCAGATCGGGCGTCAGAGGCGCAACAGCCTGACTAACGGACTTAGAGCCCGATATCCCACATCCGCTTTCATAGTTCAGCGTGACCTGGTTAGAGCTATCGACCGGAACCGCCGGATCAGCGTTGCCCACGTCCTCTTCCCGCACGCTCGCATCCGATGTTGTATCCAGAAAGCCATCCTGATAGATTGCAAACTCTACCGTAATCGTCTCACCGTTGCGCAGATAACCGGCTGCACCGCCACGATTAAATGTCAGAACCGGAGCGCCCGGGATCGTCGCATCAATTGATACTGCGTCATAAGCATCCGCGCCTGTATCCGTATTGGTAAAGGTCGGCGCGATAGAGGCATCATAGCGGAAGCCCGTCGGCAAAGTGTTCGTAATCGCTGCTGCCGTAAACGGTGCGCTATTATTCGTGATCTGAAGCCGGATACGGCCGTTCGTCGTTGGTGCACCGGTTCCCAAAGCATTCGTAATCGTCTGCTGAACATCAATGTCAGCGCTGAGCGGAATCATGACGAGATCCGCGTCATCCTCATTATCGATCGGGCTGGAGAGTTCAGAGGCGCTTCCCGTCGCGGTCGCTGCACACCCCCATGTCACATCCGCTGTATTCGGCGCGGTGACACAGGTTGAGCCAAGCGCTTCTGTAATCGTGTACGTCGCACTGCCACCGGCTGCGATCTCTGTGATGGCGACATAATCAGATGTGACGCTCTGACTGATTCCCGGGCCGACAATCGTGGCCGTGCCATTTGAGCCTGCCAAAATATCGCGAATACGCAGCTCATTGGTTGCAATTTCGCCTTGGTTCTGAACTGTGACGGTCCAGACAATTGTATCGCCCGGTGCGGCATAGACCGTTTCACCGTCGCTGCCGCCCGTTGTACTGTTGCGGCCAACTTTGGTGACCCGCATGCGGGGTTTATCAACTGGAATCGTAAAGGCTGAGCCGGGGCTGGTAACAGAGTTTCCGCAATGAAGCTCGCCCTCCCCAGAGACCGTAATCCCGGCATTTCCATTGGTCAGAGCGGTCGTGTTAATCCCAAAGCGAATGCGCACCTCATCACCGTCCTGACCATTGGCGCTCAACAAGGCGAGTGGCGGGATATTCGTGGAATCAAACGTGAGCGTCGAACTAGCGGTAACGCTACCCGCAGGAGTCCATGTACTGCTCCCGCTGACCTGATATTCAACGCTGTTTGCAACCAGGCTGATGCCAGTGGATGCGGTGTTCAGAAGTTCTGTGACCTCGACATCCGTGATCTCTGCAACGCCAGTATTACGCGCAATGATGACCACTTCGCCTGTCCCACAGAGAGACGCAAAAGCGCCTGTCGTGTCGTGAATGACTTCCATTTTGCCCGTGGGAAATGTCAAATCCGGTCGTGTATTTACAGCCGTCTGAGCCAGAAACCCACCACAGCCCCACTCTGCATTGACTTGATTAGCCCCGCTCGGAATGGAGCAGGTCGTGCCCTCGACTGACGCAATAACATTCAGAGTAATTGATCCACCGGGCGCAAGATCTCCGATCGCCCAAGTGACGGTGTCCCCGGATACGCTTGCTGTGACAGAATTTGCCGCATCCATCGCAGCAATGTCAGCCGCATCGAAAACCAGTCCCGCAGGGATAACATCAGAAACCTGAGCGTTGAACGCTGTTCCCGCATCGACATTGCGAACCGTGATGGCCCATCCCACCGTATCTGTTGTCACTGGAAGGGTCGACGGCGCAACGAAGATGTCCAACTCTGCTGTATTCACAAGAACCGGTGCATCACTGGCGCTGGCGGAAAATACGCGGCTTCCGGCTGGAGCCGTCTCCATATCGTCATAGGTCAGCGTCGTGCTCAAAGCGCCGCCTTGATTTGACGCACTCGCACGACGGCGAACCTGAACGCGCGCGGTCCCTTGAGAGGAGAGGCTCTCATCATTCAGGGTAAAATCAGGGCCAGCTTGGTCATAAGTGACACTGGCACTTCCACCGAATCCACCAGAATACGTCGGCGTGGACGGTGTCACCAACTCATAATCGCTGCCGAGATTCAACGCGGCGAGGACATTACGGATCGGGAAGGCATTATTGCGATTATTGACGGTTATATCAGCGTTCAATACCTCACACACGTCTACGATATTGTCGTTCAGCGTGATGCCAACTTCACCGACAGCGCGCTGCCATGTGACCCGGTCGCCCTGTGCATAAACCGCATTCGTGCTCACCGCGCAGGACGTACTGTTCTGCAGGCCTGTCTGAACCTCAAGCCGACTAAACTGATCCACACGGCGAAATTCCGCGCCACCCAAGACCGAGTCAGGCGCCGTCAGCTGATAACGAATGCGGAGGCTATCCCCACCGACGGTCGAGTCCGTATCAACGCTATCCAGAAACCCAAGATCAATTGAAAACGTGCCCGTTCCCCCTGAAACAGACGCAGATGGCACGCTCGTCCAAGCGCCATTATTGAAGCTGTACTCCAATGAGGACGCATTCAGGACAACATCGGCCAAGCCGCCAAAATCATCTTCATAGGTTGATCCAACCCAGACCCCGGTATCGGCAGGATCAAACTCATATTCCGCTTCGAAGAAAGCCTGCTCGCCCTCGCCTTCTTGCTGGGTGTCATCGCCATCATCTGGCGCACCCGTCTCAAACGGAGAGCCCGTTTGATTAAAGCGCTGGGTGGCTTGAAAGAAGGTATTGTTCGACAGCAGGAAACCGCGCTGCTCAGTATCGCTTAAGGCGCACTGGCCCGCCGCAAAACTCGTCGAAACACTGGCCGGGCCTATATATGTCGCGCCAGCATCGCACGGATCCGCAGACGTTGTAATCCCAACCTGCAAGGTCTGCGCTGAGGCAAGGTCTGCGCGCGGAATGGACCATTCAACCGTATCGCCAGCCCCGCAAAGACCTGAACACGTGTAGGTTCCGCTTGAGGGTGAAAGCAGGGCACCGTCTTCAATCGCTCCGGGCAGCGTGTAGGTCACAATAACAGGATCATCGTCGAGAGACGATGCATTGGTTGCACTGACGGTCACCAGATAGCTGCCCGACTGCGCAGTCTCTAAACGCGGGTCGGTTCCTTCAACAATGTTGATATCCGGAACCTGATTGAACGAAATGGTTGCGAGATCCGCCGGGGTTGTAAATTCAGTCCCGCAATCATCCTCAAATGTGGACAGAAATGTCGCCGTAACACTGTCAACAACAGAGCATTTATTAGAGTCGTCCTCAACTGTGATGACAACCGTTTCACTCGCACCGGCGAGAAACGTTCCAGAATCATAAACAATTTCACCGCTCGCAGAATCATAGGTCCAACCGGACGACACAGACACGACATTTAGGGCCTGCCCGTTTAAATTTGTATCAAGCCGGAACGTGCGTGCATCGCCCGCTCCACTATTCGTGATGTCCACTGAATAGGTTCCGGTTCCTCCAAAAGGCACCGGCGTCGAACTAATGGTGTAACTGATCTCCGGTGTCTGTAGATCCAGCTGAACGCTTGCATCAGCACTATCACTCACAAGACCTGTACGCTCCGTAAGCGCCGCAAGATTGGTTAGTCCTGTACACTGACCGACCGTCGCATCAACGGTGACGGAGAACGTCTCGCCTGGCTCCAAATAAGGCAATGTCCCCGTTGATCCAGAGACGACCGTGGTTGGCGATACTGGTCCAGTTGGGGTAATACTGTCAAAGGTGAGACCGGCGCCGATACCGCTCTCATCAATCGCAACATCAAATAGCCCGCCCAAGCCGCTATTTCTCGCCGTCAGCGTCCAACTGACCGTATCTCCAAACTGAGCCGTTGTGACAGCAGGCGTCTTTTCAAAGATCACAGCCCCATTGGCGACGACAAAACTCGCATTTGAGTTTCGCGTCGTGTCGGCTGGATCGCCTTCAATGCTGGACGATTGAGCGGTGAAGCCAACTGAATATGTCCCGCTCGCCGTTCCTGCAGGCGCAATCAAACCAAAGTCCAGTTCCAAGACGCAATCCGCAGGCAAATCATAGCCTGACGTATCAAAGATCAAGTCATCGCCCACGCGCGAAACCGAAATCGCCGGCGCGAGACCGCATGTCCCGCTCCCGGATATAGCGACGTTCAAGCTCGATGTGATCTCAGTGAACCCGGTCGGTACGCTCGCAGAAAGAACGAGATCATAAGCCGTCTCAGTCGCGCTCGAATTGGTTACGCTGAGGCTAAACCGGTCGCCTGTTGCCGTTACATCGGCCGTCCCATCCCATGCGCCACCGACATCCATTGACGTACGCGAGCTGTCTGCAGGGTCAAAAGAAACGCTGGCTAATAACTGCGCCTCAGCCACAGACGCCAAAGAAAACAGGCACACCCCTGCGAGAAGACCATGACGCAACATGTGCACTCCAACCTAAGATCTTTGCCTAAAATCAGGCCTTGAGGTTAGGAGGGTCTTAATTCTACTCTAAATTGTGCAGCGAGCATCCCAAACTTTGCTTTGCACAAAGTCATCGCTCCCGAGGACTCTTCAATGTTAGAACAAAAGTGGCGGTGAGACAGGGATTCGAACCCTGGAGACATTGCTGCCTACACGCGTTCCAGGCGTGCGCCTTCGACCACTCGGCCACCTCACCGTAAGCGCGCATCCATACCGAACTCATCGCAGAACTCAAGCATAGGCGTTGCGGCGCACTGCTAAAGCCCCATATGAGTCTTCAACCTCAACGAAAGTCATGCCTCATGTTCTTTTCCCGTAAGCCTGCAGCCCTTCCCACAAGCACCGATGCTCTGCCCGGTCGCGCCGTCGCTATTCCGACTGAAACAACGCACTTTGTGAACGGTCGCGACATGAACGCGCCGACGCTAGAGAGCATGGAAGAGATCATCGTCGCGCTCGGCTGCTTCTGGGGCGCGGAGCGGGTCTTCTGGCAAATGGACGGCGTCTACATCACTCAAGTCGGCTATGCGGGCGGCTATACGCCCAACCCGACCTACGAGGAGGCCTGCAGCGGCCTGACGGGACACACTGAAGTCGTGCGCGTCGTGTTTGATCCGGCTGTTGTATCGCTCAATGACATCCTCAAAATGTTCTGGGAAAGCCATGACCCGACCCAAGGCATGCGCCAGGGCAATGATGTCGGCACGCAATACCGCTCAGCCATCTACACCACGACCGATGCTCAAATGCAGACCGTGCTCGCAAGCCGTGATGCCTATCAATCCGCGCTCAAAGCGGCGGGCCGCGACGCGATCACGACCGAAATCAAGCCGCTCGACGCGTTCTATCATGCGGAAGGCTATCACCAGCAATATCTGGCGAAAAACCCGGCAGGCTATTGCGGGATTGGCGGCACCGGCGTGTCCTGCCCCATGCCAGGCGCGCATGCTGTCTAGTCCCATATGAGCGCTTTGCCCGAGCCTTTCGATGAATTCGGCCAGCATTGGCTGAAGCTGCGCGTCTATTACGAAGACACCGATTTCACCGGTATGGTCTACCACGCCAATTATCTGCGTTTCTTTGAGCGTGGACGCTCTGATTTCCTGCGCGATGCGGGCGTTAGCCATACCGCTCTGCTCGACCGTCCTGATCCAGCAGCCTTCACGCTGACACGGATTGAAGTCGACTATAAACAGGCCGCGAAAGTCGATGATCTCTTGACCATTCGAACGCGCAGCGTGGGCATCAAGGGCGTTCGTATGTTCTTTGAGCAGGCCTGCCTGCGCGACGACACCCTGATCGCGCAAGCCGCCATTACTGCTGTCATGATCCACGCAGATGGCCGCCCGCGAAAACCGATACCGGAAATGGTCGAACAGCTCGCCCCATTTCACTATACCGGAGACTAAAAAAGGCCGCCCGATGAAGGCGGCCTTTCTGATTGAGTTTAAGGAGTTTCTATTTAGAGGACTTCCAGTTTTCAAGCTGCTTGCCGAACCAGTCGCGACCGCCCCAGCCAAATCCAATGGCCAGCGCGCCAGCAACACCGACTGCAGCACCCATTGCGAGCAATTTCGCAACGTCCAGAACAAACTCGCCGCCTGTTGGATCAAGACCCATGCGCGAAATACCGAGGATGAGCGAGAGACCAATAATGATCCACTTCACAATCGCTGCGGCAGTATCCGTCGCACCGCTCCCTGTCGACGCCATCGCTCTTGAGACAAGATTGGCGAGGAATACACCGGCTGCGATGATGACCGCACCAAACACGATCTGCGCTGCCATGGTCAGGATAACATCCATATACTCGGTCAGGATCTCAAACTCGAGCAGGCGAACCGCTTGAACCAGACCCACCAGAACGATCAGGAACATCACCACATTGGCAATGATGGATGAGGCCGTCAGGCCACCATCCGCACCTTTCAAAAGGCCAAGCTCAGCAACCGCTTTATCGACACCAGTATTCGGCAAGGTCTTGCGGATCAGATCGGTGACAAACTTCCCGATAAAGAGGAAGAGACCAAGCACGATCAGCGCAACAATGATATTCGGGATCGCGCCAAGAATAGAGTCGACCAAGCCGCTCACAGGCTCTGAAATCGCTTCTATGCCCAGCTCACCGAGCGCCGCACTGATCCCGAACAGGATCAGGACCGCAAACAGGACCGTACCTGTAATGCCGGAGATATTCACCGGCCCGCTCGTCAGATTCGCACGCTCAGGCAGACCGTCAGAAAACTTCAGAACCGCCGTCGATGCACGCTTCACAACGATCGCGACAACAGTAAAGACCGCCATGATCAGCGCAGCCCCAACGATTTGCGGTAGATACCCCATAATCGTGTTGAGCAATTCGCGCAGAGGAGATGTCACCTGATCCAAGCCAAGGTTATCCAGCGCGGCAACCAGACCAAACAAGATGACCAACCAGAACCCGGCCATGCCGACGCTCTTTCCAAGCTGTGGCTTCTCATCGCCTTCGGTTTTCTCAAGGTTCAGCGCGTCTATTCCCTTTGTTAGACCCGCTGAGACCAGTTTCGCGATGACATAGGTTATGCCTAAAATAATCGCTGCCATAACAACCGGACCAAGCGGCCCCAGTTGCGTTTCAATTGTATTATATACGTTTTCCATCAAATTCCCCTTTGGTAATGGAACCAAAGGACTAGCATGTAATGCAGCATTCTTGCGGCTTATGCTGCAAATTTTGCTGCTTTAGCCGCTCAAAAACGCCTGATCAGGATGTCCTTTCAACTGATAGGATACATAATTGCGCATGGATTCGGTTATTGCGTTAGTCTCTCCTGCCAGAGCCTCCGGCTGGATCAGGGGACCAAATGTCATATCAAACCGGCTCTTCTTCTTATTCAGAAGCTCATGGAAGAGCGTAATATCGCGCAATTCTCCGTTCAGACGCGCAAAGAAATAATAGAGCCAGGAATTCAACGCATCGACATTGAGAGGCTGAACGGGCGCTTTATACTTGCGTGCCAGTGAAATGACCGATGACATCCATTCCTGTTCGGTCAGCTGCCCATCGACCATTTTTGCCAGTTTTCCCGACGGGAAAATGACAATGCACTTCTCCTCCTCAAATGCCGCTTTGGCCAATCGCAGCGTCTCACGCGTCTTTGCCGGGGTGCGCTTATCCATCACCCACTCGACAGGAATGATCACGTCATCGAAGCGCGGATTGACCCGAATGGCATCCGCATTGGCAAAGAAGACAATGTCTCGACGCACACGGCGCAACGCATCCCAGACCGCCACCCCATCGGCTAGACCGGTCGGATGGTTCGCGGCAACCACAAGCCGCCCGGTCTTTGGCATCCGCTCGATATGGTCGAGCGTCAGTTTAACGCTCAATTCCTCTGACAGATAATCAAACCCATCCTGACCGCGCAGAGTTTGCAGATAGTCCGCGGTCTTGCGCGCCTTCTTATACCCCAGCAGTGAATACAGGATCGGGCGCATCACGGGCCATGACCAGTGCGCCACAAAACTCGGACAGCGCTCCATGATCAGTTCGTCGATGATATGTTTGTCAGTTTTTTTTATGCCGTCCAGAAAAGCCGATTGCGGCGCTGAAACACGCAGCGTTTCATCTGTCATATCCCTCGCCTCCATTGGCTTTTCGCCGATTTAAGAAGCCTATCACAGATTTGCATCGATTGGCGACAGCAAGGCTGAAACCCGCAAAAACATAACATTGTCAACACTTTGGTCATTTTCGCTTTACCATCCCGTAAGGCGCGTGTGGCAAAACTGTGTTCAAGAAAAAGGGCGGGCGAGAAACGCCAGAGCATTACTGTAGAGTTACAAGGATCGTCTTATGAAAGTTCTCTGGGTTGAAGATCATGAACCGGTACGCGACTTATTGATTGTCGCCGCGGATAAAGCGGCGCGCGCACGGGTTCCTGTCGACCTGGTCATGGCGTCCACGCTGCTGGAAGCCGAGAACCGGCTCCGCCTTGAGCGCTTCGATCTCGTTGTTCTCGACCTCACACTGCCTGACAGCTTCGACGCAGACATGACAATCGCGCGTGTGGCCAATATGGGCAAACACCGTATCGCGGTCTGCTCTGCTGGGGCTGAGCGCGATAAAGCGGTCGAAACCGCCGTGAAGTGCGGAGCAAACATCGCTCCAGCTGCTGTTTTCAAGGCAAAACTGCCGTTTAACCGCTTTATTCAGCGCGCTGAGACGTTCTACGACTTCCTGCTGGAACAAATGCCGGGCGCTGAAGACGGCCGCCGCGTCGCCGCGTAAGACACTTCAAACGGCCTGCAACAAACGGCTTGCCGCTAAGCGCGCAAACCGAAGCGTCACCGCCTTTCGTCGCGCGCCCGCAATCTTGTCTAGGGGTGCAGGACGCAGAATTGCACCCCCAAATGCATCCGCCACAATCAATCCAACATCGTCGGGGATCACATCGCGCGGGAAATCGTGGCCGACAGCAAAGTAGAAGCGATCACAATAGGGCTTATATTCCGGCCATTTCTGGTCACTGCGAAAATCATTCAGGCAGGATTTGATCTCAACAATCGTCACCTCGCCCCCCGCCCCAATCGCCGCGACATCGGCACGCCGCCCGTTGGCGAGCGTCATCTCTGTCACCCCGGCATAGCCATGATCACTCATCAAGCGAAGAACACCACACGCGATCTGTGAAGCATCCGGACTGAGCGACGGTTTCAGATCTAGCGCTTCCTGCATCGGCCCCTCCGATATGTTCTATTCTTGTTCTTAAATCGCGGGAAACATCACAAGTCAAACAAAAAGCCCCGGCGCTAAGGCCGGGGCTTTGAAAAACGGAAGTAGCCGTAAGCTTTACTCTCGTGACGCCAGCAGCATCAGAATGAAGCGGAACATGTTCACGAACATGATGAAGAAGTTCAGCGCGCCCCAGTTTGTCATTGACGCGAGCGTGCGCTGATCACCGGCAAAGACATAATAGCTTTCCTTCAGAGATTGCGTTTGCCATGCGACAAGCACCGCAGACAAAAGCGCAAAGCCACCGGAAATCATCCATTCCATCCCGCTAGAGGGCTGCATCAGGCCAATCGCTGGCAGGATCATGTAAATGACAGAGACTGCAAACAGGGCCCAAATCGCCATGATCGCAAAGCTGCCAATCGCGCTCAGATCTCGCTTTGTGCTGTATCCCCACAGCGAAAGCGCCGCAAACGCAGACGCTGTAATGAAGAAAGCCTTGGCAATCGTTCCATAGTTCAAGGACTGAGAAATCCCACCTGCTGTGGTGGTGCTCATGCCGGATGAGGCCATCAGGAAGTAAACGCCCATACCCAGACCGATCAAGGTCACAAACGCCCAATACATGATCCCCGTAGCGGTTGGACTCGGATTACGCATGAAGAACATGGACCCGAAAATAATCGCGATGGGCCCAAAGGCGACCACATAATAGAGCGGTGTGCCAAAGACCAAACTCGTCACGGCTGGTACAGTTCCCGCAATAAATGCAAGCGTACCCGCAAGCGCAATCCCGAGTGTTAGCTTGGTATAAACCCCCAACATGAACGTGCGGAGGCCAGCATCAACGCTGGCATCCATCGTCCGGCCGCGGGCGACAGATTGATTAAAATCGTTCATTTCATCCTCTTTCAAAAGGCCGTGCACTATTCACACGGGTTGCCAATAATATGCGACAAGTTTTATCGCTTTTCAAGAAGAACCGAATAATCACGATGGGTTTACGCTTTGTATCGTGTACGCCTATTGCAATGAGAGGAAACACCGATGGCAATTGAATACCGAAAACTGGGGCGCACAGATCTGAAGGTCACCTCCTGCTGCCTCGGCACAATGACCTGGGGCCAGCAAAACACCGAAGCTGAGGGCCACGCTCAGATGGACTATGCCATGGATCGCGGGGTGACCTTCTGGGACACCGCTGAAATGTACTCCATCCCGCCCCAGCCGGACACGCAGGGCTCCACGGAGCGCATTATCGGGACATGGTTTGCCAAAACCGGGCGCCGTGATGAGGTTATTCTCGCCACAAAGATTGCCGGCCTGTCAAAAATGCTCTGGACCCGCGACAACGAGGTCGAATGGACGCGCCATACCAAAGAGCAGATCGATGAGGCCGTGGAAAAGAGCCTGAAACGCCTCCAAACCGATTATCTCGACCTCTACCAACTGCATTGGCCGGATCGTCCGGTTGGTCTGTTCGGTGAGAAGATGGACGCAAAGGCCTACGGGCACGCCTATGAAAAATTCGAGGACATTCTCGATCACTTGAATGACCACGTCAAAGCGGGCCGCATCCGCCATATCGGCGTGTCGAATGAAACCCCTTTTGGGGTTATGCGCTTCGTTGCAGAAAGCGAAAAACACGACCTGCCCCGCATGGCGTCGATCCAAAACGCCTATAATCTCGTCAATCGCAGCTTTGAAGAAGGCCTGGATGAGGTCTGCATCCGCGAAGATGTCGGCCTTCTGGCCTATTCACCGCTCGGACAAGGCTATCTAACTGGCAAATATCGAAACGGGGCGCTCCCACAAGGTTCGCGAAAACAACTGTTTGAGCGTCTGCAGCGCTATGAAAGCACAGAAGCCCTCAATGCAATCGATCGCTATCTCGACCTCGCAGACGAGCACGGTGTCGATCCCGCCCATCTCGCGATCAAGTTCTGCGACACGCGCCACTTTATGTGTTCGACGATTATCGGGGCGACGAGCATGGAGCAGTTGAAGACCTGTATCGACGCTTTTGACATGGATTGGACCGACGAGCTGGAAAACGCCGTCAACGCGCTCCACAAAGCCCAACCGAATCCGTGTCCGTAGACCTCTTTCCTTGTTTTGTTTGACTTGCGGCAAATAAACAGGCAGTTGTGCGACCACTGCAGCTTTAATTACAGGATGCGGACTAAATTAAAGGGGAACTAAAATGGCAGACGCCTCAAAATACGAAGACAACATCAAGAAATACGCAAGCGGCTATAATCAAGCTGCAGCAGAGAAAATCGTGGGTCACCTCGGCATTGCTTTGCGCAACCGTGACAGCTCGCTCGTCTCTTGTTCAGACGAAACAGAGCTGCAGCGCGTTCGCGAAAAATGGTGTCGCGGCAAGCTCGGTCTGGCACAGTCAAACGATGACCTTGACGCCGCCATCGCGAAAATATGCGAAGTCCTGAAACCAGAAGGCGGCAACAAAGGCCGCGTGACGTTCTATTATCTGCTCGCTGAGCACTTTGGTAAACTGGACGACCTCGCGGGCTAAACGCCAATCCGAGATAATTTCGAGGGCCCGGTTGTGAAAACGATCGGGCTCTTTGGTTTCATACATCCAACCAGTCAAAATCCATGCACCGTATTTTCGCCGCCCTCCCTATTCCAGATACACTTGCTGAGCGTCTTCTCCACTTGCAGGAAGACCTGCCGGGCGCACGTTGGCGCCAGCGCGATCATTTCCACGTGACGCTCCACTTTTATGGGGAAATTGACCCTGAAATCGCGGAAGAAATCGCGACCCGTCTCGAAGAGGTCACGGCAAAACCGATGACGCTGAACCTGTCAGGCGTCGGCTGGTTTGGGCGCAAAGCCCCGCATAATCTACACGCCGTCATTGCTGAGTCGCCCGACCTCACCGCGCTCGCCAAAGCCTGCCGTAAGATCGCGCGCCAGCTCAATCTCAAACTTGATGACAAACCTTTCAAGCCGCACATCACGCTGGCCTATTGTAAGGATACCCCTCTGGAGATGGTCCGCACATGGAGCGAGACGTATCAAACGCTGCGCTCCGAGCCATTCCTCACAGACCGCTTCCATCTCTATGAAAGCTTCACGGGAAAGTACCGTCAGAGCCAATATGTGGCCCAAGCCGATTACCCTCTAGAATAAGTGCGACGACCGCAACCGACTTGCGTCAAGTCACCAACCAATTTACGCAAAACAGTCTAGCTTAAAGGGTCTCCGGATATGTCACTGCGCAAAACCGCTCTCATCGTCATGGCGATCCCGTGCTTGAGCATGGTGATGTCACACGCGCAAACGCGCCCGGACACGTTCGGCATTGAGCGCGGCACCGGTAATGTCATTTGCACCAATGATGCGGATGAGAGCGCGATCAATTCTGATGATCCATCCTATGCCATCGCCGCGATGTGGGACCAAATGGTGCTTGGGGCGGCCGCGGCTTGCGGCGAACAGCTAACCCCGATCGACAATGGTACATGGGGAGAAAGCCGTCCCTTCACCGCGACAGACAGTGCTGGCCTAAGTGCCGATTTCCGTCTCTATGTCCTGCATGACAAATACACATGGGCAAATGGTTCAGACCGTCAGGTCCTCAATGATGGCGAACCGATCATGTTCAACACGATCCTCAGAACACCCCAATTTTTCGAGCGGTTCTGCAGCGCCAAAGCGGTTTTAAGCGTTGGAACGGCCTCACAGGGCGGCCCCACGGCCGTCAATCACCGCTTGGCCACAGAACGCGGAAAAATCGTCGGTAGCGCGCTAACTTCTTACCGCCCCGACTGCACCACTGAGACTGCACCTATCATGTATGCGCTCAGCCTTGGGCAGCATCGCGGCGATGGCCAAGGGGATCGGCCAACACAGAGACGCGTCGTCATCGTCGCGGCCGAAGACCTGACCATCGGCGTCAATCTCGAAGAAGCGCTCAAGCGCGGCCTCGATGAGCAAAATGTCTTCGGCGACATGAGCGTCGACAGCTATGATCGCTTCGATCTGATTTCGTTCTAGCTTGTCTTGAAGTTGGCGAAGACGTCGTCTGCTGACAGCTCTTCGTCAGGTTTCGTCTCCACAGGCTCAGTCGGTGTTTCAACCGCCTCGGCGGGTGCCAGACCCGGTCCTTCCTCAGCCGCAGCGCGTTCCGCATCCATTTTACGACGCCGATCAGACGCTTTGGAGATGATTTCATCCAGCTCGATCTGCGTGCAGAGACCCAAAGTCACCGGATCAACAGGCTTAATGTTCTGACTGTTCCAGTGGGTTTTCTCTCGCACATTCGTGATGGTCGCCTTTGTCGTCCCGATCAGCTTGCCGATCTGAGAATCTTTGACCTCAGGGTGATTTCGGATGAACCACGCGATGGCATCAGGCTTGTCACCACGACGTGCAACAGGCGTGTAGCGCGCGCCTTTGCGCTTTGGTTGAGGGATATGCGCGATTTTGGATGGCGCTGTTTTCAAGCGATAATCCGGATCATCCTCGCCTTTTTGAATTTCCTCACGCGTCAGCTCACCACCGGAAATCGGATCAACACCGCGCATCGTCTCAGCAACATCACCGTCAGCAATGCCTTTCACCTCAAGATGGTGCAGTCCGCAAAGCTCTGCGATCTGATCAAATGTCAGCGTCGTATTGTCGATCAGCCAGACGGCCGTTGCTTTCGGCATAAGAATATCGGCCATAATGTGCCTCCTTGAAGCGAGCCCTGAAAACACTTCCGCCCGGCACTTCAGGCCGGGCGGTCAGGGTTTCGGGACGAAATTTATCCTAACGCTAAGCGATATAGCGCGCTTCAAAGCTCTTGCCTAGTTGGAGGAAACCGCCCGACTCAAAAGAATCTTCCCGACATGGCCACCTTTCGCCAGATGGGCCTGAGCAGCTTCTGCCTCTTCAAACGAATAGACCGTATCGATCACAGGCTTGATCTCGCCTTTCGCAACTAGAGGCCAGAAACGCTCCTCGACAGCCTGACGAAGCCGCGACTTTTCCTCAACCGGTCTCGCGCGCAGCGTCGTTCCGGTCAGGATCAAGCGCTTCAGCATAACCGGCAGCAGGTTCAGCTCCACGACAGGCCCATTCATATAAGCAATATTGCAAATCCGCCCGTCCGGCTTGGCCGCGGAAATATTCTTCTGAACATAGTCTGCGCCAACCATATCAAGGATCACATCTGCCCCGCCCTCAGCGCGCACAACCTCTTCGAAATCATGCGTCTTGTAATTGATCGCAATATCCGCACCCAGCGCCCTGGCCGCCGCGCATTTCGCATCCGACCCCGCCGTCACCATAATTTTCCCGGCCCCAAAGTGACGGGCCATCTGTATCGCCATCGTGCCAATCCCGCTCGTGCCACCATGCACCAACAGGCTCTCGCCCTCTTCCAGACCACAGCGCACGAAAATATTCGCCCAGACCGTCAGCATCACCTCAGGCAGAGCCGCGGCCTCCTCGAAAGACAAATTATCCGGGATCGCCAGCAAGGACCCCGCATCAACAGCAGCAATCTCCGCATAGCCTCCGCCCGCAAGCAGCGCACAAACCCGATCCCCTGCCGACCAGCCAGCAACCTCGCTGCCCACTTTGGTCACGATGCCGGCAACTTCCAGTCCCATAATCTCCGACGCGCCTTTCGGCGGCGGATACCGCCCGGAGCGCTGAACCAGATCCGCTCGGTTCAACCCCGCAGCATGTACCTTCACAAGAACCTCATGCGGCCCGCAATCCGGAGCAGGAACATCACCGAGCCTTAAAGGCTGCCCCTGCTCCGCGATGACAGCTTTCATCATATCAACCATAGCGTCCTTCTTCACTCTTGATCTTTCGCTCTAAATGAGGCTCCTGACACCACGTTGTCCACACCCAATTCCATGAGGCCCGTAATGTTGAATGAAGAGCCCGCACCCGCCCCGAAACCTCTGGATCTTGAACGGCTCTCTGTCGATGAACTCAAGCAACGCATAGAAGACCTGAAAGCCGAAATCACCGCCTGCGAAACCGAGCTTTCGAAAAAATCCGCGCATAAATCTGCAGCAGATGCGCTTTTTGGCGGCGACAGTTAAGACGCTCGAAAGGCTATCAGCCTACCCTGTCCAAATCGTAGAGTAACAGATCATATCATGGCCAACACAACACCCACCAAAGCCGTCAACAATCCGGACATGACCTTCACCGAAGGCAAAGTGTTCGAGAAAGTGTTTACTGACGGCATGGCACTGGTTGAGGAAACCGCCGCCTATCTCGATGGGCCCGGCCGTAAACTCTCGCAAACCCTGCCGCGTGAAGCCTCGCTGACCTACGCCGCCTGGAGCATGGAACTCACGACACGTCTGATGCAGGCCGCAAGTTGGCTCGTTATGCAAAAGGCTGTTCAGGACGGCGACATGGATCGCAAGGACGCCGTACAGGACAAATACCGCATTTCGCGCGATGAGCCACCACTTGATGCCAGCGCCCAGCGCGAACGCGGCCTACCGGACGCTTTCCTCGACCTGGTGGAGCGCTCCGAAAGCCTGTTTGAGCGCATTTGCCGTCTGGATTCGGCCATTTATGGCAACGGCCCGCAAACGGTTGAAAGCCCCGTCAGCCTACAGATGGAAGAACTGCGCCGCGCCGCAGAAACGGGCGCTTTTGATCCGCTACGCGTCTGGAGCAACGCGAAGTAAGCGCAGCAAACGCGCACCAGCGCGGAACATATCGTTATAGATCAAGCGCTTGACGCCCTCCCAAAACCTGCCACGCTACTCATTGGGAGAGGCAAAAATGATCCATTTGAGTTCGAAAGTGATTGTAACGACTGTTTTCGCAGTCCTCTACATCGCATTTTTAGTTGAAACAGGCGCGCTCTTCATTGAGTTTGAGCCGCACGGTCTTGGTATCCGAATGGCAACGCTGTTCGCGCACAATTTCCTCTTCTTCCCCATTGTCGGCTTTCTGGCCCTGATCGCCTTCTGGAAACCAACAGTTCTCGTCGTGGACGCGCTCCTCTGGGGAAAGATCAAATACGGACAGGCCGTATTGGCAGGCGTTGCAATTTTCATCACCATTTTCGCCATTCTGCTGTCCAATGCGTTTGGCTCAAGCAATTCGAGATCGCTCTTCGAGGTCGCCCCACAAACCATTCTCGCCGACCAAGGCACGCCTTCGGCTGATCCAACCCAGAACCGTGCGTCGATTCAGGAAATCCTGATCAAAATGAAGATCAACACGCTCTCAGAGGGCGGGCTCAGCGCATTTCAGTCCAATTGCGATCCCGATTGGCTGCAATTCTCTGTCAGCGCCGAGGAACAGAAATTCTGCTTCCCGACAGGCACGGACATCTCTGTAAAAGCCTGCTGCGAAGCGCGTACAAGGCTGCGCTCTTACATCAATACACTGCACGAAAGCGCCCCGTCAGATGTCAGCGTGATCCACCGTCTTGTGATCCCGTTTAAGATGACCTTCTTGCTGACGCTTCTGATGGTTGGCATTTTGCTGGTGCGCCTGCGCAAGCGTCTCACCTCGCTTTATGGCGCGGCTGTGCAGGACGTCTCCTTTCCGATCGCGGTTGGCGGAGCCCTCATGCTGTTATGGCCGCTGATGAATGCGTCCTACCTCGACACGTTCGCGCTGCTGACCGATGACGGATCATCCAACTCCTATCGCATTTCAGCACCACTTTTCGCTTTGGGCTTCGGCTTCTGGACAATGCTGCTCATCTTCTTTCACCTGCGCACGTATCCCAGCCAAATGGAAGTCGCCCTGAAGGCCGCTGGCGCCCTCGCTGCAGCGCTGGGCGTCCTGCAATATGAGCAGATTATCGGGTATCTTTCCAAAACGCTTGGCATTGGCGGCGGGCTTGTCGGCGTCGTGGTTTTCACCGTCGGCATAGGCGCGCTGGTCGCAACCGTTCTCTTAGGCAAACGCCCGGACTTCATCGATCCGAAAGCGCCGCAGCCTGAGACCGAGCCACAAAATCAGTCCTGATCTTTCGCCGTATGCTTTAGCTTAAGCATAATAATCACAGAGAACTGGATCATCGCAAAAATATTCCAGAAAATAATGCTCGGCGCCTGCTCAAGCCAGCCGTAAATCGACCACAGAAAAGCGCCAGAAAACGCCATCAGGAACATGGTCAAAGAAATATCTTCGGCCCGTCCCGTCCTGATAATCTTGATCGCCTGAGGCAGCGCCGCACAGGTTGCAATCAAACCGGCAAAAAGGCCGAGCCATTCGGTTGGAGCCATGATAGGCCCTCCTGTAAATTGTCATGGAAAAAGAGGCCGTTTATGCAAACAGCCTCTTCTTAAAAGCATAAATCTTGGAATTTACCAAATGGGCGATCTAAGCCCCCATCGGCAGACCCTGCTCTTTCGCCATTTTCTGCATCGCTTTCTGCAGCTTCTCGAACGCGCGCACTTCAATCTGGCGGATGCGCTCGCGCGAGACATTATAGACCTCAGACAACTGTTCCAGCGTCTGCGGTTCATCGGTCAGGCGGCGTTCCTGCAAGATATGCTGCTCACGCTCAGACAGATCGGCCATCGCGGTCTGCAACAACTGCATACGCGCATCAAATTCCTGATTGTCGGCAAATTCCTGCGCCTGATTGGAGTCTTCATCCTCCAGCCAGTCCATCCATTCGGCATCGCCTTCTGCACCCATGGGCGCATTGAGAGACGCATCGCCGCCACTCATGCGGCCATTCATGGAAATCACGTCTTTTTCCGGCACGTTCAGCTTGGTCGCAATCTGCTCGACCTGTTCCGGCGTCAGTTGCGCATTATCAATCGCATCAATCTCGCCCTTCATGCGGCGAAGATTAAAGAAGAGCTTTTTCTGTGCGGCCGTTGTGCCTAATTTCACAAGGCTCCAAGAGCGCAGGATATATTCCTGAATGCTCGCGCGGATCCACCACATCGCATAGGTCGCGAGGCGGAACCCCTTGTCCGGGTCAAATTTCTTCACCGATTGCATCAGGCCGACATTGCCCTCTGAAATCACCTCAGCCATTGGCAGGCCATAGCCGCGATAGCCCATGGCAATCTTGGCAACGAGGCGCAGGTGCGACGTCACCATTTTCTCGGCGGCTTCGGAATCTTCATGCTCCAGCCAGCGCTTGGCGAGCATGAACTCTTCGTCCTTGGCGAGCATCGGGAATTTTCGAATTTCTGAAAGATAGCGGCTCAAACCCTGCTCTGGGCTAAGGGTGAGCGCACGGCTTGCGGCTTTATTCGCCATATCAAAGTCCTCCTTGTCTCTTCGCGAACCCGCAACATGCGGCATCCGGTCCAAAACTCAGCTTGGGAAGTCTAATAGCCCCGACCATCGGCAGCGTCTCTCCCCAAATAGCGCATAGTGTCTATCGCGCTTTTGCATAAATAGGAGCGCATAGGTCGATTTTGAAGGGATAAATGGCGATCCCGACGCGATTCGAACGCGTGACCTACAGATTAGGAATCTGTTGCTCTATCCTGCTGAGCTACGGGACCGCTCGGAACGCCTTCTACACCGCCGCCAGATCGGCGCAAACCGCTAGGAGGCGCTGAATATCCTCTTCACGTGACAATCGGTGGTCCCCGTCCTTGACGAGGTGGATAATCACATCCCCGCCCTCAATCGCCTCAACCAGCTTCAAAGCATGCTGCCACGGGACATCGGCGTCCTGCATGCCCTGCAAGATCCGGATCGGCATACTTAGCGCAATCGGCTTATCGAACAGACTCCAATTTGCCCCATCCTCGATCAGCTCGCGCGTAATCACGTAAGGCTCGTCATAGTCGGATGGCCGCAACGTGCGCCCCTGCTCCATGATCTCTGCCTGTTGCGCGCTCGAAAATTCAGGCCACATCAATTTCTGCGTAAAATCCGGCGCAGGCGCGATCAGCGTCATCGCCTTCACGCGCGCTCCAAGCGCCAAAGCCGCCAAGAGCGCCATCCAACCGCCCATGCTCGACCCAACCAGAACTAAAGGGCCGTCCGTCAGAGCCTCAATCGCCGCCAGCGCATCGTCCCGCCAAGCCGAAATCGTTCCGTCTTCAAATGCCCCATCCGACAGCCCATGCCCAGAATAATCAAACGCCAGAAATCCATACCCGGCTCCCTTCGCCCAAGCCTCCAACCGAGTCACCTTCGATCCGCTCATGTCAGATTTAAACCCGGACAGCCAAACATAAGTCGGCCCTGAAACCGGCGGCGAATAGCGATAAGCAAGGCGTCGATTTTGCGAGGTGGTCAGATAATCCGCCATAGTGCAAAACTAGCACTCATCCTGAGCGAAGTCGAAGGATGCCGTGCGGAAGTCAGCTATAGGTCTTCGATTCCGCTTCATCCTTCGACTTCGATCAGGATGAGCTCAGAGTTCGCAACCTGCCAACACGCCATTTGTTTCGACGGAGAACACAGCTAAACACCCTAAAATGAGCAACACATGGCCCGACCTCTCCGGCAAAACCATCATGCAGGTCATACCAGACCTTGCTGCGGGCGGGGCTGAGCGCACGACGGTTGAAATGGCCGAAGCGATTAAAGGCGCTGGCGGAAAGCCCCTCGTCGCAAGCGCAGGCGGGCGCCTCGAAGACGCCCTGAAAGCCTCAGGCGGAGAGCTGATCCGCATGAACGCCGCCTCCAAGAACCCATTCACCATCCGCGCCAATGCCGGAAAACTCGCCCGCATAATAAAAGACCGCAAGATCGACCTGATCCACGCACGCTCCCGCGCACCGGGTTGGAGCGCCTATATGGCTACCCAGCGCACGAATACGCCGTTCGTCACCACCTATCACGGCGCCTATTCCGGCACGTCCGGCCTGAAACGCAAATACAATTCCGTGATGGCAAAGGGCGATCTCGTCATCGCCAATTCCGAGTGGACCACCGCGCACGTCCATGAGGTCCATGGCACGCCGAAAGACCGCCTCGTCACCATCCCGCGCGGCGTTGATTTCAGTGTCTTCGACCCCGGAAGGGTTACGATGCGGCGAACCTCACAGCTGGCCGCGTCCTGGGGCATACCCGAAGGCGACACAAGGTTGACCCTCGTCCTGCCGGGCCGCTTGACGGACTGGAAAGGCCAGAAAGTCGCCATTGAAGCGCTATCCCTCCTCGACCCGGAAGAGCGTGCAAAGCTACACCTCATCCTCCCCGGAGACGATCAAGGCCGCACGAAATATCGCGACAACCTCGTAGACATTAACGAGACCCGTCAGCTGAGTGCCAACGTTTCCATCACCGGCCACTGCGAGGACATGCCCGCTGCCTACGCGCTCGCTGATATCGTCCTCGCACCCTCAAAACGCCCGGAAGCCTTTGGCCGCGTTGCGGCTGAGGCCTCCGCCATGGGCAAACCCGTCATCGTTGCCGATCATGGTGGTCAGCGCGAAACTGTTGTCGAGGGCGAAACCGGCATCCGCGTTGAGCCAGGCTCAGCCAGCGCGCTCGCCGCAGCGATCCGCACGCTGATCCACCTCCCCAAAGCTGCCCGCGAGGCGATGGGACAGGCGGGCCGTGACTATGTCCTGACCCGCTTCAGCAAAAAACAGCTGCAAACCGCGACGCTCGGCGTCTATGCGCGTGTGCTGAAACTCACATCCTAGTGAGGCAGCCCGCTCCCCCTCCCAACCGCCCCAATGGTCCCCATAGGCTGGGGCGGTTGGGAGGGGGAGCGGGCGGATACTGAGCAGAAGACAAGAGTTGAATCTTAACGCTACAAATGGCATATTAAGCTCGTAAACACTGGCAATATAGGAGAACCGCCATAGCCCGCAGACCATACGGCCGCCCCGAGCGCGCCAAACCCACCGGCCCCCGCACAAACAGAGATATCCGTGCATCCCGCGTCCTACTGATTGATGAAAACGGCGAAAAACAGGGCGAAATGCCCATTGAAGCCGCCTTGGACGCCGCCCGCGAAGCCGGTCTCGACCTCGTCGAGGTTTCTCCAAATCAAGAAATTCCGGTCTGCAAGATCATTGACTATGGCAAAATGCGCTTTGAAGCGCAGAAGAAAAAAGCCGCTGCCAAGAAAAAGCAAAAGACGCAGGAGCTGAAAGAGATCAAGTTCCGCCCCAATATCGACCATCACGATTACGAAGTGAAAGCGAAGAAAATTAGAGAATTCTTCGATAAGGGCGACAAAGTCAAAATCACGCTGCGCTTCCGTGGCCGCGAAATGGCCCACCAACATCTCGGCATGGAACTCCTCGACAAGGTCAAATCCGACTTCGAAGAAGACATGAAAATCGAGCTCGAACCCAAACTCGAAGGCCGCCAGATGACCATGGTCATGTCACCGGTGAAATAGTGCGACGGTCATGCTGGGATCATTGCTCAAGACATTCCAGCGGCCCAAAAAGCTCGATTTCAGACTTGTAACCGATACGTCAACGATCTGTATCTTCGACCCAGACTGTCTTGAACATCGTCTCGACGATGCGGGGGACTGGTGGACGATTCCCGAAGATGAATTGCTGGAGGTCAACCGGAAGAATATTGTCATCGTGGCACTTCCAGCAGACGGCATTTATGATGTTTGCTTCGTTGATGACTTTGCCCCAAACTCGGATGATACGGTTAAAGCCTTTGTAGAGTGTAAGTCAGGAGCG
>JBCBCO010000039.1:0-16300 GCA_038630445.1 Pseudomonadota bacterium | reverse complement strand
TTTCCGGTGAATACACCACCGCATCTTCAGAATAGAACGTTTTGAGCGTTTCGACATCGTGAGCGTTGAAGGCGTCGAATAAGGCTTCAACAAAATCCTGCCGGTCCACGTCAGCAATGGCGCTTTGGGTTGGAACAATGGCGATCATCGCCGCGATAAGGGTTGCTCGAAAAGTCATGGTTTTCCTCCCTAGTGTTGAGTTTCGAGTGAAAGGTAGAGGTCGGTGCGAAGATCGGCCTCTGCATTCGTTTCAGGATCGTCGAGATAATGAAACAAAAGGGGTTCGTCAGAGATACGGGCCTCATCGAGTGACAAGGCAGCCAGATATAATCTGTCGATAGCATCTGGCAGTTGATCGTATGATCCGACGTGACGGGTCACCAGATAAGCTCCGCCATTGACATCCGTGTGCGTGATGTTTTTTGGTAGATGCTCTGCTGGACCGGTGAGTTTCAGGGCGCAATCAAATCTGAGATCGTCATGCGTGTCTGATCCAATGTCACCATATGGTCGACCCAGAATAGCTTGTACGGCTTCTGGTCCACCGGCGGCTTCAAACAGGGCCCAGTAGGATGCGTTGAGGCTCGGATAGGTCCCATCTGTGCGCAGGGCAATCGCTTTGAACGGTTCGATTTGTGCGATTTTCACTGACAAGTCTGCGCGATCTGTGCCGTCCGCAGTTTGTGGGACGATCAGTGTTTCGATCACAGCGCCCAGACGCTCAGCATCCTCACGAATACTTGTTGCTGAGGCCGATAAGACCCGTTTGAGAGCTTTGGCGAAAGACTGGCTTGAGCCATATCCGGCTGAGAATGCCGCTTCCGTGACAGACACATCCGGATCGCGGAGACGGTCAGTCGCTTGTGACAGTTTGAACCGTGTGAGCGTTTCCCCCGGTGTTTCGCCTGTTGCTAGTCGATACAACCGATTGAAGTGATACTTGGACAGACCCGCCGCTGAGGCGATCTCATCAAGGTCGGGTGACTCACCGCTTCGTGTTTTCTCAGACATGAAGGTCACCGCCCTTTCTATGCATTGCAAAGTGTAATTTGATTGAGGCATTTCTCTCTCCCTTCTGGAGACCCTCTTACGCTCACCTGGATCAGCTGGCGTGTCCCAAATTGCGGGTTTGTAAGGGACGAACGTATCATTTCTCGCCAGCTGCGTGCCTCTCATACTCAAATGGCGACCTAGTTACTGCGGTATTCAACGTGCTTTTTAAGAAATCAGCTTTGTTATCGCTTAGAGATTTCAGTGCTGAGTCAGCCAGATGCGTATTTGGTTGAAAACGCCCTGTCACAGGAACAGGCTACGGAACTGATACGGGAAATCATTATATTGAGGTTCAGCACCCTTGGCGTCAGTGAAAGTGAAGTTATTGGGGCGACAGATAATGCAGCAAATCAAATTCTATAAGAACCGCTAACGACCCATCAGCTTCACATTCGTGAAAATGTATCTGAAGACGCTGATAAGCTGAGAGTAGGATGCTCGCCGCGTCAGACGACCGATTGGCCAGCTTGGTCTAGCTATGGTGCGGCCGAGAAGACTCGAACTTCCACGGGATTATCTCCCACAGCGACCTCAACGCTGCGCGTCTACCAATTCCGCCACGGCCGCACTCTGATTTTTGCTCTTAGATATGAGCGAAATGGGCCTATACGCCGCGCAAATGATTTTGTGAAGCGGTGTTGGGCTGTGATTTGCAGGATTGGTATTTCTGCTCAGCGCGGTTTTTCAGCCAGATCCCCAATGTCAAGGATTGGTGCGGCATCCAGGTCTTCAGCATCAAGCAGAGCAGCGACGCGTTCCAATGCGGAGACCAGCATGGATTGATGCCAGTCGGGTAGCGTGTTGAACCTGGTCTCGAATGTGTCCTGCAATAGGTCCGGCGCGGACTTGATGACATCCTGACCGGGAGGTTCCAGCGATAACCAGACCCGGCGGCGATCCGTGTCAAAGCGGCGGCGCGAAATCAGATCACGGGCCACTAGTTTGTCAGCAAGGCTGGTAATTGTTGCATGCTTAAGCTGGGTCAGCTTTGACAACTCGCCCGCGGATGTTTCGCCCCTTTCGCTGAGGATTTGCATGACGAGAAGCTGCGACGGTGTCAGGCCGGCCATACCGGCGAGGCGTTTTGAGGCCTGTTCTGTGCGGCGCTGAATTTGGCGGAGCGCGATGAGCGCATCTTCGGAGCGTTTTGTCATGGGAGGGCTCCTCTATCAGATTGTGCGAGCGGGCCAAGCGCTGATTTGAGTGGGGTGAGATATGGCTCAAATGGTCGCCATTGGCCTTGCCCTTTGCGATTGAGAGGCTGGCGAACCTGTTCGGAACTCGCGGTGCGCACGGCGCGATCGGTTTTGTGGAAATCGATGCAGGCTTGTTCAAACTGCAGGCCGCAATAGTCCAAGATGCGGCGCACCTGACCCTCGAGATCATCGAGAACGTCCTCGTGCTGGACGCGCAGGATGCGGTCCTCTGGCAATACCGCGTTGCAATGGTCCATCAGCTCGACATAAGCACGGTAATAGTGGCCGATCTCTTCGAGGCCGTAAGTAAACTCCTGACCCTCAGCAAAAAGCTGTTTGAAGCCCGACCAGCAGCAATCCATCGCGTCGCGCCGCGCATCGATAATCTTGGCATTTGGAAGGATGAGATGGATCAGGCCGATATGCCTGAAATTATTCGGCATCTTATCGGTGAAAAAAGGCGCACCACTGCGGTGGATGCGGGTATTCTCAATGTAGTCGCAGCCTAGTTCGGCAAGCTGTTCTGCGCTGAGATCGTGCAGGATGCGCGGATAGCGGTCGCGTTCGGTTAGCTGTTTACGCCCGCGCAATCGGTGCGCGAGGGACAAGATATTCGGAAGCTCCAGCGTGCCGTCGACCTGACTGTGCGATGCAAGGATTTGTTCGATCAGGGTTGAGCCTGCACGCGGCAATCCTATGATGAAAATCGGATCGGGCGAGGGATCGCCTTTGCCTGACTGTGCGGTGAAAAGATCGGGCGTACAGTGGCGTTTCTGAGCCTCAATTTCCTCGCGCATCTGCTCTGTCGTGTAGTGGGTCTGTTGGCGTTTGAGCGCGTTGCCTTGCTCGTAATGAGCGAAGGCTTTCGCATAATCGCTGCGATCCTCGAACGCTTTGCCAAGTGCGAAGGCGATATGCACGCGCGACATGAAGCTGAGATCCGGATTGTTGCTCGCGGCCTGCATGCTGGCCAGATCATCATCGCTGAAACGATACGTTTTGAGATTAGCGAGCGCGTACCATGCATCCCCATGATCCGGATCGGTGGCAAGTGCCGCGTGATAGGATGCCACTGCATCGTCTGATCGCCCGTAGGTCTTGAGTGCATGCCCACGTGAGGTCAGCGTGGCTGGATCATTCGGTAACTTTTGCAGGACAGTGTCGAAGGCTTCGAGCGCGGCGTCATAGTCACCGGCTTGCATGCTCTCAATCGCGAAAAGGGATTGGAAAACAGGGCTTTCTGGGTCGGTTTTGAGAAGATGCTTTGCCTGCTCAAGTGCGGCGGCAAATTTCTGTCGTTTGCGCAGAACCTGAATGTGATCGATGCGTAATTGGGGATTGTCAGGCGCTAGTTCGATAGCTGTCTCGAGTAGGAAATCAGCATCTTCGTGAACGCCGAGACGCGAGCCAATATCTGCCAATAGCCGCATTCCTTCGATATCGCGGGGATGCTTTTGCAGGTAACTTCGCGCGATCTCTTCGGCGCGGAAAATGCGCCCCTCGTGCAAGTGATTGGTCGCCGCGAGCAGAGGCTTTGGCAGCGATTGCAACCGTATGAGTTGCCCTCTCGCAGCGTTCGTGAGTGCTGCCTCTCCGCGCTGCTCATGAAGATCAATTTGAGCCTGCCACGACGCTGTGAGGACCGGATTATGGCGCGTTGCTAGTTGATAAGCCTTGAGGGCGCGGTCGTTCTCATCTTGCGCTTTTAGAAGATGACCATCTTCCTGATAGGCCCGACCAAAATCGGGGGCGGCGCGTTTCAGCGTCGCGAGATGGGTTCCGGCTATCTCAAATGCTCCGGCATAGCGCGCAGCGACCGCAGCCATGTAGAGTGCATCCTCATCCTCAGATGTTTCGACGAGTAAAGTTTCTGCCAACCGCAATGCTTCATCAAAACGCCCGGCTTTCAGCGCGGCTTGCGCCTGTTTGAGGGTCTCAGCGTGGGAAGCTTCGGTCAGGGGCATCGGTTTATACAAAAGCAGCGTCTCGTATGATCAAGACGCTGCTTTCGAATTTGGTCAAGATCGTGCGCGTCTAGAAATCATAACCGACGCGCAGGCCAACCGTTCGTGGGCGCATCGGTGTGACGCGCTCCCGGTCATTGACGAAATTATTGCTGAGCTCCGCATACTCGTTGGTGACATTGGTCGCGAAGAGTTCCGCCGTCCAATTATCGGCTGTGACACCGAGTGACAGGTTGGCGACAACGTAGCCGTCAATATCAGCGGCGTTGATCTCGATAATGTCGCTGCGGCTGTCATCAGAGAAGACGATTTGCGGCATAACATGCGCAGTCAGACTTGAACCGTCGATCGTATAGTCGAGGTCCCATTCATAGCGCGCGCGTAGATTGCCCTGAAACTCGGGTGCGAAGGCGAGTGTCCCGCCCTCTATCACATCATTGGTCGGTGTCAGGACCTCAGTGATTTCTGTATCAAGGAAAGAAAACGCACCGGCGACAGTCAGACCTTCGACTGAATAAGGCGCCCATGTGAAGTCACCCTCAATGCCGCGGATTTCAGCATTGGCGGCATTGTCTGAGAAGAACAGGTTTGTAATCGACGGGTCGAAAATCGTCGTCTGAAGGCCCTCAACCTCTACGAAGAAGGCTGATCCGTTAAAGCGTAGGGAATTGTCGAACAGCTCTGTCTTCCAACCGAGCTCATAATTCTTCACTTCGTCAGTATCGACCGAGAACGGAACGCTAAAGGTGCCGGATGGATTGGTTGCGCCGCCCGGGCGATTAAGGAGGCCGGGACGGAACCCTTCTGAATAGGTTGCATAGAAGAGCAAATCATCGCTCGGCGTATAGGTGCCTGTCAGCTTGTAGATCACCCCATCTGTTGCGGCCTTATCCGGCGCACCAACAGTGTTATTCGCTGCGAACTGGGCGGAGATATTCGTGCCGAAGGATTGAGAATCCGTACTCGCGCCAAGATTGCCGAAGGAGGAGTTTGCTGACCCTAACAGGTCGACCTCAACATCGTACCAGCGCGCCCCGAAGGTGACCGCAAACTGATCGCTTATGTCAAATGTCGCTTCGCCAAAGAGGCCCAATTGTTCATCGGTGCGCAAGACATCATTGCGGAAGATCACGCCTTCCGGGAAAGGACCGGGATTACTGAAATAGCCCGGTGCGGCATTGCCGATCTGACCGGTGACAGACGTGTTCGTCAGCGGGAAGTTCGGTCCGAAGCCTTGAACGCCGTTAAAGCCGATGACGAGTTCCGAACCGGGATAGGTAAAGTCGTTGACTTCCTGCAGCTCAAGATCGCTGTAAAAGCCGCCAAAGGTCGCGCGGAAGCGGTTTTCCGCGGGCGTGTTGAAACGCAGCTCGTGGGTCTGAACCGTGGTCTCGGTGAAAGAGTCCACGAAAAGATCGGGGGCCTGACAGGTGCCGGTTGGGCCCGCCGCACCTGGATAGGAAACCGAACCATCACAGATGTAATAAGGCAGGTACTGACCGACGAAGAGATAGTCTGAATAGTCGACCGTTTGATCCGTCGTGCGCTCTGTGTACGCACCTGTGTAGAGTGCTTCAAGCATGCCGAGGCGGCCTTCCAGCGTCCATGACGTATTGTCGAACTCGTCTTCGAGCGTGTCATCGGTGAAGCGCACGATGTCGTAGTCATCAAGTTCAGGATCGGCGAAGAAAACACCGTCAGCCTCAATCTGCTGCTGCGCATGCGTGACCAGAAGGCTCCAGTCCTGATTGAATTCATACTTACCAGCGATGCGGAACCCGGCATAGGTCGTGTCATTGATATTATTGTCCACGATGCCTGAATTATTGGCCGAAACGAACGTCACATTGGAGAGGTCTGCGCCTGCTTGGAACCCATTCCGGTTCGCAGAAACAGGAACGCCATTCGCACGCACTGTGCCCGCCGGGCGGAAGCGTGCGGATTCAGAGACGTCCAACGTGCCGCCGACATTATCAATATAGCCGCCCTGATTATCGACATAGACCACACCACGAAGGGCGAGCTTGTCGCTGACAGGCACGTTGAGCATCGCTTCGACGCTATTGCTCATATCACCGCCATCCGTGAATGAGGTTGAGGCGCGTAGAGAGGCATCCATGCCGTCAAAATTCGGCTTATTTGTAATGAGACGGACCGTACCGGCTTGCGAACTCGCACCGAACAGCGTGCCTTGCGGGCCTGAGAGCACCTCAACACGCTCAAGGTCAGTGGCGTAGACATCAAGGTTACGGCCCGGTTGAGCCAGCGGTTGTTCGTCGAGATAGAACGCGACATTCGGAGCGAGCCCTGCAACGCCTGATGTGGTCAGATTTGGTGTCGTGGAAGCGAGGCCGCGAATATAGATCGTGTTTTGTCCGGGACCTGACCCACCTGCGGTAACACCCGGAAGCTGAACCAGATAATCTGTAAATGTGCTAACGCCGAGTGCTTCGAGTTCCTGTTCACCCAAGGCATTAACAGCAACCGGGATCGACTGGGCGGTTTCAACGCGTTTTGTGGCCGTGACTGTAACCGTCTGAAGGCGTCTGCGTTCTTCCTCCGGCTCAGCTGCGTCCTGAGCAGTCGCGGTAGACGCGAACAGGCCTGCAATTGCGATAACGGAAACGCCGCTCATAAGTCGATACATATCTTGTCCTTCGGTTGTCTGAGCCGCGCGGGCCCACGCGGAATTGCGCCGGGCCGCAAGAATCGCGACGAGATTTGACGATTGCCTGATAGCAAAAGCTTCGATGCTTGAAACATTTTCAGCTGTGTTTGGTCTGTGCTTAACCAGATAAAACCCCGTTGTGTGCTATATTTATCGCAGTCTGCGCACTGTAAATCACGATAGATTACAGTTGTCCGGTCGCAAATCCTTTGAAGGCCGACGCAATTCGTGCATGGTCGCTTGAGCAGACGGGCGAGGCATATGTCGGAACTTCCAACATCAGAGATCAACGATCTCGAATATGAGACCGAGTATGAGATCGGTCAGGACAATGTCGAGGTTATGGGCCTCGATGTGCATAATCCGGTCTTCTTTCTGGCCGCATCGCTTGTCGTTTTGTTTTCGGCGCTGACGCTGATTTTTCCTGATACTGCGAGCAGTGTTTTGTCGTCGGCGAAGGCCGGGACGCTCAATTCCTTTGATTGGTTATTTGCTGTAACGCCGGTCCTGATTTTCGCATTCTGCATGGCCCTCTGCCTGTCGCCACTCGGGCGTATCCGGCTTGGGGGACCAGAAGCTATACCGGAATTCCGGATGCTAAGCTGGATCGCAATGCTGTTCGCTGCCGGTGTCGGTGTAGGCTTCATGTTTTATGGGGCAGGGGAGCCGCTTTCCTATTTCTACGGTGCCTATGGATACGCGACCCCGGCCTATGATGTGCCACTGAACGCGGTGCCAGGTTCAGCCGAAGCAGAACGATTGGCCTTCAGTGTAACGATTTTCCATTGGGGCCTGGCGCCTTGGGCGATCTATGCGATTGTTGGTCTGGCACTTGGCTACTTTGCCCATAGCAAAGGCCTTCCGCTTTCCATTCGCTCTGCCTTTTATCCTCTTTTAGGGGAACGGATATGGGGATGGCCTGGCCACCTCATCGATTTGATGGCGGTGGTTTCAACCGTCTTCGGTCTTGCGACAACGATCGGGATTGGCGGAACGCAGGCAGCCGCCGGAATTGCCTATGTCACTGGGATTGAGGCCGGGCTTTGGCTACAGATTGCACTGATCCTGACGATGACAGCCTTAGCGGTTGTATCCGTCCTGCGCGGACTGGACGGGGGGGTGAAGCTGCTCAGTAATATCAACATGACCATCGCCTTCGGTCTGCTTCTCTTTGTCATGATTGCGGGTCCAAGCCTGATGATTGTGACGGGGCTTGGTCAGAATTTGATCGCATACTTTGCGGACATGCCAGCACTGACAAATTGGATGGGGCGCGAGGACAAGGTCTGGTTCCATGACTGGACGATTTTCTATTGGGCATGGTGGATTTCATGGTCGCCTTTTGTCGGCATGTTTATCGCACGCATCTCCAAAGGGCGCACTGTGCGCCAGTATTTCGCGGTCGTCCTGTTGGCACCCTTCACAATTTGCGCAATCTGGTTCACCACATTTGGCGAGACAGCTATCTTTCAGGCGACCAATGATATTGGTGCACTGGCTGGAGGGCTTGGTGAGAGCGGTGGTTCGGCGACGGCGCTTTTTAAAATGCTGGAAGCGCTGCCGTTCGGCATGGTGACCTCGATTATTGCGATTGTTCTGCTGATTGTTTTCATCGTGACGTCAGCTGATTCCGGAGCACTTGTGATCGATACGATTACCTCGGGCGGGAAGACGGACGCGCCCGTGATCCAAAGAGTGTTCTGGGCCTGCATGATCGGAATCACGGCTTCAGCACTCCTATATGGTGGAACAAGCACGAGCGCGCTTTACACATTGCAAGCTGGGACGATTACGGCTGCCCTTCCGTTCACTGTCATCCTGCTCGCCTGCTGCGTCAGTCTCTATCTCGGTATGCGGGAAGAGCACCGTACCATGCAGGCCGTGCAGGAGGCTGCACCAGCCGAATAGTGCATATGACGCATGGGCTAATGCAAGCCTGGCCCTAATCTCTCACACATGTCAGCTTTCGAAACACCGGTGACCGGTCCGATTGATAAATACCTGTTCCTCGCCGATCGCCATCTGCGGCTGATTTCGGTGTTTGACGATACCAGTTATGATCGCGCCGACGCTGACATGCTGTCACCGCCGATGCGCCAGTATTTGGCCAAGGTACTCGCCAAAAATGGATTCAAGCAAAGCTCCGGTACGATTTTCGACAATACGGCACTCAATGTGAAGTGCATCATTCCCAAGGCGCATGCGCTGGGCGCTTCTCCATTTGACATTACACGGTTCACGCCCCGTGCTGAGAAGGACTTTTACGTTCTAACGCCAACGCAAACCGCCTGCTTCTTTATCGATAACTACGATGTGCAAGACGCCTTTAACCGTGTCGTCGATCTGATCCGACGACAACCGATCAACATTTTGAAAATTTCGGATTATTTGGAACGAAAGCCGAGCCACCTTGACTTCATGAGCGCGATTGACCAATTGCGCGATATCCAGAAAGAGGCTGTCGCAGATGATAAGCTGCGTTTCATGAGAGCGCTTGGATAAGTTTACCTCTTTATAGGTTGATTAGGATTAAACGGCTCAAACCACATGCGCCGGGAGTTAAGCGATGGCCGAGCAGGATCAGCCGCAGACATTTTTGCAGGGCCTTGAGGTGATGGCTGAACAGGCTGAGCCGGAAGGCTTAAGCCTGCATGCGATTTTCGATCAATTGAATGAGCGCGCTTTCGGTGCGGCGCTGTTTCTGCTGGCGCTACCCTGTGCGATCCCTTTTCTTTATCTGGTCCCTCAGATTGTTTCCCTGCCGATGATGGCCCTGACGCTGCAAATGCTGGCCGGGCGCGAAGAGCCATGGCTGCCGGAGAAGTTTGGTAGTCGTAAGATTGATAAAGCGGGCCTGACCCGAATGGCGAGCTTCGGTCGAAAATGGTTTGGCTGGTTGGAGCGCGTTAGCCGACCGCGCCTGACATGGCTCACAGGGCATAAAGCCGAGCGTGTGCTGGCGCTGTTCCTGACCGTCTTCTGTGCCTCAATCCTGCTACCGTTACCGCTAACGAACACAACGCCAGGAATTGCTGTGGCGATTGCCTGTTTTGGTCTGATGTCACGTGACGGAGTGATGGTTATCCTAGGCCTGGTTATCGGGACGCTCTGGGTCTCTCTTCTTCTTTTCGGGATCTTTTTCTTTGGCACAGTTATTTTCGAGCTTGGGACTCGCGAATTCTTAGGCCTGCTATTTGGCCACGATGGAGCTTAACGCAAGCGCCACACCACACCGCGCAAGGTTGACGCAGTGACAAAACCGATTTTGTGAGCCATTCTCATCACTCGTATAAGGCGAGTGATGTGACTTACTTTATAAACTCATACTTGCAGACATGGCGATGGCCAGCACTGGCTTTGTTGGCCAGCCTTGCAATCTTGGGTGCTGCGCATGGGTTTGAGGTCTTCGGCCTTATGGCACCGTGTCCTCTCTGTTTGCGTCAACGTGAAGTGTATTGGGCAGCAGCAGCAATGGCCGCAACGGCCTTGATCCTGTGGCAGTATCGTCAGAACCCGCGCTTCCTGTTCGCGATCAATATCATGCTCGGGCTTATTTTCGTCACCGGTGCGGTTGTGGCAGGGTATCATGCAGGCGTTGAATACGGCTTCTGGCCGGCGCCTTCGGGTTGTGGTGTGGTACAAGCCGTCGATCCACTGGCCATTGATGATCTGTTGAGCGCAATTGATGAACCGCAAGCCGTGCCGAGTTGTTTAAGCGACCCTTGGCAAGGCCGTTACGGTCTATCCATGGCAGGGTGGAATATGGTGATGCAAATCGGGCTCGCGTTCATGAGCTTTCGTGCGGCCGGCGTCACTTTTGATCGCGGCCCGATCCCGGCGCTAGCGGAGTAAGACGTAAGCGAGCACGAGGCTCAAGCCCGCACCAAGTGTCGGCCAGACCCGCAAGTCCCGATACCATTCCGGCAAGTCTTCGCTGCCCCGATCCCAGATATACAGTCCTGCAAAGAGGACAGCGAGCGCGAGGAACCCTTCTGGTCGCGAGGGATAACGAAAATACAGACCGACGATCAGCCATGCCAACAATGGCGGCACGATGGAGACGAAGAGCACAAAGCCTGACGGCGTCTCATTCCGTCCAATCTCAACACCCCAACGGATCCCGGCAACAAAACTCGAAATCACCGCGCCGTATATCAACAGCCAAAGCGCGAACGTGATCGACAGCGCGATATCTTCGCGAAACCATGCGACCCCCGCGCTAAGCCCAATAAAAGGCAAAATCCCGGCGAGCGTGAGAAAGAGCGGAGCAGTCGGCGTCGTTTTGAACATGGCAAATCAGTTCAATGATATTCATGCTGCGTCAATGGCCTTGTGTTAATCATAGATCATGCCGCGACAGACAATTGCTCTACTGATTGCTATTTACGCGATTGCTTTCGCGTTTGGAGCTATGGCTGCAATCCGTTGGCCCAGCATCATGATGATGCTTGCGTTCATGATCGAGGCCGAGGCCATGCAAGCGGTACCGGACGTGAATTGGCGCGAGCTTGGCATTGCCTACGGGGCACCATACTTCCTCGCCGCGCTCTGTTTATATGCCTCAGCAATGATGGTCTCACAGCGTCGCCGGGGTGGCGTTTTATGGTATGCTATGGGCTGTATTTCAGGCTTCCCGTGCGCGTTTCTGGTTGATTTCGAGGCAGGCTGGTGGCGCGATCTCGGTGTCTGGGAAGGCGCTGCGATTGGGGGTGCAGCAGGCGCTGTTTTACTGGGCGTAGCCGTCTGGATGCTTCGTGGACGTTCGGAAAAACAGGAGCCTGTGCCTGAGCTGGAAGTTGCCGTAGACGCTCCAAAAGTCAGTGACCCAATCCCGGTCGTACCAGCGCCTGAGCCAAAACAGAAACCCAAGATCAGACGCCGTGTTCCGCCTGCGATTGCGCAACAACGTGCGAGATGGGCGCGGGAAGGTCGCGCTATGCTGGCGCGTGAACAAAGACGTTCAAAACACCATTGAGCGCTGTCGCATCATTGTCGCAGCTTGACAGTCTGCCTTTCCATCATCCCATAGGTGCATGAGCGCCAAACGCCCTATTTCAAAAAGACTCGGTTTCTGGGCCGGTCCGGCTTTGGCTGCTATCATGCTAGCGGCCGGAGCACCCGAAGGTTTAACGTTCGCCGCTTGGGGCACCGGTGCCTTGATGGTCTGGATGGCGATCTGGTGGGCAACTGAGCCGATCCCGATCCCGGTCACGTCGCTGCTACCGCTCATCGTCTTACCTCTGATTGGAGCAGGCAGTCCGAATGCGGTCGGCGCCGCCTACGCACATCACATTGTCCTGTTATTGCTCGGTGGCTTCATTCTCGCGCTCGGGATTGAGCGGTGGGACTTGCACAAGCGTATCGCCCTGAATGTCGTGTCCGTCGTTGGCAGATCGCCTCGCGCATTGATCGGTGGCTTCATGCTTGCCACAGCACTCCTGTCGATGTGGATTTCAAATACGGCCACGACTTTGATGATGGTGCCGATTGCTTTGTCTGCAGCCGCAGCCCTGCGCGCAGAAGACAATCGGTTCACAGTCGCTCTACTATTGGGGGTCTGTTATGCAGCCTCAATCGGGGGCGTTGCGACACCGATTGGCACTCCGACAAACCTGATCGCGATGGACTGGCTGCAGGAAAATGCCGGGGCGAAGATCGGATTTTTAGAATGGATGACCTTTGGGCTTCCTGCCGCTCTGCTTTTGGTGCCGGCGGCTTGGTGGGCCGTCACAAGAGGGCTGGGGCGTTTGCCTGATGCTCATGGGGCTGTGCAGGCCGTGCGCACCGCGCGCGATCGTCTTGGATGCATGACGGGCCCGGAGATCCGCATTGCGCTGATCTTCGCCTTGATTGCGACGCTTTGGGTCGGCCGTCTCTGGTGGGTGCAGCTTTCAGTTTCGCTCGGTTGGGACACCTTGAGCGCTTATAGTGGTGCACAAGTCGACATGATGATCGCCATTTTCGGTGCCGTGTTGGTCTTTATCATCCCTGCAGGATCGGGGCACGGGCGCGCGCTCCTGTCCTGGGAGGAAGCAGTCAAACTCCCATGGGGCGTGTTGCTGCTGTTTGGCGGGGGCATTGCGCTTGGTCGTGCTGTGAGCATTACAGGACTATCGACATGGATTGGGGAGCAGCTTTCCATCATGGGCGGATGGCCGCCGCTTCTCTTCATTGCCGGGGTTGTCGCACTCGTGATTTTCCTGACGGAGCTGACCAGCAATGTCGCGACCATGACGACGCTGGCCCCAATTCTCGGCGCACTTTCTGTTGGCGTCGGTGTTGCGCCGGAGAGCTTGCTGGCACCGGCCGCGATTGCAGCGAGTTGCGCGTTCATGTTGCCTGTCGCCACCGCACCGAATGCAATCATCTACGCCACGAATGAAGTCACAATAGAACAGATGATGCGACGCGGTCTGGTGATTAATCTAATCGGGATTGGTGTGATTACGGCGATCGGGTTCTGGCTCGCGCCTATGGTGCTTTAACGAGGCCGTCTCACATCAAGTCGAACAATCGTCATCCAGTTCGCCGAAGCCATCCTCGATTAGACCTTCAACTTTATCGAGCGCCATTTCAGCCTCTGGCCCGCCGGCGCTGATGGTAATGTCTGTGCCAAGCGCTGCTCCCAAACATAAAAGATCCATGATGGAGCGAGCGTCGGCCGACTCGCCCTGATGAGTAACGGTGACCTTGGTTGGTAGGGTTGCTGCAAGCTTGGCCAGTTTCGCCGATGCGCGCGCGTGCAACCCTTTCCGGTTGGAGATTGTCACAACACGATTGATTTGTGTGTCGCTCATTTGCTTTTGCCGAAGGCCTCTGAGCCAATTCGGATATAGCGTTGTCCTGCGTCAGCAGCTGCCTGTGCCGCCTCGCTCAAGGTCAGCTCTTCGCGGATCTGCAAAAGGTGGATGAGCATAGGCAGATTAACGCCGCCGACCACGTCGACCTTTCCTGGTGCCAGATTGCTGAGCGCCAGATTGGACGGGGTCCCCCCGAACATATCGGTTAGGATGATGACGCCTTTGCCGCTATCGCAAGCTTTGGCTGTTTCCCGAATTTGATCACGGCGCGCATCTATGTCGTCTTCGGCTTCAATCGATATCGATCGGAATGCTGGTTGTTCACCAACGACGTGCTCTGCCGCGCGAACAAATTCGCGTGCGAGTTTTCCGTGACTGACGACGACGATGCCAATCAATGCCTGAACCTCTACGATGCTGCGGAGATTAGGCTGACACAGGTTTCGGGTCCGTCAAGCCTATTCCGGTCTAAGATGTGACGCACGTTTAACGGGTGTGACGGAAAAGTCTCAGGTTCCGCAGAAAGTCTGATGAACGACCTCATCAGGCTGCGGTGCAGCCTCAAAGGCTTCAAACCGGCTATCTTCTTCAAATGGCGTTTCTAGCGCTAAGAGCAGAGCCTCAAATGGCGCCTTGTCACCGGCCTCTGCCGCCTCAATCGCCGCTTCGACTTGGTGGTTTCTAGCAATACGAACGGGATTCACAGTGCGCATGGCGGCTTTGGTGTCCTCTGAAAGGGCATCGCGACCGCCCGTGACTGCTTCCCACTGAGCAAGCCAAGTCTTGCCTTGCTCAGGTGTTTCAAACTCTGCGATCACAGCGCTTTGATCGCCGCCGCCTGCATGCCGCGTTAGAGCTGTGAATACCCTCGTGAAGTCGACTTTAGCCTCCATGAACGCTGTAAGTGTCGCTGTGATGAAGGCGTTCTGATCACCGGAAGGTAGACCGAGCTTACGCCCAATTGCACCCGTCCAGGCCGCTTTGAACCGATCCGGATAGTCCTTCAGCGCGATTTCAGCGGCCTTGATCTGATCATCTTCCCCGTTTGCGAACAGGGGCAATATAGCCTCTGCCAGACGCGACAGATTCCAAAGTCCGATTTCGGCCTGCTTATTCCACGCATAGCGCCCGTAATAATCGATTGAGCTGAACACGCGGGCGGGATGGAAGTCATCCATGAAGGCGCAAGGCCCATAGTCAATCGTTTCGCCAGACAGAGTCATATTGTCCGTGTTCATCACCCCATGAATGAATCCGAACGACATCCACTGCGCGATCAGCTCTGCCTGACGTTCAGCGACGCGGTTCAACATTTGCGCATAGCGATCTTCGCCTGCGTCCATCAGTTCGGGATCAAGCCGCTCAATCGCGAAATCAGCGAGCGCGCGAAGGGTTTCTGTATCGTGATTGGCGCGGGCGTATTGAAACGTCCCGACGCGTAAATGACTGCGAGCGGTCCGGGCGAGAATAGCGCCGGGCTTCGGTGTCTCACGGATGATCGTCTCACCTGTTGTAAGGATTGCGAGACTTCGTGATGTCGCCACGCCCAGACCCGCCATGGCTTCGCTGATGAGATATTCACGGACCGCTGCGCCCAGAGTCGCCTTACCATCCCCGCCACGCGAAAAGGGCGTCAGGCCAGATCCTTTGAGGTGCAGTTCATGAGCAAGCCCGCTCTGATCTGTCACATCGCCGATTAGCATTGCGCGCCCATCGCCCAGACGCGGCGCATACTGGCCGAACTGATGACCGGCATAAGCCATTGCCAGCAAAGCGCCGCTGTGCCCGCTAAGTTGCCCGCTTAGAGTCTTCACCGCGATTTCGGAAGATGGATCCAATATCAGGCTGAATTCGCGGCGAAGCGCGTCATTCAGCTCAAAAAATTTCGCATCTGGAAACTCGGTCAGCGGCAGGGCCGCATGTAAGTCAGACGGTAAAGTCGCGTAAGGAGGGTTTGTTAGATTAGCGATCATGATCATTCTTATATGAAAGGTCCAGTAATATTGGTCCCATCATCGTGCAATCAATGTCTCTAACGCTGACTGGCAAAGCCGGGCTGCGTCTTTAGTTTTGTGTTAACGCGACTCTATGATACTGAAAGCATAGTAGAATTTGTAGAGTGGGAACGGGGAGCCAATCTGGCTCCCTTTTTCGTTTTAGAAATACTTGAAACTCTAAGCGTCGGAGCGCTGCTCTGTTACCGGTGCAAGTCCAGCGATCGCGCCACTCACAAGGTCCGGACTTTCCGCATCCGCCATTGCGCGCACCAGAGCAACAATTGCCGTTCTCAAACGCTCATCCTCAATCCGAGAGAAATTGCGGACAAAGTCCATAAGCAGTCGCGAGGAGCCCAGTTCGCCAATATCATCACGACTGGCATCTGAAAGGGCGCCGTCGAAAAACCATCCGGGATTAACGCCGAGCTTCTGAGCAATCAGATACAAACGTCCAACACTGACACGATTGGCGCCGGTCTCATATTTCTGGATTTGTTGATAAGAAATGCCAAGCGCCTCACCCAGTTGATCTTGCGTAAGCCCCATCAAGATACGGCGTCTGCGAATGCGGTCACCCACGCGTGAATCGACATCTGTCGCGGTAAGTGTTGCTTCGGTTTGG
>JBCBCO010000038.1:0-16555 GCA_038630445.1 Pseudomonadota bacterium | reverse complement strand
GATCCGAACATTACCACTCGCAACAGGCGTGTTTGAGGTGTCCGTGACGCTTAACCTCTCCAAAGCGATACTCGATAGGGATGCATCGGCGCGCTCGGTCTCACAAATGAAGCCGCGATCCTGACACGCCTGGGCTAGAAAATACTGCACGATCGACCCACGCATAAGCCATGCGCCCCCTGCCCCGAGTAAGAGCATGAACAGCAAAATAGCGAGTATGATCAGAGCCCTGCGCACCATTTCCCCTGTCTCAAAGACCCAACCTGAAGCTCCCATAACGAAAGCCTCACATTTTATTTAGTGAGTTCTAAAGGGCTTTACGATTGATAAGTGGCGAGACTGGATCATTTTAATGAAAGCTGTGATGAAACTGCCGCGATCTCTCCCTTGGCCACGCTCGCGTGGGATGCGGAGTCTGACCGTTCTGGTCGGGGCGGCCTTTCTGTTTGGCGGGTTGGCTCTTTGGCTCCGATCTGCCGAAGAAACTTCAGTTTTGGCCGATAGCGACCCTGCTCCGACAACCCCATTACAGGTTGAATTTCCGGATGGGTTCGCCGCGCCCGCGAAGCTTATGAAGGTGACCGGGGACCTCAAGCGCAGAGAAACACTGTCTGGATTAACCGATCGCCTTGGCTTGGATCGGGCCGAATCCGCGAGGGCCTGGGCCGTTTTGAATGAGGCCGACCTGATTGATCCGAGACGGGTTCAAGCAGGCCTTTCGGTTACAGCATGGCTCGATGGGGATGCGCTGAACGCAATAGGCGTGAGCGAAACGACGGGGCGTCAAATCCTCGCCAAACGTGATTTCAGGGGTGATTGGCGCGCTTTTAACTTGAAAGCAAAAGAGGTCACGACACCCACTATCGTTCGCGGCACAATCCAGCGGAGCCTTTATGTCGATGCCCGCGCGCTTGGTGCAGGTGATCAGCAAGTTGTCGATTTCGCCTCCGTCTTTGCCTATGACGTTGATTTTCAGAGAGAAATACATCCGGGTGATGCGTTTGAGTTCGTCTATGAGCGTATCACCGATGAGCGCGGGAACCCGCTTCGTGATGGAAATCTGATTTATGCCGCGCTGAACGGGAAGGTGATCGACAAGGGCTTTTATCGATTTACGCCGCCCGACACGGGAGAGACGGACTATTTTCAAGCCAATGGCGAAAGCGCGACGCGATTCCTGATGAAAACCCCGATCAATGGCGCGCGCCTATCCAGCTCATTCGGCATGCGCCGCCACCCGATCAGTGGCTTTAATCGCCTGCACAAAGGAACAGACTTCGCTGCACCGACAGGGACACCGGTCTTTGCGGCTGGCCATGGAACAGTCGAGCGTGCAAGCCGCTATGGCGGCTATGGCAACTATGTCCGCATCCGCCACGCGAACGGCTATAAGACGGCCTATGCGCACCTTTCACGCTATGGTCGCGCTGTGCGCAGTGGCGTGCGGGTTCGCCAAGGCCAGGTCATCGGTTATGTCGGCTCAACAGGCGCCTCCACAGGCCCGCACCTGCACTATGAAGTCTACATAAACGGCAAGCCTGTGAACGCCATGCGCTTGAAGCTACCGACCGGGCGGAAGCTGGCCGAAACGCCTGATATGATGGCGGCGTTCGAGGTTAAGCGTGACAGCATTGATATCGTACGCGACGCTCAGCCTAATTCAGACGATCTGGATACTTTAGCCGCGCTGAAAAACTAGCGCGACGGGTGGTGCTGGCCTAGGAACGCAAGCGTTTCCTCAAGTACTTTGACCCGTGAGGTTGTGCGCGCGAGTTGGTGATCATCGCCGTCAAAGACAACAAGGCGAGGATCAGCTGAATTGCTCAGCGCGCTGTAAAGCGCTTTTGATTGTCCGACCGGGACGGTTGTATCTTCATCGCCATGAAGAAGTAGGACCGGAACGCGATACTCACTCCCACGCGGCGCTGGACTGATCATGCGGCGTTCCGAACGCTGCGTTTTGAAAAAGTCACCAACGTAATTTTCCCAATAGGCAAAGCTTGAGCTTCGGGAGTCACCATCGTCAAACACCATACCGACATCTGTGACACCATTGATGGAAACGAGGCACCCCGCATTTGATGCATCTTTTAAGCCCGTCATCAGGGCTGCATATCCCCCATAGGACCAGCCCACCGAACAATAGCCCGGCTTGGCTAAGCCCTGTGCGACCGCCCATGCAGCGCCGTCTGTGATGTCATCAATCATCTTGCCGCCAAACTCGCCGTATCCGGCATTACGGAATTCTGCACCGTAGCCGGCTGAGCCTCTGAAATTGGGTTGCATGACGAGATAACCCTGAGACGCGACAGCTTGAGCCAGCCAATCATAGGTCGCGCGGTCGCGCGCTTCGGGCCCACCATGAGGCAGCATGACTAGAGGAAGAGGTCCATCAGCCTTGGACTTTCCATTTGGATAGGTGAGGAACGCTTCAATTTCGAGGCCGTCGCTTGCAGCGTAAGTCACCGTTTCGACTTGTCCGAGGTCGGAGGTCGCTATCCAAGGTGCCTCACCGCCGATAGGGGAGATCGATGGGACATTCTTGTCGTAAATATAATACTGAACCGGTTGCCCTCGATTATACGTCGCGAGCGTGAATTGGCTGAGGTCATTTGACCATGATTGCAGAATGACACGATCTGCTTCGAGGGCGTTTCGCGTGAAGGTCTGTGCCTCGGCAAATGTCTCATTCAGATAGACATTACCCGGCAGGTCATCGGTATAAGCGTAGCCGATTACCTCATTTGTAAAAGGGTCATCAATGGTCAGGACATATCCTACCGGACTGTCCCGATACAAGACCGGAGCAATCGCACCATCGATCAAGGAGAGCGTGTACAGGCCAAAGCGTTCACCGTCATCGAAACTCACAATCAGGGACTGCTTATCTTCAGACAGCCCATCGATGTAGAATGGCGGCAGTTGCACATTATCCCGTTCAAAAACGAGTTGACGGTCTCCTATAGTGCTAAACACTTTGAACGTGCGCTGTTTGAAGTCGCGTTCGATTTCGGCTAGGCGGCTTCCTTGCGCGTTATGAACGGAATCGAAGACTTCGCTCACAAAGGTCGAGTTTGGGCGAGCTTTACCATTCTTGAGATTCACTTTGTAGACGATGTGCTGACCAGCAAAGGGGGCTCGATTTGTCAATGACCCTATCACTCTTACATCGTCTAACTGGTATGAGACGTTCATCATTATGCGGTCAGACTCTTCAGTTAGAAGCGAGTCAACTTTCGTAATATTCGAGAAATTGCCGACATTGCGCATCAACATTGTGCTTTTTGATTTTCCAAGGTCATAGGCGACCAAACGCCGAATATTGACGTCGACAAGGCCGCTGGACGTACCAACCTTGTCAAAGACCTCGACCGTATAGAGCAGATACTGGCCGCTCGCCCAACTGACGCTTTCGATGCGTCCATCATCCGGCGGCGCGATGAGCCGTGGGCGGGCATCACTATCGAGCTGATAAAGGCAAATCGCTCTTACACCAGTCGGAGAGCAGCCCAGCGCGAGGTGTTTCCCATCCGGAGAGATCTGCGCGTCCCACGTTTCCGGCATGGTGCCGTATTTTTCAGCTGTGGTTTGCGCGTGCGCCGGCAGCGCAACGCTTAACAGTGCGAAAGCAAATCCAATAATGCGGAACAAGGCCATATTCTATCCCCTTTGGTTAAAGATAGGAAATATGGCCTCTCCCAATTGTTCAAGAGCCTAATTGAGCGCAGCTGCACCTTTGGCAAACTCATTCGGCACACCGTTGATAGATAGGCTGCCAGCGTCAACGTCGACCTTGATCTCTTCGCCGTCATGAATACGCCCTTCCAGCAGCAGGCGCGCGAGCGGATCCTGCAGCTCTTTTTGGATCACGCGTTTCAGCGGACGGGCACCGTAGACCGGATCGTAGCCTTTATCGGCGAGCCATTGGCGCGCGGGCTCGGACAGCGTGACACTCATCTTGCGGTCTTTCAGACGGCCGCCGAGACGCTTCATCTGAATATCGACGATGTGATCGATTTCGCCGCGCCCGAGGCGGTTAAAGAAGACGGTCTCATCGATTCGGTTGATAAATTCAGGCCTGAAATGGGCGCGGATCGCAGCCATGACATGCTCCTTCACAGCACCACTCATGTCACCTTCTTCACCGCTCGCAATCGTATCTGCACCGAGGTTTGAGGTCATGATGATAACGGTGTTCTTAAAGTCGACCGTCCGCCCCTGACCGTCAGTTAGGCGACCATCATCGAGCACCTGAAGCAACGTATTGAACAGGTCGGGATGGGCTTTCTCAACTTCATCAAACAGAACGACCTGATACGGGCGACGACGCACGCTTTCGGTTAATACACCCCCCTCATCATACCCGACATAGCCCGGAGGCGCCCCGATCAGGCGGGCGACAGAATGCTTCTCTTGAAATTCGGACATGTCGAGACGCAGCACGGCGCTGTCATCCTCGAACAGGAATTCGGCGAGCGCCTTGGTGAGCTCTGTTTTACCAACCCCGGTCGGGCCGACAAAGAGGAAGCTGCCTATTGGCCTATTCGGATCCTGCAAGCCCGCACGCGCGCGGCGGACCGCATTAGAAACCGCTTGAAGGGCATCTTCCTGACCTACGACACGGGCCCGCAAGGCTTCTTCCATGCGCAGCAATTTTTCGCGTTCGCCCTCTAGCATTTTATCGATCGGGATACCTGTCCACTTACTGACAACGGCGGCAATGTGATCGGGGCGCACAACTTCTGAGACGAGGCCTTCGGACGCATCATTCTCGTCGCGGCTTTCGACATCGGCGATGCGTTTTTCAAGTGCTGGTATCGTCGCGAATTTAATCTCAGACGCTTTGGCCAGATCGCCGACACGCTGGGCTTCGGCCATATCAGCATAGGCGCGATCAAGCTCTTCCTTGGCACTTGCGGCACCTTTGAGCTTATCCTTCTCAGCCGCCCACGCGGTCGTCAGCTCATCGGATTGGGTTTGCAGGGTCGCGATCTCACCTTCGATGGTTTTCAAGCGATCTTTGGAGGCGTCATCTTTTTCTTTTTTAAGCGCCTCAGCCTCAATGCGAAGCTGCATTAGGCGGCGGTCAATCTCGTCCAACTCCTCAGGTTTGCTATCAACCTGCATGCGCAGGCGCGAGGCAGATTCATCCATCAGGTCGATGGCTTTGTCGGGCAGAAAGCGATCCGTGATGTAGCGATTAGACAGCGTGGCAGCGGACACAATCGCGGCATCACTCACGCGTACACCGTGATGGGCCTCATAGCGCCCTTTCAGGCCACGCAGGATAGAAATCGTATCCTCAACGGTTGGTTCATCGACATAGACGGCCATAAACCGGCGAGCGAGCGCGGCATCGCCTTCAACATATTTGCGATACTCATCCAGCGTTGTTGCACCAAGACAGTGCAGCTCCCCACGCGCGAGCGCCGGTTTGATCAAGTTAGACGCATCCATCGCACCATCGGTTTTGCCTGCGCCGACGAGCGTGTGCATTTCGTCAATGAAAAGAACAACACCCCCTTCGGCCTGTTCAACCTCTTTCAGGACGGCTTTCAGGCGCTCCTCAAACTCGCCGCGGAATTTCGCACCCGCAATGAGCGCCCCCATATCGAGCGCGAGCAGACGTTTATCTTTCAGGCTTTCTGGCACATCACCGTTTACAATCCGAAGCGCGAGGCCCTCTGCGATGGCGGTTTTTCCGACACCGGGCTCTCCAATCAGAACGGGATTATTCTTTGTCCGCCGCGACAAAACCTGAATGGCCCGGCGGATTTCTTCATCTCTTCCGATAACCGGATCGAGTTTGCCGGAGCGTGCGTCGGTCGTCAGGTCGCGCGTGTATTTCTTCAGCGCCTCATAGCCCTCTTCAGCATTGGCGCTGTCGGCTGTTCGCCCCTGGCGAAGCTGCGTGACGGCGGCCTCAAGCGCGTTCTTCGAAACACCCGATTGTTTCAACGCATCAGCCGCCTTCGATCCAGACAGACCCGAAAGCGCGATCAAGAGACGCTCAACCGTTACGAAGCTGTCGCCTGCTTTCTTGGCGCCAGAATCGGCATCGGCGAACAATTTTGTAGAGAGCTGATCAAGTCGCAGACCACTTTGCCCGCCACTGACTTTAGGGATCGCGCGCAAGGCCTCATCATTCAGCTGCGCCGTACGTTCGGGCTGTCCACCTGCTGCGCGGATCAGGTTTGCAGCCAACTGATCACGATCCTCAAGCATCGCTTTGAGTATATGCTCAGGCGCAAAGACTTGATTGGAATTGGCAAGGGCGGTCGTTTGAGCGGCCTGCAGGATCGCCTGCGCACGCTCTGTGTAGGTCTCGAAATTCATGTCTATCCCCTTTCAAAGGCAGATTATCGTGTCTGTACCCGCCAGCAGTTGCTGCACGGTTTTCGGTCAAAGCCCCGCTCAGCGGCGGCTTCTTCTGATCGTGATGTGGGTAAGGGGTTGATTGCTTGCAAGATGACAGTGAGATTAAGCCTGGAGGCATCGACCATGATTATGAAATCCAGCCTGACCGTATTGCTGGCCTTTGGTTTCGGAGTTCAAGGCGCATTTGCGAACTGTAAAACGCCACCGGAAAAGTATGATCTCGTTGATCTCGGCGACGTTATAGAGAACCAAGCAGAAAGTCGTGCCATTGCGATCGATGACCGTGGCCGGATTATTTTACAAACCATGCCGGGCGGGATCAGTCAGCAAGCCTCCGAATATCTGATCGGTCGAAACGGAAAAGCAGCTCCGATCGAGAACCCGGATCAAACAGCCATAAGGGAAACGATCCGCCTGATCGGCGATCGCATGCGGCTAACCAAATATACACTTGTGCAAGAGGGCTTTCTGCCAGCGCGCGCAACAACACTGATTGATCGCAAAGGTGGCGAAATCGACGTCAAAGACTTCTGCAAAGTCGACGGAGCCGCCGACTGGGAGGTCAAATCCTTCGCGATCAGTGACAATAGCGATCATGCGGTCGCTCTGTTCGAAACGGAGACGGGCTACACCGTTGCGACATGTGCTTTTGAAGAAGCTGCCAGCGTTCTATTCGAGACGACAGATGAGATCGAATTGGCAGGCATCAATAATGATGGTGAGATTGGTGGATTGCTTGGCAATAGAGGCGAACTTTTCCTCTGGAGATGGACGGACAAGGGTCGCGTGACGAGCGCGCTTCCTGATGACCTCTTAAACGCTGAAGTCAGCGGCATAGACAATGATGGCCGTGTCTTCGCGATGGCGACTGGAACGGTTGTAAATCCTGCAATATATCTGACCGAAAACGATGACTTGGCGCCTGTCACAACGCTTCCAGGCGATGGCTGGGACGTGAATTGGATAACAGTCGGCCCATGCGGTACGGTTTTTGGCGAAGCGACTTACACGAACTTTGCAGCCTTTGTTCAGTTGCCCGAAGAAGAAAAGGCACGCCTGCGCGCTGACTTTGCAAAATTCTGGCAATACGCCCTGGAAAGAGAGAGCGCACTGTTCGTGTGGTCGCCAGGAGACCGTAACGGTAAATTCCTAGGAAGTGCCGCCAGAGACACGCGCAGCTGGTCGGACATCAGGATTACCGCGATTAATGAGGACGGGGTCGCGATTGGATATGGTGACAATGAGTTCGGACAAACACGCGCGATTAAACTGGTACCCACCAGAGATTAAGAGGCAGGGATAAGACCCGCTTTTTCAGGATCACCGACCATAGACGTGAGCGCTTTGCGTAACTTGCCGAGCGCTTGATGCTCAATTTGGCGCACGCGTTCCTTAGAAATCCCAAGACGCTTACCTAGGACTTCCAATGTAACCGTATCGTCTGTCAGGCGGCGTTCCATAATGATCAGGGTTTCGCGTTCATTGAGGCTCTTCAGGGCTTCCGCGATCCACTCTTTGCGGCGTTCTGTATCACGGCTCTCCTGAACCATTTCTTCCGGCGTTGCGCTTTCATCCGGTAACAGATCCTGCCACTGTGCATCCCCATCCGTTGCAAGCGGCGCATTTAGTGACCGATCAGAGGCCGACAAGCGAGATGCCATCGATTCAACGTCGCGGATCGGTACGCCCAAATGCTCTGAGACCCATTGCTTGTTCTCAGCGGTCATGACGCCGTCGCCTGTGTCATCAATTTTCGCCCTCAAACGACGAAGATTGAAAAAGAGCGACTTTTGTGCAGCGGTCGTGCCTGTTCGCACGATCGACCAGTTCCTTAGAACATAATCCTGAATCGATGACCGGATCCACCACGCGGCATAGGTTGAAAACCGGACCTCACGGGCAGGCTCAAAACGCGCTGCGGCTTGCATCAAACCAACATTCCCCTCTGAGACAAGATCAGACAGAGGCAGCCCATAGTGACGAAACTTCGACGCCATCGAAATCACGAGGCGCATATAGGCCGTCGTCAGTTCATGCAGTGCGCGCTCATCATTCTTCTCACGCCAACGACGCGCCAGATCCAATTCATGATCGGCCTCCAGCATAGGAGCTTTCATTGCTTTGCGAACGTACCGTCTATGCTCTGGCCCGCTGGGCTGCGCTGTCGCCATAAATCTTCTCCGAAAGTCCATTAATGGGCTGTTCATAAAGGTTTACGGATACGATAAAGAATTGGATCAGAAATTTCCTTGAAAAATTTTATCGGCATCCCAAAAGCAAAAAAGCCCCGCATGATGCAGGGCTTTTCTAATCGGTTTTATTCGCTTTCAGCGTCACTCTTTCAAGCGGCTGCCTTCTTTTTTGCAAGCGATTCTGCGAGGCGATCCATCGCTGTGTCGTGATCAATGCTCTCAACCGCAGCAAGCTCGCGCGCCATGCGATCAAGCGCGCTCTCGTAAAGCTGGCGCTCTGAATAGGATTGCTCAGGCTGATCCTCAAGACGGTGAAGGTCACGAACAACTTCCGCAATAGAAATTAGGTCACCGGAATTGATCTTGGCTTCGTATTCTTGCGCGCGGCGCGACCACATTGTCCGCTTAATGCGGGCCTTCCCGCCGAGTGTTTTCAGCGCATCTTCGACCAGTTTGTCACCAGCCAGCGCGCGCATACCAGAAGCAATGGCACGGTTAGTGGGGACGCGAAGGATCATCTTATCCTGATCGAAAGACACAACATAGACTTCGAGTGTCATGCCAGCGACTTGCTGTTGATCAATCGATGTCACAGTTCCAACGCCATGGGCAGGATAAACAATCTTCTGTCCAGCTTTGAAATCAAGCTCTGCTGTTTCTGATTTTGCCATGGATGCTTACCTCTTTTCTACGCAAACGAGCCATGGTGCCGAAGAGTGTTTTTCGGCAAGTTGCATGGCTCGTATTAATCACATTAATGATCTTATAACAGAAAATCCGCTTATTTTCAACAGAATGCTTCAATTTTCCTGTCACAATGCGCTGGTTGTATGATTTTCAGTTTTGCAACGCAGTGTTGCATAGCGACGCAACAGTCATCAGACACAAACGGATACAGGCAAACTCTAGCATGAGATCGTAAATTCCGTTATGTGCGCCGCAACATGTTCGCCGGCACGAGAGAATGACACGTCGGCAGACCCGCCCATCCGGGGCGAACCCGACATTCAACTCCAAGCTGGACACTATTTTGACTGAACAGACAGACGACCAAACCGAAACCCCGAAAATCAGTTTTGCCGAGCTTAACCTTGATGCGCGCATTCAAAGCGCGATTGATGCAGCTGGCTATGATCATCCGACACCGATCCAGGAAAAAGCCATCCCTGTCATTATGAAGGGCGGCGACGTCACGGGTATTGCTCAGACTGGAACCGGAAAGACCGCAGCCTTCACCCTGCCAATGATGCACCGGCTGGCCAAGGGCCGGGCGCGGGCGCGCATGCCACGTAGCCTGATCCTTTGCCCGACACGTGAACTGGCCGCACAGGTGGCGGAGAATTTCGAGCAATATGGCGCCGATCTAAAACTGACGATGGCGCTGTTGATTGGCGGGGTCAGCTTTAAGGAGCAGGAAAAGCTCTTGATGCGCGGCGTTGATGTTCTGATCGCAACGCCGGGTCGCCTGATTGACCAGTTCGAGCGCGGGAAGATCCTGCTGACCGGCGTTGAAGTCTTCACGATTGATGAAGCCGACCGCATGATGGACATGGGCTTTATTCCCGACATTGAGAAGATTTGCGGTCTCCTGCCGCCTAAGCGCCAGACACTCCTGTTCTCTGCCACCATGCCGAAGCCGATCGCGAAACTGGCAAAGACATTCCAGAGGGACCCGGTCCGCATTGAAGTCGCGCGCCAATCCAAGACGGCCGATACAATTGCGCAGCACGTGGTCAAACTTCCGCGCGGTGACGACAAAGCCAAGCGAACCGCGTTGCGCCGCGTGATCGAAGCCCGCCAGGTGGTCAATGGCATTGTCTTCTGCAACCGTAAACGCGAAGTCGATATTGTTGCGAAATCGCTCACCAAGCACGGCTTCTCTGCCGCGCCGATCCATGGCGATTTGCCGCAATCGGAGCGCACAAAGACACTGGATCGTTTCCGCGATGGCGACTTGCAGCTGCTGATTGCGTCAGATGTCGCCGCGCGTGGTCTTGATATTCCGGATGTCGGCCATGTTTTTAATTACGCACCGCCTGTGCGCGATGAAGACTATGTTCACCGCATTGGCCGCACGGGACGTGCCGGACGAAGTGGTGAGAGTTTTACAATCGTTGGGCCCGACGATGAGAAAAGCTGGCGCGGTGTCCTGATGCTGATCAAGCAAGAGATCGCAGAGTTTATGCCCGAAGGCCTCGTCGCTGAGCTTGAAGACCTGCCAAAAGATGGCGGTCGGAGTCGAGGGCGCGGACGCGGTGACCGCTCTGAAGGTCGAGGTCGTAGGGGACGTGGGCGACGTGACCGCTCAGATGAGGGCAAGACAGCCGAGAAGACTGAAGCCAAAGAGCCGAAATCCGATCCCGTCGAGAAACCGTCGAAATCCGATGCAAAGCCCGATCGCCCAAAACGCGAACGGGGCAAACGCGATTATAAACGCCCGGACGATGATCCAATCCTGGAACCCGCCCCGGAAGGCGTTACCGGTTTCGGAAGCGATGTTCCTGCTTTTCTAAAGTAGCGCCCATCAACCCTGCTGGACAATCGCGTAGGCTTTCTCCAGCGCGGTCACGAAATCAGTCCGTTTCATACCGAACTGGCTGTCTTGTGCGTTGGCCTGGGCACAATTATTGATCGCCAGAATATGATCCATGTAGAGTTTATCCGGTTCCATGGTCGCGGTCCTGAAACCTGCGCGGATTGCTTTTTCATTCTCAGCGATCATCTGGTCGACCTTGGCTTTATTCCACCCAAAAGCGGCAGAGTCGGCATAGGTCTTGTCCATGCCATCCATCATGATCTTGTGCTGGGCTTTCCCAAAAGTTTCAAACGCATTGATGACCTCCGATTTTGTGTCCCCAGTGAAGCGCGCGTCCGCTTCGACTGTTTTAGCAGCTTCTTCGAGCCAGATCGCGCAATTACCGGGCTTGGCTTGAGCGGCTTGCGCAAGTGCTGGCAGGCTGAGTGCAACTGTTGCGACAGCGAGTGTAAGCAGTCTTGTCATGGTGAAATCCCTTCCGTTTCAGGCGTGATAGCCCAGAATTCACCAGCCGACGATAGCCCATTTGGTATATCGCGGAGCGTCCTGCCTTTGCGTCACAATCGACAATCGCTGCGCTTCCAGTACAATACGTTTATGGAGGCAATTCATGGCATTTGATCCCGATATTCGATCCGCGCTGGTAGAACAGGTTCGCCGCTTTGTGCGCGAGGTCTGCGTTCCCGCAGAAGCACAAGTGGCTGATGAGGACGCAGTTCCGACTGAGATCGTCGAAGAGATGAAGCAGCTCGGCCTGTTCGGGCTTGCTGTGCCTGAAGAATATGGCGGGCTCGGCCTCGATATGGAAACCGAGTGCATGGTCGGCTTCGAGCTTGGCTGGACATCGCCCGCTTTCCGGTCTGCAGCTGGCACCAATATCGGCATTGGTAGTCAGGCGCTCGTCCTCTTTGGTACGGATGAGCAGAAAGAAAAATATCTGCCAGGCATCGCAAGCGGTGACATTGTCACCTCTTTCGCGCTCACAGAACCTGAAGCTGGATCAGACGCGGGTGGCCTCAAAACCAAAGCGACGAAAGACGGCGATGCTTACGTTCTCAATGGCGGCAAGCGCTACATCACGAATGCGAACGTCGCTGACTTGTTTACGGTCATGGCACGGACCAATCCAGATGAGCCCGGCGCGAAGGGTGTCTCTGCCTTCATCGTGCCGCGCGACACGCCGGGCCTCAGCGTCGGCAAGCCTGAGAAGAAAATGGGCCAGCAAGGCGCGCAGATTTGCGACGTGAACTTTGATAATGCGCGCGTCGGCGCGGAAATGCGCGTAGCAGGCGAAGGCGAGGGTTTCAAAGTTGCGATGAGCGTCCTCGACAAGGGCCGCCTGCACATCTCATCGGTCTGCACCGGCATGATGGAGCGCCTGATCTCTGAAATGGTCACCTATTCGATGGAGCGTGAGCAGTTCGGTAAACCGATCATGCAGCACCAACTCATCCAGGCCATGATCGCCGACAGTCAGGCCGAAGCCTATGCCGCGCGCTGTATGATCCTCGACGCCGCGCGCAAACGCGATGCGGGCGAGAGCGTCACCATGCTCGCCTCCTGCTGCAAGATGTTTGCCTCAGAGGCTGTGGGCCGTGTGGCGGACCGCGCGGTTCAGGTCTTTGGCGGTGCAGGTTATGTCGCCGATTATGGCGTCGAACGCTTCTTCCGCGATGCCCGCATTTTCCGCCTCTACGAAGGTACAACTCAAATCCAGCAAATCATCATCGCCCGCGAATTGAGCCGCGCTGCGAAACGAGGGGAACTCTAGAAATGCCCGATACTGAATACGATTTGACCGCCGCCGATGTCGGCCTGAACCAGCAGCGCCTCGACCACATCCCGGATTATTTCGAAAACGCCTACATCAAAGGCGGCAAGCTGCCCTGCATGGCGACGATGGTCTCGCGCAACGGACAAGTCGTACATGAGGCCTATCGCGGCACGACCGAACTGGGCGGTGGCAGCCCGATCAATGCGGATACGATTTTCCGCATCTATTCCATGACGAAGCCGATCACCTCGCTTGCGGCCATGATGCTACACGATGAAGGGGGCATCCGCCTCGATCATGAGATCGCACGTTTTATTCCTGAGTTTGCAGACACCGAAGTCTGGGTCGGCGGCGACCTCCTCAATTATGAAACCCGCAAGCCGGATCGCCCGATGACGATCAAAGACGCGTTCACACACACGACGGGCGTCACATACGGCTTCCTGATGCAACACGAGGTCGACGCGCTCTACAGACGCGAAAAAATCGGCAATATCGGCGAAGGCGATGGTGAGACACTCGGCGAAATGTGCGCGCGCATTGCGAAACTGCCCCTCCTCTTCTCACCGGGCGATCAGTGGAATTACGGGCACTCAACAGACATTCTCGGCCGCGTTATCGAAGTCGCCAGCGGCATGAGCCTTGATGAATTTTTCCGAAAGCGCATCTTCGGACCACTCGGTATGGAAGATACCGACTTTTACGTCCCTGAAAGCAAGCAGGATCGCCTGATGGCATGTTATGCTAAGAATCCGCTGACGGGCGAAGTGACAATGTCTGATCCCGGTGGCAGCGCGACCAAAGCCTATGCGAGCCGGCCGAAGCTCTTAAATGCGGGCGGGGGTCTTGTGTCGACGATGCGCGACTATCATAAATTCTGCGTCATGCTCCTGCAGGGCGGTAGCGCCAATGGCCATAGACTGATTAGTCCTAAGACATTTGAGTTCATGCGCATGAACCACTTGCCGGAAGGCAAAACGATCAAACAGATGGGCGACAAGACGTTTTCAGAGGCCCGCATGGACGGCAACGGCTTCGGCTTAGGCGGTTCAACCGTGACCAATGTCGCTGAAACCATGACCCCGGGCTCAGTCGGCTCATTCAGCTGGGGCGGGCTCGCCAATACGTTCTTCTGGATCGATCCGGAGGAAGAGCTGATCGCGATCCAGGCCACGCAAATGATCCCGACAGGCTGCTACCCGATCCGCCCGCAATTCCAGCAACTCGTCTACGCCGCGATTGACTGGTAAGCGCTGCTGTAGTTTACATCTCATGGGTTTGTCATGTGTCGGCCGGGCTGTAAGGGTCCCGGGCGGTGCGGGTGGCACTGCCATACCGTATGCCTGTCACGCGAAGATCCACCAACAACCTTGCTAAGGTTACTAGCCTGTTACGCTAGTTTTTATGTAGCTCATTCTGGTAGAGCAATCAGCTTATAACTGATGTGTAGTGGGTTCGATTCCCACCATAAAATCCAAACGCTGCTTCGGCAGCACAGATATCGGAGATGCCGGGCATCTCTCAGCCAGCGGCGACAAACCCTTCGGGCGGCGTCACCAAAGGCACCAAAAGATCGGCCGAGTGCCCCTGACAAAGGCGGTGGCCGGAGAGACATCGGAGGATCGGCCCTGAACTGCCAAAGGTCAGTCAGCGCCCACCCAACCCGCTCTTCGCCTGCCGACCCGGATCAGATGGCCCGTCGCATTTTTTGGGAGCGGTGCCCGGTTATCTCTTTACTTTCGTATTAACCCTCGTGTATGTGCGCCGCTCGCTGAAGTTAGGAGGACGTGTCATGTGGCCGTTCACACAACATATTCTGATCGACACCACCCAACGCGGCGTTCTGCTGCGCGATGGAAAAGTCACGAAAGTGCTTAGCCCTGGCCGCCATGCTATCCCGGTCCTCGGTAAGCGGAACCAATTGCTGCGCCTCGATGTCGCCAATCCACTCGATAAATCCGAGTGGGTCCGCGCATTCGAGACAGCGAAGCCTGATCTTTGCGAAACGCATCTTGAAATCGTGCGCCCCGGCAAAGGCGAAGTTGCGCTCGTCAGCCTCGATAACAAGCTCAAATACATTATCGAGCCAGGCGGAGATGTCGCGTTCTGGAAGGGTTTGCGAAACATCCGTGTTGAAATCCTTGACGTGTCTGATGCGCCGAAGATTTCTCGCGAGGACATTACACGTGTCGGTGCAACCGGATCGCGACACATTACGCTGTCTGACATCGAAGCCGGACATGCAGGCCTCCTGTTTGTCGACGGCGAATTGCGCGAACAATTGAAGCCGGGCTTGCATGCTTGGTGGTCAGCAGTGCGTAAAGTCGTTGTGAAAGTGGTCGATACGCGTCGGCAAACAACCGAGGTCACAGCGCAAGAAATCCTGACCAAGGACCGTGTGTCCGTGCGTGTCACGCTGACCGCATTCTGGCAGATTACCGATGTCGTCAAAGCTGGAGAGGCCAAGGACCTGAACGAACAGATTTATCGCCATATTCAGTTCGCCATCCGTGACGCAGTTGCAAACCGGACGCTGGACGAATTGCTGGATGCCCGTGGCGACCTCGACACTGAGCTAACCAAGTCCGTTCAAGCAATGGGCGCATTTGCGTTCCTCGGTGTAGAGATCGACTCAGTCGGGTTGAAAGATGTCATCCTTCCCGGTGACATGCGCGAAATCCTCAACCGCGTTGTCGAAGCTGAAAAGCAGGCAGAAGCCAACGTCATTCGCCGTCGAGAGGAGACCGCGGCTACTCGGTCTTTGCTCAACACGGCTCGTCTTATGGAGAACAATCCGCTTCTGCTGCGGATGAAAGAATTGGAGACGCTCGAAAAACTGACAGAAAAAGTCGGGCGGATTGACGTGTCTACCGGCTCACGTGCCAATGGACTCGACGGATTGATCACTGATCTTGTGAAGCTCAGCCCGCCAAAGGCTGATGATGAATGAGCCCAAACAGAAAGGATCGCCTGTCGCTCAGGCGATCCTTGACTTGGTCGCTGTCCGCGGCGTTGGAAAAACGATCTGTCCGAGTGAGGCGGCAAGGGCAGTTTCTTTCGAAAACTGGCGAAAACTGCTTCCTGAAGTGCGCGCGAGCGCAATAAGACTTGCCGTTGCGGAAAAAGTTTCCATCTATCGTAGAGGAAAGTCCGTCGACCCGCTGGATTTCAAAGGCGTTTACAGGATCGGGCTTCCAATGGAGGAAACTGATGACCCAGCAGAATAACGTGTTCCATAGCCATGTTGAAGATTTGTTCGGACGCTTAGGGCGTATTCGAATTCGAAAAATGTTTGGCGGCGCTGGCGTTTATGCTGGCGAGGATATGTTTGCATTGCTCGATGGGGACCGCATTTACATCAAGGCGGATGACGACCTACGCGCCGACCTCGAAGAACAGGGCGCTGAACCATTCGAGTGGACCAATCCGAATACCGGCAAGACCATTCAGATGAGCTATGTTTCCTTACCCGATACAGCCATGGATGACCCTGACGAGGCCAATGAATGGGGCGAGAAAGCCCTTCGTGCCGCCATTGCCGCGCGTCGGGCCAAGGTCAAATCTCCGCGCCGGACTCCGTTTTAAGAGGGCATTAACGTGTCATTTGACATGAGAACAGAACACGAATAAACAAATCGGGAACAGTCCATCAGACGGAGTGCCCCCGTGCTAACC
>JBCBCO010000037.1:0-17124 GCA_038630445.1 Pseudomonadota bacterium | reverse complement strand
CGCAGACCTGAAGACGCTGACTGCCCTTGCAGACGATAGCGAAGACATGCGCCGTCTGATGCAAAGCCCGGCTTTTTCCAGTGAAGACAAGACCAAGGCGCTCGTCGCCATTGCTGAGAAAGCAGGTCTGTCCAAACTGACCACAGGCTTTGTCGGCACAATGGCGCAGAACGGTCGCGCCCGCGATCTCGTTGGGGCTGCCAAACATTTTGATGTTCTCTATGCCAAAGAGCGCGGCGTAAAACGCGCACTGGCGAGCACAGCGAAGAAAATGAGCGCGGCCCAGCGCAAGAAACTTGAAGGCGTTATTGCTAAAGCCATTGGCAGCGACGTCGAACTCGAAACAGAGGTCAACCCGGACCTCGTCGGCGGCATTCAGCTGCGTGTCGGATCAACTCTGATCGATGCCAGCATTGCCGCAAAACTTGATCGTATGAACACCGCTATGAAGGGAGCGTAAGCTCAATGTCTATTAGTGCAGCTGAAATCTCCGGCATCCTGAAGTCGCAGATCGAAAACTTCGGCGTTGAGGCTGAAGTCTCTGATGTCGGCCAAGTCCTGTCCGTTGGCGACGGTATTGCCCGCGTCTATGGCCTCGACAGTGTGCAGGCCGGTGAGATGGTCGAATTTGACGGCGGCGTCAAAGGCATGGCGCTCAACCTTGAAAGCGACAATGTCGGCGTCGTGATTTTCGGCGATGACCGCGGCATCAAAGAAGGTTCGACCGTTAAGCGCCTCGATGAGATCGTGGCCGCGCCTGTCGGTAAAGGCCTGCTCGGCCGCGTTGTTGATCCGCTCGGCAACCCTATCGACGGCAAGGGTGAGATTACAGACGTCGCCTCCCGTAACCGTGTGGACGTGAAAGCACCGGGCATTATCCCGCGTAAATCCGTGCACGAGCCGATGATGACAGGCATCAAAGCCATTGACGGCATGATCCCGGTTGGCCGTGGCCAGCGTGAGCTTGTCATTGGTGACCGCCAGACCGGTAAGACCGCTGTCTGCGTCGACACCATCCTGAACCAGAAAGAAACCAACGCTGCGGCGAAAGACGACAGTGAGAAGCTGTTCTGCGTCTATGTCGCCGTCGGCCAGAAGCGCTCAACTGTGGCGCAAGTTGTTAAAACACTCGAAGAGCGCGGCGCGATGGACTATACCATCGTCGTCTCAGCCACCGCGTCTGAGCCAGCGCCTCTACAATATCTCGCGCCATTTACAGGCTGCACTATGGGTGAGTGGTTCCGCGACAATGGCATGCACGCGCTGATCATTTATGATGATCTGTCCAAGCAAGCCGTGGCTTACCGTCAGATGTCCCTGCTTCTGCGTCGCCCACCGGGCCGTGAAGCGTATCCGGGTGACGTCTTCTACCTGCACTCCCGCCTGCTGGAGCGCGCAGCGAAGCTGAACGAAGACTTTGGCGCGGGCTCTCTAACGGCCCTGCCAATCATTGAGACACAGGCCAACGACGTTTCGGCCTACATTCCAACCAACGTGATTTCGATCACTGACGGTCAGATCTTCCTCGAAACCGACCTGTTCTATCAGGGCATCCGTCCTGCGGTGAACGTCGGTCTGTCAGTCTCTCGTGTGGGCTCTGCCGCTCAAACGAAAGCGATGAAGAAGGTTGCCGGTTCGATGAAGGGTGAGCTTGCCCAGTACCGCGAGATGGCTGCCTTTGCGAAATTCGGCTCTGACCTCGACGCCGCGACGCAAAAGCTCCTCAACCGTGGTGCACGCCTAACCGAGCTGCTCAAGCAGCCTCAGTACAGCCCGCTCCTCATGGAAGAGCAAGTTGTCGTCATCTATGCCGGTACGCGTGGTTATCTCGATGAGATCGCGACCAAAGACGTGACCCGCTACGAAGCCGAGCTTCTGTCTTACCTGCGCAACGAGAAAAAAGACCTCCTCGCCAAAATTCGCGACGAGAAAGCACTCGAGCCAGCCGAAGACGAAATCAAAGCCGCGCTCGAAGACTTCACGAAGACGTTTGCTTAGGGGCGAATGATGCGGACCATTCTTGGGCTTCTTTTTGGATCATTTCTCGTGGTGGCTTGTGAGTCCACCCCGAGCGATCCCTATGCAGGCAGCTCAATTCTGCAGGAAGAGAAAGCGCGTTACGTTGAACTCATTTCTGTACAGGCGGAAAAATCCACCGCTAATATGCAAACAGCGATCGGTTGCGTCGTGGACTTATCTTCGGTCTCTGGTGCTTTGCAGCAGGAAGGGGACTCTGTTGGGTCAAGCGTCTACAATGCAATAGGAGACGTTTATCGTGAGCGGATCACCGTTCTTGTCAATAGCGGTGAGGTGCTACCTGAGGATGTTGCAGCTTGGTACGAAAAAGATAATTTCGAAGCATTCGATACATACTTCAAAGCACGCCAGGCTACTCTTGAAGTCGACGGCTCTAACATCTCAGAATCTGCCGAAAACTGTCGTAAAAGGGTCGTCGACCAGATGAGCGAAGACGAAGTAACCACGCTGGCATTGAACGCAGCGATTACAGCGAATTAGGAACTCTCATGTCAGGCCTCAAGGAACTGAAAAACCGGATCTCGAGCGTGAAATCCACGCAGAAGATCACCAAGGCGAAGCAGATGGTCGCTGCGGCCAAGCTGCGTCGTGCGCAGGAAGCTGCTGAGGCGTCCAAACCTTACGCCTCGCGTATGGCCAATGTCGTTGCCAATCTCACTGCAGCTATGGGCGAAGGCTCTTCCGGCCCGCGCCTGCTTGCCGGAACCGGCGAAGACAAAGTCCACATGGTCGTTGTCATGACGGCCGAGCGCGGTCTCTGCGGCGGCTTTAACGCCAACACGATCAAAGCCGCCCGCCTGAAACTCCAAGAGCTTCTCGGCGACGGCAAAGAAGTCAAGGTCATCACGGTCGGCAAAAAGGGCCGTGAGGCGCTGAAAGGCGAGTTCTCTCACCTCTTCGTTGATCATGTCGATCTCAGCGATGCCAAGGACAAGTTCGCACCTTACGCCATCGCCTTCGGTATGGATCTCAGCAATCGGTTCGAAAACCACGAATTCGACGTCGCAACGCTGGTCTTCTCAGAATTCAAGAACGTGCTCGTCCAAAAGCCGGTCGCAAAACAGCTCATTCCGGCCGAAGCGCCTGAAGATGCTGAAACCGTCGATCTCGACGGCGCGATCTATGCCTATGAGCCGTCAGAGCCTGAAATCCTCGAAGAGCTTTTGCCGCGTTACCTGAACACGCAAATCCTGTCCGCCATGCTGGAAAACGCTGCCGGTGAGCAAGCCGCCTCCATGACCGCTATGGACAATGCAACGCGCAATGCAGGCGAGCTCATCGACGGCCTCACCCTGCAATATAACCGCGCGCGTCAGGCCCAGATCACCAAAGAACTCATCGAAATCATTTCCGGCGCGGAGGCGCTTTAGGATCATGATCTCGACCATACTCGCACATTCACCCAATTTCGCCGCACACTCGGCGCTCTAATCGTCCGTTCCGAAGGAGACCCCTCACATGGACCTGAAAAACGCAAAGGGCAAAGTCGCCCAAGTCATCGGTGCCGTTGTCGACGTTGAGTTCGACGGCGATCTGCCGGACATCCTCAACGCGCTTGAGACTGACAATAATGGCAACCGCCTCGTGCTTGAGGTCGCTCAGCATCTCGGCGAGAACGCTGTCCGTACCATCGCGATGGACTCCACAGAGGGTCTGGTTCGCGGCCAGCCTGTCGGCGACACAGGCGGCCCTATCCAGGTTCCGGTTGGCCCTGCCACACTTGGCCGGATCATGAACGTTGTTGGTGAACCGATTGATGAGCGCGGCCCTGTCGAAACAGAGCTTCGCGCTCCAATCCACGCCCCTGCCCCAGACTTCGTGGAACAGTCTACTGAAGCGGAAGTCCTCGTGACTGGCATCAAGGTCATCGACCTGCTCTGCCCGTATACAAAGGGGGGTAAGATCGGCCTGTTCGGTGGTGCCGGGGTCGGCAAAACCGTCCTTATTCAAGAGCTGATCAACAACATCGCGAAACTCTTCGGTGGTTACTCCGTCTTCGCAGGCGTTGGTGAGCGCACCCGTGAGGGGAACGATCTGTACTATGAGATGCAGGACGCAAAAGTGATCGATCTGGCGGGCGAAAGCCGTGCGACACTGGTCTACGGCCAGATGAACGAGCCTCCAGGTGCCCGCGCCCGTGTTGCCCTGACCGGTCTTGCTCAAGCCGAGTATTTCCGCGACCAGGAAGGCAAAGACGTCCTCTTCTTCGTCGATAACATCTTCCGCTTTACACAAGCAGGCTCTGAGGTATCCGCCCTGCTCGGCCGTATCCCATCCGCGGTGGGCTATCAGCCGACGCTGGCAACCGACATGGGTGCCCTGCAAGAGCGGATTACGACAACAACCAAAGGCTCGATCACATCGGTCCAAGCCGTTTACGTCCCTGCCGACGACCTGACCGACCCTGCCCCAGCGACCTCATTCGCCCACCTCGACGCGACAACGGTTCTGAACCGTGCCATCGCAGAGAAAGGCATCTACCCGGCGGTTGACCCGCTCGACTCCACGTCGCGTATCCTTGATCCGCTGATCATTGGTCAGGAACACTATGAAGTCGCGCGTGGCGTGCAGGAAATCCTGCAACGCTATAAAGAGCTTCAGGACATTATCGCGATCCTCGGCATGGACGAGCTGTCAGAAGACGACAAACTCGCCGTTGCCCGCGCGCGTAAAGTTGAGCGCTTCCTGTCACAGCCGTTCGACGTTGCCGAGGTCTTCACAGGCTCTCCGGGCGTTCAGGTGAAACTGGAAGACACCGTCGCTGGCTTCAAAGGCCTGATCGCCGGCGACTTCGACCACCTGCCAGAGCAAGCCTTCTACATGGTCGGTTCCATCGACGAAGCGAAAGCCAAAGCAGAGAAAATGCTGGCGGACGCCTAGAGCGGTTTAACCAGGACCCGAACACGATGTCTTCGCCTGATGAGAATACGGATATTAGCCAAAACAAATTTCTCTTCAGGCTATCCATAATTCAAATGATACCGGCTGTCGTCGGTATCTTTATAGCAATTGTCGCCTTATTTGCCGCGCTGAACGAATCCGACGCCGTCAGAAAGCAACAACAAGCAGCCGTCTGGCCACATCTTCAAGTGGATCGCTCGAACACGTCGACTGATCAGAATGTCGGTTTAAGCCTCACGGTACGGAATCGGGGAATTGGGCCCGCACGCGTTCGGGCGGCCAGCGTTAGTCTGGATGGTGAAATGTTGATGTCGTGGGATGATTTGTTTAGCCGCCTCAATCCGATTAGCGAGCGTTCATACCCGCGGACGGACTCTCGTGTTGGATCATCGGTACTCGTTCCCTCAGACGATGTTGTTGTTATTAGTCTGAATACGGATGTTTATGCCCAATATGATCTGGCTTCCTTAAATGACGTTGCAACCCGAGAAGATACAGAGACACTAATCTTATCTCTTAGGTCTGCATTTTCTGAGGACAGAGTTACAATGGAACTATGCTATTGCTCCGTCTTTGATGATTGCTGGCATGTAAGCAATATCGACCGCGATCCAAAGCCTGTACAAAATTGTTCAGGCTATTCAAATGAGAATAACTTCTAGGAATAGAAACATGGCTGACAAACTCAATTTCTCACTCGTTTCCCCTGCCCGCGAGCTCTTCTCCGGTGAAGTCGATCACGTCATCGCGCCCGGCTCTGAAGGCGAGTTCGGTGTCCTCGTGAACCACGCGCCGTTCATGACCACCCTCAAGAATGGGATCGTCCGCGTTCTCGACGGCGGCAACACCACAATGCGTCTGTTCGTGCGCGGTGGCTTCGCAGATGTCACGCCTGCAGGTCTGACCATCCTCGCTGAAGAGGCCGTAAACCTCGACAGTGTCAGCGTTGAAAGCGTCCAGAAAGACATGAACGCGCTGCGCCTACAAATCCTCGAAGAGAGTGAGAACAGCAAGAAGGAAGTGCTCGAAGAAGAGTATGCCTATCTTGAAAGCCTCAAAGCCGCGCTGACGCACTAAGTTGCGACACGCGCGATGACGGTGTCTCAAAAGATTTGAGATCCCGAAGACTTTTTTCTCAATTTGTGCTTAACCATGTCGTGAAGGGGTCACGACATGAATACAATTCTTGCAATCCAGACAGCACTCATCGCCGCAGGATATAATCCAGGCCCAGAAGACGGCATTATCGGCCGGCTCACACTGAAAGCCGTCTCACTCTACCGCTCACAGAGAGGGCTTCCACCGGGTGGCATCGATCAGGCTCTGATTAACAGCCTCATCTTGGATAATCCTCCGCCACCGCCGCCAAGCGAAGCATCCTGGTATACCCTTGCATGGCGCAAGCTTGGTCAACATGAAGCCATTCACAACAGTAAACTCTCGCGGTTCTTACGCTTTGACGGTAACACACTTGGTGACCCCTCCCGCCAGCCTTGGTGCGGCGACTTCGTAGAAACCTGTATCGCGATCACGCTCCCCGATGAGACTTTACCGAGCACACCCTATGCCGCGCAGAGTTGGGCCGCCTTCGGCGATGATATTACTGAGCAGGGGCCACGCCTCGGCGCGGTTCTCGTTTTTTGGCGTGGCAGTCCAACAAGCTGGAAAGGCCATGTCGGCTTTTACAACGGTGAGACAGAGAACACTTACAGTGTCCTCGGTGGCAATCAGAGCAACAGGGTCAGCATAACTGAGATCAGCAAAGATCGACTACTCTCCATCAGATGGCCCGCGACTTTCCCTTATGAAGGCCCGGCACCCAGAACGGTCGTTACACGGGGCGAAGTCTCAACCGACGAAGCTTAAAGACTTTGAGCCCACTCAGACGAACCAAGGCTCGCGAACCAAAGACAAGTATGGTGAATCCGGCCCGGTAAATTCTAAAGGCCGGGGTGATCCTGATTTAATGCACCCATGACAGGTTCCCTTGTAACAAAGGACACCTGCCATGACACCTCGTACCCTTCTTTCTTCACTCACACTCGCAGCTTTTGGACTTGCGCCAATCGCAAACGCCGGCACGGCCAGCATAGAGGACCTGACTGCTCCCCAAGCTGTCGTAGCCCTAGCTGAGAATGTCTGCCTCGCCGCAGCAAAAGCAAACAAGCCAATCAATGAATTCCTACCGAAGACCGCACGCGCTGCGGTCACCGACGATCTTGTCGGACGCCTGCACACACGACCTTATGAGGGACAAATGTGGGCCGTGGACACGGTTGAGGGCGCTGTGATCTTTGGATCAATTTCTGATACGCCAAAGGGATGCCAGATTCTCGCCGTGACGCCATTCTCTGACGCGCTCACCGCAAGCTTCAAGAACACACTCCAACCAGGAACCAGCAGCTTTCAACTCACTTCTGCCCCCGGCAGTGGTCAGCCGAATAATGGCGTGACTTGGAATCGCTACAAATCAGATGACGGCTTTTTCCTCGACACCTTGATGTACTCGTTCAAAGGGGCCGACAAAGAAGGCACCCTGCACGTCATCGTGAAGCCTTAGCCAAACATCGCGATCGTCTGCCGCCCGATCAGGATCGGTTCGCGGTCGCGATTCCACAGCGTCATCGCCTGACTTGAATAGCCATTTCGCGCGGTTTGCGCGTCAGACAGCGCGAAATACCAGCCATCGCGAGTGGTAATCGTCTCGGTTAGAAACTCCGCCATCCACGTCATCGAACTAATCGGGGCCGGTATGCGTTGCATTGACAGCGCGGCCGGCGGCGGACAGTCCGCAATCGCCAGAACCGCGGTGGCATCCATCGGCGTCGCCTCATCCTTATTGCGCAACCATAATCCGATCGCAGCCTGGTCGCTTCCGGTCATTGGGGCATCACCCAGAACGCCCTTCATATTGAAATTCTGCGTGAAACCGGGGCGCGGCCCTTCCCGAAAAAACGACGCCGCTGTCTCTGGATTAGGCACATCCGGCATCGGAACGCTCGCAACATCAAGCTGACTCTCGCGCGATTTCCCGAAGGCGAAAATACACTGCGCCGCGACCCCCGTTTCAGCCGTCATATCAACGCTTATGAAGGCCGTATTCTTCCCCCGTCGCAGCAGTCTAGGCATGGCGTGAACCGCCCCGCCAACAGGCCCGACAAAAGCCACCTGCGCGGACCGGATCGGCAAATCATCGACAAGACCCCGCGCGGCTTCAAAACAAATCGCCGCCGTCAGCCCGCCATAGGTCGTGCGCCCCTGCATCCACGTGTCAGGGATCGTTACGCCGACACCGCCGCTATCTGAGCGAGCGATACTGTTGATCAGGTCTGTATACTTCATGCGATCATGGCGCCTTAGCGCTCAGCCCTAGTGCTGGCTCTCCGGCGTCGTCACTTTCAATCCGTCCAACTCTTCACTGGCAAATATCTGACACGACAAACGTGAATTCGGCTGCACGTTTTCAGCAAAATCGAGCATGGATTGTTCCATCTCCTCCGGCGCACCAACCTTATCCATGAACGCTTCGTCGACATAGACATGACACGTCGCACACGCGCACGCGCCGCCACAATCTGCGTCAATGCCTGGAACCGAGTTCTTTAGCGCGGCTTCCATGATGGACTCGCCATCTGAGACTTCAATCGGGCGTTCTTCGCCCTCGTGGTCGATAAAGACAACTTTAGGCATGTCCTGCCTTCCTCCTTATGCAGCCGCTGCGGCTATTTCTTTCATTGATTTGGATGTATCTCGCAGGGTCTCTGCTGCAAGGCTTGCCCCTGCGGTGATCAGGCGTTTGGACGCCAGAAATTCCGGTGGGCTATTCACAGCATCCACCGCAATCAGTTTCCCACCTTTCAGGTAAAAGGCTGCGAATTTGCGTTCTGCCGGGTCACCCCGCACGACAATCTCATCATGACCCGTGCTCAAACCCGCAATCTGTAGCTTCAGATCATATTGATCAGACCAGAACCATGGGCAATCCTCATTCGGACGCGGCTTCCCCATAATCGACGCCGCAGCAAGCTTGCCCTGCTCGATCGCATTGTGAACGCTCTCAAGACGTCCTGTGCGGCCGTAATGAACCAGCGGGCGCACCGCACAGTCTCCGGCGGCAAACACGCGCGGATCATTCGTGCGCGCATCGCGGTCGGTTAGAATACCGTCCTTGCAGGCAATCCCGGCCTCGGCTGCCAAGTCATCATTCGGCACAATCCCGATCCCGATCAGGACAATATCAGCGGGCAGTTCTGTCCCATCGGCCAAGACCGCAGCCTCCACTTTACCGTCGCCCTTAATCGCGGAAATCTGTGAATTCAGCCGAATCTCAACGCCTTTCGCGCGATGCTCCTTGTCATAAAAATCGCTCATAACAGGGCTGGTCACCCGTGCCAGAACACGGTCAGCCATTTCCAGAACCGTGACCTCAAGATCAAGCTGACGCGCCACAGCGGCCGCCTCCAGGCCGATATAGCCAGCGCCCACAATCACCATGCGCTGACCACCCATCATGCGTGGGCGAATGCGCTCGACATCGGCCAAATTGCGAAGGTCGAACACACCATCCAGATCAGCACCGTCAATCGGCAAAACCCGCGGGCGTGATCCCGTCGCCATGATCAGCGCATCATAGGCGACTTCCCCGCCATGCTCGATCTCAACGACCCGGCGCGCGCGATCTATTTTCTGCGCGCGCATCGAGAGGACCAGATCAATATTATTGTTTTCGTACCAGGCTTCGGGTTTGAAATAGAGACGCTCCTCGGCCAGTTCGCCTTTCATATAAGCCTTGGACAAAGGCGGACGCTGGTATGGCAAAGCCGCCTCTTCCCCGATCAGGGTGATTTTACCTTCATAGCCAAACTGGCGAAGCGATGCACACGCCTGCGCTGCCGCCTGACCGCCGCCTATAATGACTGTGTTCTCGCTGGTTGAGAGATCCAAATCCGCCTCCTGAATTGAACAAACCATGACGCATGCGTCATCTTTGTTCAAGCTTATAGCAACATTCTTTTTATCCCAACCAGAAACGCCGCGTCATCAAGACAAAAACGGCGGTAAACTCCAAGCGGCCCAGCAGCATGGCAATCGCGCAAATCCACTTCGCGCGATCCGTCAGCGTCTCAAACGTGCCCGATGGCCCGATCACAGGCCCCAAGCCCGGTCCGACATTCGACACACTCGTCGCTGCGCCGGAGATCGAGGTAATCGGATCAAGCCCTGTCAGGCTTAACAGGATCGCCGCCACAACGAAGGTCGCCATGTAGAGGAATACGAAGACCATCACCGATTGCAGCGTCTCCGTTTCGATGATCTGCCCACCATAGCGCACACGCACGAGCCGGTTCGGGCTCGTCATCTGCTGCACGTGCGCCAATACCGCTTTGAAAGTGATCTCAAGTCGGAACATCTTGATCCCGCAGGCGGCTGAGCCCGCACAGCCACCGAGGAAAATCGTCACCAGAAAGATCAGAACGACCGGCTCGCTCCATCCATCATAGTTCGATATCGCATATCCTGTCCCCGTTATGACCGAAATCACATTGAACAAGGTCTCTATAAAGCCCTCAATCGGGTCGATAATCACAAGGTTCTGATCATCCACGACCCGCAACAGGAAGATCGCTACTGTGATCAACAGGATCAAAGACAGGAACAAACGCGGCTGCGGATCGGTCAGGATCGGTCGAATACGCCCATGGATCATAGCCAGCGCCAACAGGCTGAACGGTAGCCCCGCCAGGATCATAAACAGGATCGCAACCAGGATCGCAGGCGTGCCGTAAAACGCCGCAAATGACGCGTCATAGGTTGAATACCCACCCGCTGAAACCGTTGTCATTGCATGCGCGGTTGCCTCAAATGTGGTCATACCACTCGCCCAATACCCCACCATGCAGGCAAATGAAATCACCAGATAGATCAGGCCCGTCTGCGCCGTAATCTCACCAATTCGGGGCATGAACTTGCCGGACACATCAGAGCTTTCCAGCGAAAAGAGCTGCATACCACCGACCCGAAGAACAGGCAGGATCGCAATCGCGGTCACAATAATACCGATGCCGCCAAACCATTGCAGGATTGCACGCCACAGCAAAAGCCCCCGCGCAGCCCCATCAAGGTCGTCCATAATGGTCGACCCTGTCGTGGTCAGGCCGGAAATGCTTTCAAACATGGCGTCGGTAAAACTCATCCCGAAGCCCAGAAACGGAATAGCCGCTAGCCCCGGCAACACGACCCAGACGAGCACTGTTAGCAAGAACGCACCCTTTGACCCGGTCCGCCGGGTGTGCCCACCTGACGCGATCAGAAAAACAAGTCCGATCCCGACGAGGATGAGCGCGCTGACCCCAAACATATGCCAATCAGGGCGTCCATCTGCCAAATCAAGCAGCATGCAGGGGATCATCGCGACGCCAAGAAACAGCGTCATGATCCCAAGAACCAGAAAGACCATGCGAAGTTGCATCCGTGCGCATTAGCAGGAAATTGCTGCAAAGACGTATATTTTTATCTGCAGCCCCAACAGTGGCACAGGACTTGTATTTTCGGATTAACGGATATTAACTATTTCCTGTCGGGAGGAAAATACGATGTCGGATGTCGTGATCAATGAAAAAGTGGAAGCGCGCGCACTATCCCCGAAGCTGGCATGGCCAACGATTGCCTTCATGCTCGGGGTCTGGGCCACACACGTCGCATTGATCTGGTTTGCCGTGACAGGCGGCGGGGCTTATTGGCCCTACACAATCGCGCTCGGCTTCCTCTCCTACATGCACTACACCTACATTCACGAGGCGATCCACGGCAATATCCTGCCAAAAGGGCGCGTGAACCGATTCATTCAAGACTGTCTCGGCTGGGTCGGATCCATTGCGATGATTGCAAACTGGCCGATGTTGAGCCGCACCCACAAGGCTCACCACAGCCATACCAATACCGAGCATGACCCGGATATCTTCCTGAAGCTTCCTTTCTCGCTCCTGCTCGTGCGGGTCTTTTTCACCTGCGTCTTCCTGATGTTCCCGATGGCGCTGCTCAAGCTGATCATTCGCGATCGCAGCATGGCGCGCGGCTACATCAATGCCGACACGATCATGACCAAGAAAGAGAAGATCGGCCACTATGCTGGTAATTTCATAATGCTCGGCGTGTTCTGGACAGCCGTCTTCATGGGCTATGCGCGCGAGGCCTTCCTGCTCTGGTACATTCCGGGTGTGCTCGGCTTTGCCACGCTCGCCATCTTGATCTCGTGGTTGCCGCACTATCCGTTTGATCGCTCAGACCGCTACGGCGTTGCCCGCAATATGGGCCAGTCCTGGCTCAACCCGCTCTTCATGTGGCAGAACTGGCATCTGATCCATCACATGTGGCCGAGCGTCCCCTTCTATAATTATGAGCGACTGCAAAAGCGCTTGGAACCCATCCTCAACGAAAAGCAGGCGCGTGACAAAGACGGAGTCTTGCCGCGCCACGGCAAAGTTCAGCGCAAGGTTCCCGCTGCAAAAGGGCCGCCAAGCCCTCAACCAGCGGAATAATCACTGGACAGGCCTGCAAAAAAGTCACAAAATCTGACTTAAAGCGACACCGCCTAACCTGCTGTAAAACCTAATGTTTTCTTAACGAATTTCGCTCGGCGAAATTCAGTTCTGCATTAATTCTTTTTATATTCAACATATGTTCTGAATATTCACCTTTGTGGATAAATTGAATCCTCATTCTACCCATTTAAAACCATATCGTCCCATGTTATCCCATATTTAAGCAGCCTGCGGCCACGTTAGCCCAGGCGGGGCCAAACGGGAGCTATGCGTGTTCGTCTCGAGCTATGAGACATCATTGGATTCAAAGGGTCGTGTCTCAGTGCCGGCCCCGTTTCGTCATGCCCTGGAAGGCGGCACACGCCTCTATCTTTGGCCCGCGTCCGATGGCTCCCCGTGCCTTGAGGGCGGCGGTGACGCTCTGATGGCCGCCTATCGCCAGACGCTCGCTAGAATGAGCCCGAACAGCAAAGCCCGTCGGGTCCTGATGCACCGGATCGTCTCTAAGGCTGCCGATCTCAAAATCGACGATACCGGCCGTATCAAAATCCCCGAGACCCATCTCAACGCTGCAGGCATCACCAAAGACTTGATCTTCGTCGGGTCGATGGATCGCGTCCATATCTGGGCACCGGATCGCTACGCCGCATTCGATGCTGAAATGGATGGCATGCTCCCCGATGTTCAAGAGGCGATCGAAGCGCCTTTCCAGGCCGCGCTCGCCAGTGGCGGCATCCTCGGCATTGTCGGCGGGGAGGACAGCTAATGGGGCATGTCCCGGTCCTGCTCGACGAGGTCATAGAGGCCTTGGACCCAACCGACGGTGAGACCTATGCTGACGGCACATTCGGCGGCGGTGGGTACGCCCTTCGCGCCCTTGACGCTGCCAATTGCAACGTCATCGGCATAGATCGCGATCTCGACGCCATCTCGCGCGCAGAAACCCTGTCGGAAAAAGAGCCACGCCTGACGCCCCTACTCGGCCGTTTCGGCGATATAGATGCGCTTTTGCTGAACAATGGCGTTCAGCACGTTCAAGGCGTCATGCTCGATATCGGCGTCTCATCCTTTCAAATCGACGAAGCCGATCGCGGCTTTTCCTTCATGCGTGATGGCCCGCTCGACATGCGTATGGGTCGCTCAGGCCCAAGTGCGGCTGATGTTGTGAACACACTGGATGAGCAGGACCTGATCACCGTCATCCGCCAGCTCGGCGAAGAAAAACAAGCCCGCCGCATCAGTGCCGCCATCGTCACCCGCCGCAGCGAGAAACCCTTTCAGACAACACTCGATCTCGCAGAAACAATCGAGACCACAGTCGGCGGACGTCGTGGCAAGAAAACCCATCCGGCAACGCTGACGTTTCAGGCGCTGCGCATGTTTGTAAATGACGAGCTTGGCGAACTGGCCCGCGGCCTTGCCGCCGCTGAGCGCATGCTGGCCCCGGGCGGACGGCTCGTCGTCGTGACATTCCATTCTCTCGAAGACCGTCTCGTCAAAACCTTCATGCGCGCCCGCTCAGGGCTCGGAGGGGGTGGCTCACGCTACCTGCCGGAAAGAGACAAAGGCCCCGACCCCACCTTCTTCATGCCGAGCAAAAAGGCGATTGAGCCAAGCGACAGCGAAACCGCTAACAATCCCCGTGCGCGCTCTGCCCGTCTGCGCCTGGCCGTGCGTACAGACGCCTCATTCTGGACCACTCCGGTAGAAACAGGTGTGCGCACCCCGGACCTGAACAGCGTGGAGATTGCCGCGTGAGTAAACGGGCCTTCTTCTTTGGCCTCACCGTGATCGCTGTGCTGATTTTCAGCCTGTATCGCGCCAAATACGGTGCGCAAGACACGGTGGCTGAGATCGAGGAAATCGAGCGCCAAATCGAACTCGCCGAGCAAGAGCAAATCTCGCTTCGCACAGAATTCTCGCATCGATCCCGCCAGGAATGGATCGAAGAGTACGCCCGCAAAGAGCTTGGTATGGGTCCCGCTCGAGCGGAACAGTTCGTACGCATGGTCGATCTCGATGGCCGCATCGGCCCACCGATCAGTCGTCCTGACCCGTCTGAACCCGTAGATCGGGGGTCAAGCAATGACGGATAGGATTGGCTCTGAAACGACGATGCGCGGCGGCGGCATGCGCTCGCGGATTGTCTCAATGATGCTTCTGGCTGTCTTCGGCGTCATTGCCGTCAAAGGCGCAACCGTTGCCCTGACAGGAGCAAGCGAGACAAACGGCGTCTCAACTGCGTTCGCAGAAACGACCCAGCGCGCAGACATTGTCGACCGCAATGGCGAGCTGCTGGCAACCTCTGTCACAGTCTACTCCCTCTTTGCCGATCCCCGCGCCATGATGGACGGCGCTCTGGTGGCACAAGAATTGGCCACAGTCCTGCCAGAGCTTGATGTCGCCACCATTACGGAGCGCCTCGACAATAAGGAGCGCGCCTTCGTCTGGATTCAACGCGGCCTAACCCCACGCCAGCGCCAGGCGGTCTTTGAACTCGGCCTTGAAGGCGTCGGCTTTCGCGAAGAAACGCGCCGTGCCTATCCACGCGGCACACTCGCAGGCCATGTCCTCGGCTATACCGGCATTGACGGTAATGGCCTCGGCGGGGTCGAACTCGCCATGGATAGCCTCCTGTCCGAAGGTGGTGACCCGCTAGCCCTCACTCTCGACTCCAATGTTCAGTTCAGCCTCGAAGCAGAACTCGCCGCCGCGGTCGGCCAGTATGACGCCGAATCCGCCTCCGGCATCGTTATGCAAGCCAATACGGGAGAGGTCCTCGGCATGGCAAGTTGGCCACCGCTTGACCCAAACCGTGCCACCAGCATTGCCAAGGACGCGCCCGAACGCCTCGATCGCGCCAGCGGTGCCGTCTATGAACTCGGCTCGGTCTTCAAGCCCCTCACCGTTGCGGGCGCCATCGATAGCGGCTCCATCCGACCCTCGGATATGTTTGATGTCCGCGATCCGCTGGTCGTGCGCGGCCGCAAAATCAGTGACGATCACCCCATCGCTGGTCGCGCCACGGTCACGGAAATCATCACCGAAAGCTCCAATATCGGCACAGTCAAAGTCGCCTGGCAGATGGGCGCCCGCCGCCAACAGGAGCTCTTCTCCAATCTCGGCCTGCTGAACCGCGCCCCGATTGAACTCGCCGCCAGCGAGGGTCCGATCCTGCCGCCTGAGTTTGATGATCTGAACAGCGCCGTGACAAGCTATGGCCACGCCATTGCCGTGACCCCTATAGCCTTCACCGCGGCCTTCGCCACGCTCGCCAATGCGGGCGAATACAATGCGCCCACTTTGATCCAGACCAAAGACAAGCGCGCAAGCCCGCGCCGCGTCATGTCCGCCCCCACTGCGGCCTTGATGACGCATATGATGCGCGAGGCTGTCATCACAGGCACAGGCAAACAAGCCGAGGTCGCAGGCTACCGCGTCGCCGGAAAAACCGGCACCGCCGAAAAACCCATCCCCGGCGGCTACTCTGAAACTGATAATATGTGCAGCTTTGCCGCGCTGTTTCCCGCTGATGGCCCCGAATATGTCGTATTGATCGTGCTCGATAATCCGAAAGCCGGAGCGAACCGCGGTCGCACAGCGGCCTGGAATGCAGCCCCGACTGCGGGACGGGTGATCGAACGTATCGCTCCAATCCTGGGTGTTGAGCCCCGCTTCGATGCCCTGCCCCAGTCAGGCCCAAAAGTCCGCTCCGTCTCGGATAGAAGGAGGAGCGATCTGTGACTTTAAATGAGGTGTTCCCGGACCAGAACGGTCTCCCGACGATAGACATCAAGGGTCTCACCGCCGACAGCCGCAAAGTCGCCCCCGGCTTTGTCTTCGCCGCCCTGAAAGGTGTCGCCGCTGACGGTCGCGATTACATCCCGCAAGCTATTGAGGCAGGCGCGGTCGCCATTATGGGCGAGGACCTGCCCTCGATTGAAGGCGCAACCGCGATTGAGGTAAACAACGCACGCCTCGCATTGGCCCAAGCCTCTGCGCACTTCTACCCGACCCAACCCAAAACCATTATCGGCATCACAGGCACCAACGGGAAAAGCTCCACCGTCGATTTCCTGCGCCAGATCTGGACGCAGGCAGGACTGCAAGCCGCCTCCATGGGAACCCTTGGGGCCATCGGTCCAAAAGGCAGCATCGACCTCGGCCACACCACGCCAGACCCGGTCGCGATCCACGAAACGCTCTCGAAGCTGGCCGTAGACGGCGTCACCCACGTCGCGATGGAAGCCTCCTCTCACGGTCTCGGCCAGTACCGCCTCGACGCTGTCCGCCTCAGCTCTGTTGCTTTCACGAACCTGACCCAGGACCATCTCGACTATCACGAAACGATGGACGAATACCGCGCCGCCAAACTGCGCCTGTTTGGTGACCTTGCCCCGAAAGACTGCCCGGCCATCGTCAACGCCGATAGCGATGAGCGCACAGCGTTTGAAGGCGAAGCAAAGACACATGGCCTCAACGTCATCTCCGTCGGCTGGCGCGGCGAAGATCTCAAAATCGAAGAACTGATGCCGCGCGCAACCGGCCAACGTCTGTTCCTGAATTGGCGCGGTGAGAAAGCCGCCGTCGACCTCCCTCTGATCGGCGAGTTTCAAGCTCTAAATGCTCTAACCGCAGCAGGCCT
>JBCBCO010000036.1:0-17803 GCA_038630445.1 Pseudomonadota bacterium | reverse complement strand
CCCTCCCCCCCTCTCTCCCTATCTCTCTATTCCGCCCCTTTTTGCCCTCCCTCGCTTTAGCGGGGGAGGTGGGCCAGCCAAAGGCTGGGTCGGAGGGGGCAAGCCAAACTCACCACGGAATCCACCCCACCTTCCGCCCCAAGCGAGAAGCCACGCCCGGCTACGCGAAACCCAAATCAGGAGACAATGCGCCCGCAGCCCGGTTCATCGGAGGAGCAAAGCGACGATCGGGAACCCGCTTATCCCCGCTGCGGCGATAGCCGCTCAGCGCGGGGATCAAAAAAGAGCCAAACCAAACTAAATATCAGCGCGTTTGCTGCGTCCAAAAACAGCTTTCATCATCCAATTCGGTGCGAAGCGCTCCATACGCGGATGTCGGGCGAGGACGCCTTCCATCCAGTTACGGCCCCAAATTGAATTACGGCCCAGAAGCACAACCCCAACAATCGCGATCGGCAAACCTATTGGAAGGATCGGCGTCACAAAGGCGATCGGGATCGCAATGATAATCATCAATAAACCGATCAGCGCGAACAATTGCCGGATCAGAGTACGCATACTTTGCCCGACCGCACCGAAAGGGGGTGCAGTTTCCGTCTGATTTTTCGGATCAAGATGAGGGCTTCCGTCAGGCATGAGGCTTATATGGTTTTATCCCTGTAAAGTGTCCAGAAAAACAATCTCACAACGACTTTATTGAACGGTCATTGTGGCAACACTGTTGCAGTTGCTTGATTAATTAATTCAAGGGTCTGAAAAACGCATGAAAGGGAAACACTGATTTGCAAGTATCGCGACAGCTAAAGACAGTTCAGGCTCTGCGTGGCATAGCGGCACTGCTCGTCATGATGGGGCATCTGCATACGATTGAGGCTCGCCAATCTGGCGCGCTTGAGGCCGGCAAAGCCCCTCTCTTGTCAGAGATCTGGATCAACGGCGCGAGCGGCGTTGACCTCTTCTTTGTCATTTCAGGCTTCATCATGGTCTGGGTCGCAGGCTCTGCACCTGCGGGACCGAGCTCCGCGGTCCGGTTCGCTGTCGCACGTGTGTTCAGGATCTATCCGCTCTGGTGGTTGTTTGCTGGCGTGACAGCTCTTTATCTCTGGCTCACATATGGCGTTGCCTGGGATACAGCTCAGCTCGAACAACGCGGCATGCAAGGCCCGGAATACCTCTTGAGATCCGCACTTTTGCTGCCTCAGGGATGGCTGCCCGTCCTGAATGTTGGCTGGACGCTGGTGCATGAAATGTACTTCTACCTGGTCTTTGCGGTTTTATTGTTCCTGCCAGCGTCATGGCGGGGCTTTGCATTGATCGTCTGGGGCGGCCTCGTTCTGACTTTCGCCGCTCAAGGCTATTCAAGCTATCACGCGGGAACCGCCATCGAACTCGCCACGCACCCGATGACGCTGGAATTCCTGATGGGCGCGGGTGTGGCCTATCTGATCGGAGCGGAAAGGTCCGGCTTTGAGCGAACAGCGCTTGTCTTGGGTTTAATTGCGCTCGGCGCGTCTTTCGCCGTCTTTCCTTACTTCCGCATTTTTAACGAGGATCTCGGCTGGTATCGTATCATTTTGTTTGGGCTGCCATCCGCTTTGGTGCTCTACGGCTTTGTTCAATTGGAACTCAAACACGGGTTTGGACGGCTCGTCCCAAGCTTCCTAGTGCGCTTGGGCGATTGGAGTTACGCGCTTTACCTCAGTCACATTCTGGTTCTCAGCGCCGCTGGGCGCATTTGGTTTAGCGTTTTGGAACCGGACTGGAATACACGCGCAGGCTTCATCGTTGCCTCCATAGCAATAGCGATTTGCGCTTCAGCGCTCGCCTATTATCTCTACGAGCGCCCTATTATTCGCCTTGGCAAGAACAGGATGGGCGCGAGAGCAAACAGCGTCCCATCCCGAACCTGATCACTCCGCCGCAATCGCTTCCGGCTCAAGCGGCAACCATTTCAGAACCGGCTTACGCGCGGCTTTTGTTTCATCCAGCCGCTTCATCGGAGCAAGATAAGGCGCGCCCTTCATACTCTCATCACCAGCTTTCGCACGCTCAGCGATTGAGAGCATCGAGTCACAAAACCGATCCAGCTCAGCCTTACTCTCCGTCTCGGTCGGCTCGATCAGCATCGCGCCGTGAACCACGAGCGGGAAATACATTGTCATTGGGTGATAGCCCTCATCGATCAAAGCTTTGGCAATGTCGATGGTCTCAATATTGTCGGCCGTGAACGCGTCAGAGAACAGCGCTTCATGCATACAGAACCCGTCAAAGGCCGGCGTCATCACTGACTTGAGGCGGGCCTGAACATAATTGGCATTTAGCACGGCATCCTCAGCAACTTGCTTCAGGCCATCCGCACCATGGCTCAGCATATAGGCGAGCGCACGAACGAACATGCCCATCTGGCCGTGGAAAGCGACCATCCGGCCGAACGCGTCTTTGGCCTCGCCTTCCGCCTCTTCGACGAGGCGGAAGCCGTCTTCGTCTTTGACAACATAAGGCACAGGTGCAAATGGCGCGAGCGCGTCAGACAGGACTGTTGGGCCGGAACCCGGACCACCGCCACCGTGTGGTGTGGAAAAGGTCTTGTGCAAGTTGATGTGCATCGCATCGACACCGAGATCGCCCGGACGAACCCGACCGACGATCGCATTGAAGTTCGCGCCGTCGCAGTAGAAATAGCCGCCAGCGTCATGGATCAGATCGGCGATCGTCTTAATATCCGTTTCAAACAGGCCGCACGTGTTTGGATTGGTCAGCATGATGCCGGCGATATCGTCTGTGGTTTCCAGCTTGGCACGCAAATCATCCATATCGACGCGACCACGGGCATCGGCTTTGATCTCGTCAACTTTGAAGCCGCATTGGATCGCCGTGGCAGGATTTGTTCCGTGCGCTGAAGCAGGCACCAGAACGCGCTTCCGCGTGTCGGCCTCGCCGCGCGCAATCAGGGCCTGTCGGATCGCGAGCATGCCGCACAATTCACCATGAGCACCGGCTTTCGGACTCATCGCGACGGCAGGCATGCCTGTCAGAGTTTTCAGCCAAGTCGCGAGTTCATCGATCAGTTCCAACGCGCCCTGCACCGTTTTCTGCGGCTGAAGCGGATGAATGTCAGAGAAACCGGGCATCCGAGCGGCTTTCTCGTTCAAACGCGGGTTATGCTTCATCGTGCAGGAGCCGAGCGGGAAGAAGCCCAGATCAATCGCATAATTCCGCTGACTGAGGCGCATATAGTGACGCACCGCTTGTGGCTCAGATAGGCCCGGTGAAGTGACGTCGGCTTTGCGGGCGACACCGCCGAGACGGCTGGCTTTGCCTTTGGGCTTTGACAGGTCCACGCCGGTTTCATCCCAGCGGTCGGTTTCGAAAATCAGCGGCTCAGCCTGAAGCAGGCCGCGGGAGCCAGAGACAGTTTTCACCTCTGATGAGGTCGAAATCGCAGTCGGCGCGGACGGGCGGCCTGTAGAAAGCATGGTCATTGTGCAAGCTCCTGTAGGGAAGGACAATTTGGGAAGAACGGGGCGGAAAAGTTCGCCACGAGTTGTTCAAATTCAGCGTTCAAGAGATTATTGTGGCCGTAGCCTTCAAGGACAAATCGTTGAACGGGTTGGGAGAAATTTTCGGCAAGATCAGCGGAATGTTTAGCCGGGATAAGACGATCAGAATCCCCGTGAACGATCAAAACAGGTTCGTTTACTTTTGACGCTAAGCGATCACTTCTAAATGCATTTCCTGCGATTAGGCTCATCGGTAACACTGGCATCATTTCTTGACCCATACGTGTTCCAGATTCAAAGGGCGCACCGAGGATAAGCGCTGTCGCATCGCGTTCCGCTGCAACGCCGATAGCGACAGAACTCCCGAGGGAAAATCCGCGAATAATGATGTCCGAAGCTGCTAATCCGCCCGATTCGAGGAAATCGAACGCTGCCAATCCATCGATGCGCACACCACGTTCAGTCGGTTTTCCTGTCGAGCCTGAATACCCTCGATAGGCCGGAGTTAAGAAGCCTACGCCTTTCCTGCCATAATAGTTTGAGATACTGACCATTCCACGCAAATGCTGGGCATTACCGTGAAAATTGAGGAAGGTTGGGCATCCTGCATCGGCCTTCGCATAAATTGCCACCAGGATTTCACCATCAGAGGTCTGGATCTCAATTTTTTCGGCGACGCTACCCGTGGGCATCTCGAGCGGGCTGTTATCCGGGTAGAACGCAAATCTGTCGGTGAACGCGCAAGCTGAAATGCAAAGCGCGACATAGATCACAATGACAACAAAAAGGATGCGCTTGACCCAATTCACTTAGATGACCTCGCTCAAAGCATCGACATAGGCAGCGATATCAGCCTCTGTCGTACACTCAGTCGCCGCCGCAATAATAACGTCGCCCATGCCAGCGTCTGGCAACAGGCGAGAGACGCGGACGCCGCCGAGGACGCCGCGTTCTTCGAGCATGGCGATGAGCGCTTCGCCGTCGATTGGGGTGCTGAAGGCGAATTCGTTGAAGAAACGCGGGGTGAGGATCTCGACGCCGTCAACGCTTTCAAGCGCATCGGCGAGATCGCAAGCCGCCTCATGATTGAGTTGGGCGAGCTGCTTGAAGCCTTTACCACCAAGCAAAGTCATGTGCGCCGTAAACGCCAGCGCACAGAGGCCGGAATTGGTGCAGATATTTGAGGTCGCTTTATCGCGGCGAATATGCTGCTCGCGCGTGGACAGCGTCAGGACGAAACCGCGATTGCCGTCCGCGTCTGTTGTTTCACCACATAGCCGACCTGGCATTTGGCGCACGAGCTTTTGTGTACATGCAAACAGGCCGACATACGGTCCGCCAAAGTTTAGACCATTACCAATCGACTGGCCCTCGCCGACGGCGATATCCGCGCCCATTTCACCGGGAGGTGTGACGAGACCCAGGCTGATCGCTTCAGTAAACACGCTGACCAGAAGCGCTTTCTGCTCATGCGCAGCATCGGCGACAGGCGAAAGATCGGTGACCGTGCCGAATACGTTAGGCGACTGGCCAATCACACAGGCGGTCTCTTTATCGATATGGTCGATCAGAGCGAGTTCCTCATCAATCGCGGCGGGCAGCGCGACAACCTCAATCCCTTGCGCTTCGCAGAGAAGACGTGTTGCAGCCACGTAGTGCGGATGCACACCACCGGAGAGGACGACCTTTTTCCGGCGTGTCGCACGGCAGGCCATAACAGCAGCTTCCGCGCACGAGGTTGAGCCGTCATACATGCTAGCATTGGCGACATCCATCGCGGTCAATTCGGCCACCTGGGTCTGGAACTCGAACAGGTTTTGCAGTGTGCCTTGGGCGATTTCCGGTTGGTATGGCGTATAAGTTGTCAGGAATTCGCTGCGCTGGATGATCATGTCCACGCTAGCCGGGACATGGTGCTTATACGCGCCGCAGCCGACGAAAAACGGAACGTCACTGGCCGTCGTGTTTTTGGCCGCGAGCCGGGCGAGATGGCGTTCAACGGCAAGTTCGCCCTGATGATCCGGCAGGCCCGCAATTTGGCCACCCAGGCGGGCGCTTGTCGGAACGTCCTGATAGAAATCATCGACCGACGCAGCGCCAATCGTGTTTAGCATCGTTGTGCGATCTTGAGGGGTCAGGGGGAGGTAACGCATGACCTACAGTCCTTCACAGAATTCTTTATAAGCCGCTTCGTCCATGAGGCCGTCCAATTCACCGGTGTCACTCAACTTGATCTTGCAAAACCAACCTGCGCCGGTCGGGTCTTCATTGACGGTTTCGGGCTTGCCTTCCCCGCCCTCATCTTCCGCGACCAGAGCATTGTTTCGCTCAATCAGGTCGCCGCTGACCGGGGCGTAAACGTCAGAGGCGGCCTTCGTGCTCTCGACCACAGCGACGTCATCGCCTTTTGAAAACGTCCCATCCTCGGGGACATCGACGTAGACGACATCGCCAAGCTGATCGGTGGCGTACTTCGTAATGCCGACAGTTCCGACACCGTCTTCGACGCGGATCCACTCATGGTCTTCTGTGTAATACGTTGTCACGCGCGCGCTCCCTTAGCGTTTGTAATTTGGTTGGATGAAAGGCAGATCGACGACTGTAATTTGGTTGGATGAAAGGCAGATCGACGACCTCCGCTGGGCGCGCTTTGCCGCGCACCATGAGGTCGATTTTTGTGCCTGCTTTAGCGAGATCAGCGCGGACATAGCCCATCGCGATTGGGCGTCCGACGCTGGGTCCGACACCGCCGGACGTAATGACGCCGACGCGTTCGCCATTCAAGTGGATTTCGGTCCCCTCGCGGGCCGGTGCACTTTGAAGCGGTTGAATGCCAACGCGCTTTTCTTCTGGGCCGTTTTCAAGGGCGCTCATGATCCGCTCAGCGCCCGGAAAGTCAGCACGCGCACGACGGGATTTCTGGATGACCCATGACAGGTCTGCTTCGACTGGATCGCGCGTGGCATCCATATCGTGGCCATAGAGACAAAGCCCTGCCTCAAGCCGCAAACTATCACGCGCGCCCAGGCCGATCGGTTTGACGCGCTCATCGGCAAGCAGGGTTTTGACAAGATTGAGGCCTGTCTCGTTGTTTGGCAGGAGCAGCTCAAACCCGTCCTCGCCGGTATAGCCGCAGCGAGAGACCATGTATTTCTCACCGTCTTTTTGGACGTAAGCACAGCGCATGAATTTTAGATCGGCTGCTTCGGGAAAATGCGGTGCGATGACCGCTTCAGCCTCAGGCCCCTGAAGCGCGACCAGAATGCGATTATCAGCACGCTGCAGCATGGCGACATCCGACAGTTCCTGCTCGAACAGAGCCCAGTCTTCCTGTTTCACCGCGCCGTTGACGACGATGTAGAGCATGCCATCGAGGGTTTCGTCCGGCATCCGCGTTACGATCAGATCGTCCAGAATGCCGCCCTCTTGATTGAGGAGAACGGTTAAACGCCCCTGCCCCGGTTTCAGCGCAGCGATATCGCTGGGGACAAGGCGTTCCAGTGCAGCGGAGATTTTCTCATGCGCGCCAGGCTCACCGAGCCCTTCTTTCAGAAACAGGAAACACGGCCCCATGTGAGAGACATCGAACAGACCAGCATGCGCGCGTGTCCAGAGGTGCTCCGCTTTGACGCCCTCAAACTGAACCGGCATTTCATAGCCCGCAAACGGCACGATCCGAGCGCCGAGATCGACGTGGAGATCAAAAAGCGGTGTGCGCTTTAGAGCTTGCGGTTCTGTGTCGGCCATGGCGACGCCTTTCGAGCAGGGTTGGCCCCGGGCGATGCCCTTGGCCTAAAGTCCTGCCCCCGCTGTCGTGGCGCCTGAGAGATTTACTCCTTCGGCGAGACTGCACCCATTAGGAGGGCCGTCTCTTTCCAGCGTTTACAGCCTGTTTCGGTCCCTGGACCTGAGCGTTTCCGGGGCGGTTGCGCCTTCGGTGACCGGCTGACAGCCGATTCTCTCCCGAAACAGATTTACTGAATTTCACCTAGTTCGGATTCTGCGGCGCGGCAAGCGTGGAATCAGGCCTTGCGCTTTTTGTCGCCCATGAAGCCAAACAAGTGACCGGCGACTTTACGCATTTGGATCTCTTCTGAGCCTTCTGTGATGCGGTAGCGGCGGTGGTGGCGATAGATATGCTCGAACGGTTTGTGGCGGGAATAGCCCATGCCGCCATGCGTCTGCATGGCTTGATCGGCGGCGTTACAGCAGAGACGATTCGCGCGATAATTACACATCGAGACCTTGTCAGACAGCTTCACAGCGACCTCTGGCTTCGTCATCTGATCCATCTCCCAAGCGGTCTTGAAGATCAGAAGGCGCAACATCTCAGCTTCGGTTGCGAGTTCCACAAGCGGGAACTGGATCGCCTGATTAACCGCTAGCGGTTTTCCGAAAGGCTTACGGGCTTGAGCGTAGTCTACGCTTTCATCGATACAGTAGAGCGCCGCGCCGACGGAGCTGGCGGCTTGGCGGATACGGTTTTCGTGGACAAAGTGCTGAGCGAGCGCGAGGCCGCCTTCCGGTGGGCCGAAGACAGCACTGTCCGGCACCCAGACATTGGTGATCGACACACGCGGGTGATCGGTCGGCATGTTGAAGGTCCAAAGATATTCCTCGATGTTCACACCGGGATCATCGGCCGGAACGAGGAGACAGGTAATGCCCCTCGCATCGCCATCTTGTCCGCTGGTGCGCGCGAAGCACATAATGTGGGTCGCGACATGCATGCCGGTCGTCCACATTTTTTCGCCATTGATCAACCAGCCGTCGACGCCGTCACGCGTTTCTTTCTTTGCAACCGTGTCCATGTGAGTGGCGTCGGAGCCATGCTCAGGCTCAGTCAGGCCGAAGGTTGCGATAAATTCGCCATTGAGCGCGGCTTCAGCGAGATGGGCCTGATCTTCGCGGGCGAAATCTCGCAGCATCAGAATCTGGGGGAAGTTTGCAACGATCGAGTGCTCATTCTGGAGATCGTTATGGAGACCAAGCCCTTTTCGGGCAAAATGCTCACGGATAACAGCCATCGCCAGATTTGATCCGTTTTGGCCGCCATATTCTGCTGGAAGGCCAAAGCGGAAATGCCCGGCCTTATCAGCGCGGCGCTTCGCCTGTCTCAGCAGGTCCTCCCATTCAGGGCGCGGCAGGCCACCATTCTCAAAGTCAGTACGGGCCCATTCACGACGATGATCAAAAAAGCGGATATTGTCGTCTTGTTGCTCAAGGGGTTTGATCTCTTCCTCAATGAAGGCGTCAAGTTCGTGAAGGTAGTCCTGCAAGTCCTGCGGTATGTTGAAGTCCATCTGCGCTTCGCTCCCGTATCTTTATGGATACGATACGAATGCGCGATTTGAGAGCAAGACGGGTCGCAGCGTCATGCCGTCGCGATTTGCTCGCCCAAAAAAGACTAGACGAAAGCCGCATTGCATTTATTTCGCACATGCAGCATAGAAATATGTGCTGAACGATTGACAAATTATTCAGTGATTATAGTTTGTACATCATCGTAAGGCAAAAATGCCGCGCTTAAACATGAAAGGCTCCTCCCATGATCCGCACACTTGCTTTCTCTGCTCTCGCTCTTGGCCTGACCGGCGCTGCCGCTGCCTCATCTGCAAATGCAACAGCATTTACGCTGAAACTTGAAACGCCGAAGGCAGAAACTCAACAAATCGTTGCCGATGGCAACCTCTGGAGCTGCGAAGGTGACACTTGTACCGCTACGCTGAACCGCAAAAAAGCGACTGTTCGCACCTGCCAAAAAGTCGCCAAGGAAATCGGCAGCTTCGTCTCTTTCGAAAGCGCCAATAACGCCCTAAGCGAAAGCCAAGTCGGTAAGTGCAATAGCGCTGCAAAATAGTTTCCACATTATTCAACTCACTCCTCCTATAAAAGCCGTCTCAATCGAGGCGGCTTCTTTTTTTGCTGCGAAGCAATAGGATTTTTGACGGAAGCGTCACGATTTTTCGATAGGATTTTTAGATGACCGGCACTACGCTCTTATGATTATCATAAGGAGCGCAAGCAATGATCGAAGCCCTTCGCACACCAGACCAACGCTTTGACAATCTACCCGACTTTGACTTCGAGCCGCATTATGTAGACAGTTTGAAGGGCTATGAAGGCCTTCGGGTTCACTATCTTGATGAAGGACCGCGGGATGCGGATCGGACATTTCTTTGCCTGCATGGGCAGCCGAGCTGGTCTTATCTCTATCGCAAAATGATCCCTGTCTTTGTCGAGAGTGGCGCGCGTGTGATTGCGCCGGACTGGTTGGGCTTTGGCCGATCAGACAAGCCAGTCGAAGATGACGTTTATACGTATCACTTCCATCGCAACATGATGCTTGCCTTCATTGAGCATCTGGATTTGCAGAATATTACCCTTGTCTGTCAGGATTGGGGGGGCTTGCTAGGTTTAACGATCCCACAGGATATGCCGGATCGATTCACACGACTGCTTGTCATGAACACAGCGATTGCTGTTGGGCAATCTCCAGGTGAAGGTTTCGATGCGTGGAGAGCGTTTAACCGGACACAGCCGGATCTTGATGTTGCTTCTTTAATGCAACGGGCGACGCCAATCCTCAGCGATGCTGAAGCCGCAGCTTATGCTGCTCCGTTTCCGGATGTCCACTACAAGGCTGGCGTACGACGCTTTCCGGATATGGTGATGACTGATCCATCCATGGAAGGAGTCGAGGTCTCTAAGCGCGCGGTTAACTGGTGGTCGAATAAGTGGTCGGGCCAGAGTTTTATGGCTGTCGGCGCGGTTGACCCCGTTCTGGGCCCGAATCAGATGGCTCATCTCCGCTCAAACATTAAAGGCTGCCCGGCGCCTATGATGGTAGAAGATGGCGGACATTTCGCTCAGGAATGGGGAGAGCCGATTGCACGTGCCGCGCTTGAAGCGTTTGGTGACTGATCCAGAGAAGACGACGTCCGGCGCGATCATCTTGTATCCAATAAAAAAGGCCCGGTCGAAACCGGGCCTTCTTCAATTTCATAATCCAGTCGGATTAGCGAACGATGATCGTCACTTCTGAACGACGATTCAGAGGCTCACGAACGCCGTCACGTGTCGCTTTCGCCAGATCGTTCTCACCGCGCGCTGCAGTGTTGATCAGGCTAGATGCGATGCCGCGGCTCTGGAGTGCACCCGCAACAACTGCCGCACGACGTGCAGACAGACGTTGGTTGTATGCAGAGCTACCGGATGTGTCCGTGTGACCGACAATCGTTACACCACCTGCTGCACAATCACTGCGCTCACGGATGTTGGACACAGCCTGATCGATGACCGCTGAGGCCTGGCTCGTCAGATCAGATCCATCCCATTCGAAGTAAACAACGAAGGATTGGTTCAGAGTAGAACAAGGCGCTTGCTCAACCACTACCGGACGCTCTGGTGGAGGCGGCGGCGGCGGTGGCGGAGGTGGCGGAGGTGGTGGTGGTGGCGGCGGAGGTGGTGGCGGCGGCGGTGGAGGCGGCGGTGGCGGTGGAGCCACTGGCGCACCCAGCGCATAGCGCAGACCAAATGTTACCGCGTGATCGATGTAAGTTGCGTCATAAACAACTTCGCCACCTGTTGTGTTGCGACCGTTAAAGTCGAGATCGTCAACGTAGAAGAGGCGATAGCCGAGATCAGCCGTCAGACGATCTGTGACGTTGTAACCAACACCCGCAAGTGCTTGGTACGCAGCAGCCGTCTCGCTGTCACCAATACCATTCGCTTGGAATGTTTGCGGGGCGACACCGTTCTGAATTTGAACCGCAGTGATATTAGACGCTTTTGCTTTAACTTTGGCGACACCGATACCGGCACCAAGATAGGGCTGGAACGCACCGTCTCGGTTAAAGTCGTAAAGACCATTGATCATCAGGTCCCAAGACTGAAGCTTACCAATTGGCTCACGCTCAAACCGGACTTCCGTCCCTTGGTTCAGGCCTCTCGCATCAATCAGGCTGCCAATTGTTGGAGGAACGCCGCCATTTACGTTTAGCGGAACGTCCAAGGCGCCCGCACGGTGCGTCAGCGCGGTTTCGAGACGGAAACCATTGTCGAATCCATAACCAATACCAAGGCCGCCGAGAACAGTGTCTTCGTTGGTCTCGGAATCCGCTCCGAGCGTGAAGAGGACGTCTTGTGGAGCATCATGATCCAAAGTTCCGTCAAACACCCAGCCGAGATCACCACGGGCGTACCACCCGTCTTCAGCGTGGGCCATAAAGCCAGCAGACGCAAAGGCGGCCGCGGCTGTCGCGCACATCAGAGTTTTTTTCATACTCATCCCCTTGTGGATGCCGTACAACACCATTGTTGCCCGGCCGCAGGAAAGTTTGCGGAGAATCCCGCAGACATGACACTCCTACGCACAATCCAACGTGGCGTATAGTGGTCTGTTTCACGAAAAACTCTCACACTGCGATTTTTTATTCATGCGCGGCGATTTTGCAACAGAGAATTTCCTCGCCTCATTGGGGAAATGTGTTTGGCAACAACGAGTTATGGAAAAGACTTCATGCGCGTTATGAATATATATTCAGAGTGGTACCGCCTCTTGGTTTCGAACCAAGGACCTCCGGCTCCACAAACCGGCGCTCTAACCAACTGAGCTAAGGCGGCTCACTCGTAGCGACATACGCTGGAGTAATTTATCTTTCAAGCGATTATGCGCACGCGGGCCGGCTCTATTCCGCAGCAATCGCCAAGGCCGCTTCGCGCGTCGCCCGCGCAGCCTCCCCGGCTTTGCGAAATTGCAACGCGCCGTCTTCAACTTTGCCATGACGCATCAAGAAAATGTCACGCGCATAATTCTGAGTCATCAGCCATGGTGCCTTTTCAGCGCGTTTCGGGAATCGCTCCATCGCACGCTGAACATAACCGGAGGAGAAATCGAGAAAGTCGCCTGTTTCACCGATATCTTCAGCGATTGGGCGCGCTTCAACATACCCATTCTTGTCCATATGCCGGATGACTTTACAGAAGTACTCACTGGTAAGATCCGCGCGCAATGTCCAGCTTGCATTCGTATATCCGAACACGCTCGTCATGTTCGGAACATTCGACACCATAGCGCCACGATAATTGATCAGTTCGTTCGGCTCTCGTCGCACGCCATCGACGGCAAGTTCTATCCCACCGAGCCAAAGAAGATCCAGACCCGTCGCCGTGATAATCAAATCAGCGTCCAACGTTTCGCGAGACTTTAAGAGAAGTCCGGTTTCGGTGAAGCGATCGATATGATCGGTCACAACACTGGCCTTTTTCTCTTTGAGCGCAACGAAGAGGTCACTGTCAGGCACGAGGCATAAGCGCTGATCCCACGGATTATAATCCGGTGTGAAATGCGTTTCGACATCATAGTCTGGCCCGAGTTCTTCCTCGACCATTCCGATGAGTTTTTCCTTGACCTTGTTGGGCCGCACCCGCGTCATTCTATAAAAGAAGAGCTGCATGAGGACATTTCTCCAACGGGTCAGGCCGTACGCCATTTTATTTGGAAGAATTTTGCGCATGAAATTGGCGACACCGTCTTCGGCTGGACGGGACACGACATAGGTTGGCGAGCGTTGCAGCATCGTGACATGCGCGGCTTTGTCCGTCATCGCCGGAACAACCGTCATCGCGGTCGCGCCGGATCCGATCACGACGACTTTTTTTCCGCTATAATCGTAGTTCTCCGGCCAATGCTGTGGATGAATAACATCGCCCTTGAAATCGTCACGGCCTTCGAAGTCGGGAGTGTAGCCCTTGTCGTATCGGTAATAACCACTGCACACGTGCATCCAGCGGGCCGTATAGACTTCCTGACCGTCCGGGCCATCAGCGGTAACGGTCCATAGGGCGCGATGGCTATCCCAATCAGCATTCAGAACCTTCCGGCCGTAGCGAATGTGTTGATCGATCCCGTACTCGGTCGCGGTTTCGCGTACATATTTCAGAATGGAGGGACCATCCGCAATCGCCTTCTGCGCGTCCCACGGTTTGAAATTGTAACCGAGCGTGTGCATGTCGCTGTCACTGCGGATACCGGGATAGCGAAACTGATCCCAAGTCCCGCCACTTGCCTCACGCATTTCCAAAATAGCGTAGGACTTGCCTTTGCACTTCTTGGTCAAATGAGCTGCAGCGCCGATGCCCGAAAGGCCAGCGCCGACAATCAAAACGTCAAAATCTGTCTGTTCCATGACGCCAGTGTCATCTTTTTGAGGGGCGCTGTCTAGGGGTCGGTTTAGCAGGCATGTTTACTCAGCCCCCATCACCCGAATGCGAACTGAGCTCGTGCGCCCTGCAGCATCTACGGCGCTGACGCGGTAGAAGCCGGTCTGTTCGGGGCTCCAGGCTGGAAGGCCGCCAGCGTCCGGTGCGATCGGCTGACCATCAACAAACCAGTTCAAATGTCCATCGCCGCGGCCGGAAAAGACGAAGGCGCGTGCGCTTTGCCCATTTATGTCGCCCGCCCAAAGCTCTGCGTCCTTTGGCGGGAACAGAATTTGCGGCGGGGTCTCGCTGTCTTCAAAGCGGGTTTGAGCGCCGCGTGCAATCGGCGCTTTCTCACTCATCAAACGCGTACGGCTCTCACTTGTCTGACCGAGGATTTCCGCGCTGCGGTCGGCGACTTCGAACAAGATCGGCAGTGCAGTATTGCGCCCTGTCTTGCCCGGACGGGGCACGCCATCGGCCCGGCCGACCCAAACGACAATCGCATGATCGCCGGAAACGCCCGCTGCCCATGCATCGCGGAAGCCGTAGCTTGTCCCTGTCTTGAACCCGATTTGAGGCGCATTGGCCGTCAAACGCCCCGGCATGCGCCCTTCCGGCGGCGGTGTTCCGCGCAGGATTTTCAGGATATTTTGGGCTGTTTCAGTACTCATCAGACGATAGCCGGTTCGAGCCGTGCTGCGGTGAATACTGGCCTCGTCCCAAATGAGAGGTTTCGCCCGACCGCTATCGCCAAGCGCGGCGTAGAGCACGCCGAGCTCTTGAGCGGTTAGGCCTGCCCCACCAAGGGCGAGAGCCAATCCCGGTTCGCGTTTTGCGCCATTTGCAATGCGGGGCGGCGCGCCAGCCAGCGCGAGACTGGCCGCGAATCGCTCAGCGCCGACACGATCCAAAGTCAGAACTGCTGGGACGTTAAGAGAGTGCTGCAAGGCTTCCGCAATTCGGACATCGCCGCGAAACAGGCGGTCAAAATTTTCCGGCTGATAGCTCGCGAAACGCTTGGGCAAGTCGGCAATACGGGTATTGGGGGCAGCACTCCCGTCATCAAAGGCCATTGCATAGATGAAGGGTTTCAAGGTCGACCCCGGCGAGCGTGCTTGAGCTGTCAGATCGAGCCATCCCCCGGGGCGTGATCGATCAGCTGAACCCACGGCGGCGCGAATTGCCCGGGTTGGAATATCGACAACCAAGATAGAGACCTGAACTTCATCCTCACCCGATTCAGCCGCGCGCAGGGCAACCCGCTCCAGATTCGCCTGCAAACCTGCGTCAAGCGTAGAGGCAACGTCGCTCTGACTATCTTGCGCAGCTCGGGTCGTGGCGTGCCAAGCCCTATTTGGAAAGGCGTAGCGCTTCTTTGGCAGTGATGCGGCTCTGGCTTCGTTCGCGCGTTGTTTGGTTAAAAAGCCGTGGCGTTCCAGCTTGGTGACGATCTCTGCGCGTCCGGCTCGTGCCCCTTTTGGACGCAAATCGGGACGTCTGACTTCCGGAGATTGCGGCAGGGCGATCAGGAGCGCGATCTGATCATCGCTGAGGCGGTCCGGCTCACGCCCGAAATAGCGCCAGCTTGCGGCGCGGACGCCTTCGATGTTTCCACCATAAGGAGCGAGCGTCAGGTAAAGCTCGAGGATTTCTTGCTTTGACAGACGCCATTCAAGCTGGTGCGCGCGCCACATCTCGATGACTTTTGCGCTGATCGTTCGGTTCGGGCGCGGCTCCAGCAAACGCGCCGTCTGCATTGTAATTGTAGACCCGCCGGAGACAACGCGCCCGGCCTTTGCAGACGTCCAGACGGCCCGTCCCATGCCGATCCAATCAACGCCGCCATGAGAATAAAAGCGTTTATCCTCAACGGCTAAAAGCGCATCGACGAAAACCGGATCAACCTCATCCAGCCGCGTTGCGAACCGCCAGCGCCCGTCTTCAAGCGGAATGGCCCGGAGAGGCCGTCCATCGCGGTCACTGACCATGATGGAGACGTCATAACCGCGTTCAATCGGTGGCGGGAAAGCTTTATCCAGAACGAACAGGGCCAGGAGCGCAATAAGCGCCCCTACCCCGATCCGTTTCAGCCAGATCATCACTGCGCGCCACCCGGCCCCGGTCTTTGGGCCTGAATTGTGACTGTCCCAGCGCTTGAGCGGGCGAACACGTCAGGGCGATACATGTCTTCGGCGGTCACACCCGGCAACGCGAACGTGCCCGGTGTCACAGCGCGAACGACATAGGCCAGCGTGCGATCTTCAGCGACGACATCGATCGCAGCGATAAAGCGGTCATCGCGCGCTTCAGCCGTTTCAGCCCGATCAATCTCGCCGATCCAGGCAAAGGCCCCGTTACGATTGCCTCTTTGACGCCCGTCAGACGGCTGCAGCACGGTTTCGATTTCAAACCCGGCTGGGAGCAGATCAGCAACAATCACAGGATTATTCCGGCGCTGTTCCGGGTCAAGCGTGATCACGACGACCATCTGATCGCCCTGCTTCACACTGTTGAGATTGACCCGTCCGCCGCGCAGATTTCGGATCGACTTGGTAATGCCGAGCCCTTCGCTCGCAGCGGGTGGGGCATCCAACGGAGAGCCCGTGACCATGACGGTTCTGAACGCGGCGCTGGAATTCCGACGCAGACGGAAGCTGGCCCCATTTTCGACCTGCTGCTGAGTCAGGAAGAAGCGGCGGTCATCGTCGCCACGGCGAACACCGCTCGCAGCAATGCTGGCCCCGTCTTCACCGGAGAGACCATCGACCGCAAGAAGCATGAAGGCTTTTTCCTGTGTGGTGAGGCGATCAGGCTCAGGCGTGTCCTCGGCAAGCTTTTCAGCCAGACGCGCAACGTGCTCGTTAAAGTCTGTCTCTGCTGCCAAAGCGAGCACACCGGCCAAATCGCGCAGCTGCGTCTGATAATAGTCGCCATTATTGAGGTAACCGAGGGCTTCTTCTGCGGCTGTGAACGCACTGTTGGCGCGTGAACGATCGCCCATATAGGCAAGCGCCGCCGCCAAATGCGCCCGAGCAAGCGGTGAGCGCATCTCGTCCAATTCACGGTCATGCAGATAGCGCAGACGAGACACATCGGCTTTGCCCGCGCGTGCAAGGACATAGAGCGCATACGGCGCAGAGCGCTGCATCAGCTTGCGTTCTGTGTCGTCGTGCCAGCGGCTTTCATAGACATCGGTCTCATAGCCATACACGCGCCACGCATCGCCTTGGCTGACGGCACGCATGGCCTGGTAAGCGCGATCGAGTGCGGCTTTTGGGACCTCATATCCAGCCTGATCGGCGCGGTACAGGAAGTCCGTCGTATAAGCCCCAAGCCACGGCGAAGCGTTACGGTCGCCCTCACGCCACAGCCCGAACGCGCCATTATCGCTTTGGCGGTTGAGCACCGTATTGATGGCCGCTTGTACTTGCTCACGCGCCGCCGGGCGATCATCGTTTGCGCCTTGCTCAAGCAACTGCTCAGCATAAACGAGCGGCATCGCACGGCTGATCGTCTGCTCGGTACAGCCATAGGGATAACGCGCGAGCGATTGATACAGTGCGTTTGGATCAACAGGCAGGCCGCTAAAGCTCACCACCATTTCCGCTGTTCCCGGTACGAAATTCGCGAAGCGTTCGGGATCCGGCGCGTAGGTCTGGCCCGCTTCCATCAGCGCACGGTCTATCACTGTCACCGGCAAGTAGGGAGAGCGGCTCTGGATCATATAGGTCCGCTCTGTCGCGAAATCGTCGGGTCCTTCGACGTTCAGGCGAACACGCGAAATGCCTTCGCCCGAACTCGCGATCCGGACACCTTGGTCACTACGCTGCCCATTTGGAATGGTCTGCGTGGTCGCTTCCGTTGCGATACTGACAGGGTCCGTCGAAACGAGGTTTGTGCTGAAATCACCGTCAGCAAGTTCGATATTGTCTACACTGACTGTCACAACCGCCTCGTCGCCGGGCGCGAGGAAGCGCGGGAAGATGACATCGCTTGGTGCTTGTTCACGGACCGTCATGGCTTTGTCCGCTTTGCCAAGCCCGGTGTCCGACCAAACCACCGCCATCAAGCGCACCTCGCCATTGAAATCCGGGACA
>JBCBCO010000035.1:0-17867 GCA_038630445.1 Pseudomonadota bacterium | reverse complement strand
CCAAAGCGCTTCGTCGGCAAGCTGATCGCTGGGGCAGCGGGGCAGACCCTTCCGGCAATCCAGCAAAAATACTCGCCAACGGCTGGCCGGACCTGATCGCGCGCAAACGACCTGGCACGGCGGCGACCTATGTCACGGTTTCAGGGCGCGCTGGGCAGCTGAACGAGACCTCGCCGCTCGCAAAGTCAGACTGGCTTGCCGTTGCTGAAATGGTAGGCTCGGCGAAACAGGCGCGGATTACGCTCGCAGCAGCATTGGACGAGACAGATGCCCTGTCAGCTTGTCCGCCAGAGACCCGGGAAGACGCCCATTTTGACGCTGCCAAAGGGACATTCCGTGCGCGGCGTGTGAAGGCGATGGGGGCCATCATTATCTCTGAAACGCCAATGTCTAAACCCTCAGGGGATGCCGCGAGAGCCGCTTTCCTGCAGCACCTAAAAGATGATGGGTTCGGCCCAACTGGACTTGAGGACACCGTCTCGACCTTCGTTGCGAGACTGAAGGCTTTGCGCGCCAGTCATGGCGATACTTGGCCTGCTCCAACCCTTTCTGAGCTACAGGGGAGTTTGGATGATTGGCTAAGCGGTGCTCTTGGGACGGGTCGTTTTGAAGTGCCGAAACCGAACCGAGTCATGGACGCTCTAAAGGCCACGCTTGAATGGCCTCTGCCGCAAGAGCTGGATATGCTCGCCCCGCTTTCAGTTGCTATTCCCTCAGGGCGCAAGGTGAAGATTGACTGGCTGGATGAACGTGCGCCTCTAATTGAGTGTCGGGTGCAGGACCTTTATGGCGCGAGCACCCACATCACGCTTGCTGAAAGTCGCCTGCCCGTCACCATTCAAATGCTGTCGCCCGGTGGCAAACCCGTTGCGACGACCAGAGACTTGCCGGGCTTCTGGAGCGGCGGCTACGCGGACATGGCGAAGGATATGCGCGGTCGCTATCCCAAGCATGACTGGCCGGATGATCCTGCGAACGCAAAGCCGCACGCAGGCCTCACAAAGAAGCGTCTGTCGCAGAGCTAGCCGCGATTGAGACTGGCCTTTTGACAGACACTGAGTCATATCAGGCCCATGAGCACAGTGCCCGAAACCCGCAACACCAAGAGCGTCTATATCAAGACCTATGGTTGCCAGATGAATGTCTATGACAGTGAGCGCATGAAAGATGTGCTCGCCCCCATCGGCTATTCGCCTGTCGAGTCGCCTGAAGGCGCGGATCTCGTTGTATTGAACACGTGTCACATCAGGGAAAAGGCGACAGAAAAAGTCTATTCCGAGCTTGGCCAGATCAAGAAGATGAAACAGGCCCAAGGCGGCAAGATGACGATTGCTGTTGCTGGCTGTGTCGCGCAAGCCGAGGGCGCTGAAATCATGCGCCGCCAGCCCGCCGTTGATCTGGTGCTCGGCCCGCAGGCCTATCACAAGCTGCCGGAAATGATCGCGCGGGTGCATCGCAAGACCGGCGAGCGGCTGGAAACAGAATTCGATACACTGGAAAAATTCGACGCCCTACCTAAATCGCGCACGGCGGACGGCCCGGTTGCGTTCCTATCGGTTCAAGAAGGCTGCGATAAGTTCTGCACGTTTTGCGTTGTGCCTTACACGCGCGGTGCTGAGATTTCGCGCTCAGTCGATGAGATCACGTTGGAGGCACGCTCTCTTGCCTCACAGGGTGTGCGCGAAGTTCAATTGCTGGGCCAGAACGTCAATGCCTATCATGGGGCCGCGCCGGCGATTGAAGGCGGCGATGACTGGACGCTGGCACAGCTTGTCCGCCACATGGCCAAGATTGGCGGCTTTGAACGCATCCGCTACACGACCAGCCATCCAAGCGACATGGATGACGACCTGATCGCCGCGCATGGCGATACGCCGGAACTGATGCCCTTCCTACACCTACCCGTGCAATCCGGCTCAAACCGCGTACTTCAAATGATGAACCGCAAGCATACGCGCGAGCACTATTTCGACATTATGCGCCGCGTGAAAGAAGCCCGGCCGGACATTGCGCTCGCCTCAGACTTCATTGTCGGCTTCCCGGGCGAGCGTGATCGCGATTTTGAGGACACGATGGATTTGGTCCGCGAGGTTGGCTACGCGATTGCCTATTCCTTCAAGTATTCCTCGCGTCCGGGTACACCAGCCGCAGAAATGTTCGGCCACATACCGGAAGATGTGAAGAATGAACGCCTGCAAGCGCTTCAGGCTTTGTTGCGCGAACAACAGGCCGCTTTCAACGCCTCGAAAGTTGGCGAAACCGTCCCCGTCCTCGTCACAGGAAAAGGGCGCATGCCGGGACAGATGCACGGGCGCTCGCCTTGGCTGCAAGCGGTCCACTTTGATGGCGATCCTGATATGGCGGGTCAGATCGTTGACGTTCAAATCGTCGGTGCGACATTGAACTCGCTGACAGGTCAACTCCCACACATGGCGAAAGAGGTCGCGGCTTGAGCCGTATCTGGACGCCGACTGATGGTTCGCTTCTGCCCGTCATCTGCGGGCCGAACCATATGAACTTGCTCTTTTTAGAGGGCGAGCTTGCCGATGGCAGCCTGAAAGCGGAAAGCCAGGGCGGCAGCATTCGCTTGGAAGGCTCGCAGGAGGCGGTTAATACCGCCGAAGCCGCCCTCTCTGTCTTTGAAGCCGTCCTTGCCAGCAATCCGGATGCAGGCATTCCGGCGTTAGAAGGCGCACTTGAACAGGCCCGCACACCGAGCCAGACCTATCAGACGCTGACAGGCCTTAAAGTTCCGATCAAGGCGCAGACCAGCGCGCAGGGGAAATATCTGGACCTTCTGACAGGCACCAAGAATGACTTGATTTTTGGCATCGGCCCGGCCGGTACAGGTAAGACCTTTCTGGCTGTTGCGGCAGGCGCCGCCGCGCTGAAAAATAAGCGCATAGCAAAACTGATCATCACGCGGCCCGCCGTTGAAGCAGGCGAAAATCTCGGCTTCCTGCCAGGCGATTTGGAAGAAAAAGTTGAGCCCTATCTGCGTCCGATCTGGGATGCGCTGGAAGAAACACTCGGCCTCGATCAAGCGACGCGGATGCGAGAGAAGAAGATTATTGAAATCGCACCCCTTGCCTTCATGCGCGGGCGCACGCTGAAGAACGCCTTCGTTATCATGGACGAAGCGCAGAACGCGACTGTTGCGCAGATGAAGATGACGCTGACGCGTTTGGGCCGCGACTCGCGCATGGTCGTGACAGGCGATCCGGGACAGGTCGACCTGCCCTCAAAAACACCATCGGGCCTCGCCCATGCCTTGCGCATACTGGACGGGGTCGAAGGCGTTGGCAGTGTCCAATTCACTGCCCGCGATGTCCGCCGACATGCGCTGGTCAGCCGAATTATCCGCGCCTATGACGCCGATGCTGAACGCAAAGATGGCCAATGATCAGCTTTGAAATGCGCTTGGATGATGATCGCTGGCTTGAAGCGATTAGCGATCTCGATGGACTCTGCACGCGCGCTTTAGAGGCGGCGGCAACGGTCAGCGCGATAGAGGGTGAGGTCAGCCTGCTCTTCACTGATGACGCAGCCATCCAAATCCTCAACCGGGACTTTCGCGGTAAGGATAAACCGACCGACGTGTTGTCTTTCCCCGCAGAAAAAATGGATTATCCACTGTTAGGGGACATCGCCGTCGCCTATGAAACATGCGCGAAAGATGCCGCGACAAAGTCTATCCCGCTCGATCAACACCTCGCGCATCTCCTTATCCACGGCTATCTCCATCTGATCGGACATGATCACATGGAAGACACAGAGGCCGATAAAATGGAGACGCTTGAGATCGAAGCGCTTGCCAGTCTGGGCTGGCCTGATCCATACAAGCCTAACTGATTCTAAACGGCAAAAGGACGGTCTTAAAAACGCTATGGCAGAGTCATCCCGCGGCTTTTTAGGCCTGTTCCGGAAAACATCAGACGCTGAACCTGAGGCCCAAGAGCAAACACCCGCGACGGCTGAACAGAAAGCGATGCGCCTGCGCGTGGCAGAGTTTCAAAGCCTGAAAGTCTCCGACGCGATGATCCCGCGCGCTGAAATCGTGGCCGTCGATATCGAAACCCCACTCGATGAGCTGTTAAAACTCTTCGCCAATGAGGCCCATTCCCGCCTGCCGGTGTATCGTGAAACCCTCGATGACCCTGTTGGACTGATCCATATCAAAGACGTCGTTGCGGAACTTGCGAGAGCGGAAGAAGAAGGGGCCTCAGCCGAAAATGATAAGGCTCCACTGGAACGCCTGCACCGCGATATCCTGTTCGCCCCGCCGAGCATGTCTTTGCAGGATCTGCTTCTAAAAATGCAGTCCACGCGCATTCACCTCGCGCTCGTCGTTGACGAATATGGCGGGACGGACGGACTCGTCAGTCTGGAAGACTTGGTTGAAGAGATCGTCGGCGACATTGAGGACGAGCACGATGAAGAAGTGGCGATGCTGGTGCGCCGCGGCCGTCTCGCATGGGAAGTTGATGCCCGCATGGAAGTTGAAGACTTCCATGAAGAGACCGGTCTGAACCTGATACTGGAAGACCATGAGGTCGATACGCTGGGCGGGGTCGCGTTTGCCTTGGCCGGACGCATTCCTCTGCGCAGCGAGGTGCTTCGCCATCCTGATGGGATCGACATCGAAATTCTCGAAGCCGATGCTCGCAAGATTCAGAGGCTCATCGTGCGCCACAAACCAGCGACGAAAGAGGCTGCGGAATGAGCGACGAAAAGATCAGCCACGGACCCGGATTTCTGACGAGCATACATGAGGCCGTCGCGCGCACGACGGGTCTCACGGGATTGCTCTTCTCCGCGCTCATCGGAGCATTCGCTGCGCTTGCCTTTGCGCCGTTTCACATTTCACCGGCGCTGGCCGTTGCTTTCGTCGGACTGGTCTGGATGCTGGACGGCACACGAGGACGAAAGCGTTGGGGACGCGCCATGTTCGCGCGTGGCTGGGCGTTTGGATACGGCTATTTCCTGATCAGCATGTACTGGACAGCACTCCCCTTCTTAGTTGAGCCTGAGCGCCACGCTGTGTTCATCTGGATGCCCCTGATCGCTTTGCCGGGCGGCATGGCGCTCATCTGGGGTGCGGCATGCGCCATGGCAGGGGCGTTTTGGTCATCCTCGCCATCCCGTATCTTTATTTTTGGCATTTTCTTCGCGCTGGCTGAACTTGTTCGCGGGCATCTTTTTGGTGGCTTTCCATGGAATCTTCCAGGCACAACATGGATCCCTGGCGGTGCGATTTCACAGGCAGCCTCGATTGGCGGGGTGTATTGGCTGACCCTGCTAACGGTGATTGTGATGGCCGCGCCCGCAGCACTGGTTGATACCCGCAAGCATGGCAAACTCCTGTTCAGAGCCATACCGAGTGTCATTGCTGTCACTCTGCTAGCCTTTGGCTTCACATGGGGCTCACAGCGCCTCACGGATGAGCCGATCATGACAGAGCGCAGCGTGATCCTCATGGATGCCGGTGTGCCCCAAGCCGAAAAGTTTGACCAATACCGCACCACGCTCGCGCGTTACTCTCAATTCCTGAGAGAGGTTCCCAGCGAAACAGGCGATATTCTGATCTGGCCTGAAGGCGCCCTGCCGAGCTACCTCTTACAGGATACAACTGCGTTGGATCAGATTTCAGGGTTTTTGGGACCAAGAACGCTCATAACCGGAACACCACGCAGTGATGGAACAGGAGAGCGCCAACTGTTTTACAACAGCCTTGCCGTCTTCCAGATGGATACTGCCGGCGCGGATCTCGTTGCCTTATATGATAAGCATCGGCTGGTCCCATTTGGTGAGTTGGCTGCGACTGAAATCATCCCGTTTGGAGAGAATATCTCTGGAATTCTGCCAGATGCTATTCAGCGTATGGCGCGCAGCGGTTTTACGCCTGGTGCTCAAATGAGCGTCCTCTATCCAGAGCAGGTACCGGCCTTTATCCCCCTGATTTGCTATGAAGGCCTGTTTCCCGAACTGACACGCCAAGCAGAGCCGCGCGTTGAAAATGCCGAGTGGATTGTTGTGATTTCAAACGATGCCTGGTTCGGCGTTGGCTTAGGCCCGGCTCAACATTACGCACAAAATCGCTATCGCAGCATTGAGACAGGGTTGCCCATGGCCCGTGTGGCCACCCGGGGCATTTCGGCTGTCGTTGATGCCTTTGGTAGAGAGGTTGCCCGCGGTGCTCCTGTCGCAGATGATCCTACTGGATGGCGATCCTCAATTATTCGTTCACCGTTGCCCGCAAAGACAGAACGGCCGCCTTATGCTAGATTTGGCAGCATATTCTTTTGGATTACGATGACAGTTTGCATTATTCTTGCTTTCCTAACGTGGCGCCGCTAAACCTGCAGTGTTCATAATAGATTGAAGTGTAGACTATGTCTGAAAACAAGATTCCGAGTGACGTCGATCGCGTAGTCGGTATGCGCATGCGACTCCGCCGCCGTGACTTGAAATTGACCCAAGAACAACTCGGCGAAAAACTCGGACTAACTTTTCAACAGGTTCAAAAATACGAGAAAGGGGTCAACCGGATTTCCGCTGGACGTCTATTTGATCTTTCTGGTGTTTTGGGTGTTCCGATTACATATTTCTATGAAGGCATCGCAGAAATGGTTGGCAGCACGACCATGACAGTGGCAGAGAGTGAGCCAGCCCCTCTTCTTCCGACCATGGATATGGAGGCCATTGAACTGGTAACCGCGTTTCAAAAGATCGCAGACAAAGACCTGCGCAAGACCCTTCTTGCAACAATTCAGGCCGCAGGCGCAAGCAGCGACTGAGTCAAGCAGAAAACACCCTATACGTTTACTTTTTTCGAACTAGAACACGTCATGAGTGTGTTTGAGGAGAGGCTTTGTGACGCCTTCTGATTTTTTATTTACAAGCGAAAGCGTATCTGAAGGTCATCCGGACAAGGTCTGTGATCGTGTTTCGGACGAGATTGTTGATCTTTACTTCCGCGAAGCAGAACGTGTTGGATATGATCGAAACCGCGTGCGCGTTGCTTGTGAAACCGCAACAACCACGAACCGCATTGCACTCCTTGGTGAAATGCGGGGGCCTGAGATTGGTGCAGATCTAATTGAGGAAACGGTTCGTCAGGCCGTAAAGTCCATTGGCTATGAGCAGGATGGCTTTCACTGGCAAACACTTGATTTCAATAATTGGCTGCATGCTCAATCTGTCGACATCGCGGCAGGCGTCGATTCTGGCACCGGAACCTACACGGAAGAAGGCGCAGGCGATCAGGGCATCATGTTTGGCTATGCGAGTGCGGAAACGGCGGAACTCATGCCAGCAACGCTGATTTATTCGCACCAAATCTTGAAGAAGATGGCCGAGCTTCGCCATTCCGGTGCACGGCCAGAATTTCAGCCCGATGCAAAAAGCCAAGTCACACTGCGCTATTCAAACGGCAAACCGGTGGGTGTCGATACGGTTGTTGTTTCAACGCAGCATATTGAAAATTTGAGCGCCGAGGATATTCGCGAGCTCGTTCGACCTGTCGTCAAAGATGTGCTTCCGGATGGATGGTTCCCGGAAGAAGACAAGTTCTACGTCAACCCAACGGGTAAATTTGTCATCGGAGGCCCGGACGGCGATGCAGGTCTGACAGGACGTAAGATCATTGTCGACACGTATGGCGGCGCAGCCCCGCACGGTGGCGGTGCCTTTAGCGGCAAAGACCCGACCAAGGTTGACCGTTCCGCCGCTTATGCTTGCCGGTATCTCGCGAAAAACGTTGTCGCCGCCGGATTGGCAGAACGGTGCACCCTGCAAGTCAGCTATGCCATTGGCGTGGCACGCCCGCTCTCAATCAACGTAAATCTGCATGACACAGGTGAAACTGACGAGCGAAAACTGGAAGACGTCCTGATGCAGGTCATGGATCTCAGCCCCCGCGGCATTCGCACAAAGCTCGGTCTCAATCGCCCGATCTATGCTCGCACAGCCGCCTACGGCCATTTCGGGCGTGAGCCTGATGCGGATGGCGGTTTCAGCTGGGAGAAGCTTGACCTTGTCGACGACATCAAATCTGCAATGAGCTAGACCTAGATCCGCAAAAATGTTGCAATGCAGCGACAACTCAGACCAAACTGTGTTCAGACGAATGTCTGGGCTTGCTTTGCTATAGTGCACACGCAACCTAGGCGCATACGAGTGTGAAATGTCCGGGAGGCTCATATGACACAACTCAAGACAATCGGTGTCGTTGGCGCGGGGCAAATGGGCAATGGCATCGCCCATGTCTGCGCGCTGGCCGGATATGATGTCATTCTGAACGATATTTCGCAGGATGCGCTCGATAAAGGCATGGTCGCGATTGAGAAAAACATGACGCGACAACTGTCTCGCGATCTCATCTCTAAGGATGAGATGGAAACCGGACTAGGCCGCATCAAAGCAACGACGAGTCTCTCTCCTTTCGCCGAAACCGATCTCGCCATCGAGGCCGCCACGGAAAACCGCGAGATCAAAGAGAGGATTTTCGCGGGCCTCTGCAATGTCGTGCCGGAGCATACGTTTCTGGCGACGAATACCAGCTCGATCTCGGTCACGCGCTTGGCGTCGACAACGGATCGCCCGGAAAAATTCATCGGCCTGCACTTCATGAACCCTGTGCCGCTGATGAAACTGATGGAGATCATTCGCGGCCTTGCCACTGATCAGGACACTTATGAGACCGCGCTGGAATTTGCTTCCCGACTCGGCAAGACGACGACGAATGCAGAGGACTATCCGGCCTTTATCGTGAACCGTGTCCTCGTCCCGATGATCAATGAAGCTGTCTATGCGCTTTATGAAGGCGTCGGGACGGTCGAGAGCATCGATACGGCCATGAAGCTCGGCGCGAACCATCCCATGGGGCCACTAACGCTCGCGGACTTTATCGGCTTGGACACATGCCTCTCGATCATGCAGGTCCTGCATGACGGCCTCGCCGACACAAAGTACCGCCCCTGCCCGCTTCTGGTGAAATATGTCGAAGCTGGATGGGTCGGCAAAAAAGTCGGCCGCGGCTTCTACGACTATCGCGGCGAAGCGCCTGTCCCGACGCGTTAGGCTTTAGGTTTTGAGCATAACCTTTATGTGGTGTAGCTCTGGACCAAATCTGGTTTTGACAACTTCAATGTCTTCCATACCCCAGTCCTCACTCATGAGATGGAAATGATCATTTTTCCGTTCCTTAAGCCGACCTAACTGCTCTATGAGATCATCAAGATCGATAGAATCTAGTTCAATAAAAGCCTCAAACCGACGTGAAAGTGCGGTACGTTTGAGTTGAATTTTCATGCTTAACTCCGCCAGATCAGCTGCGTCGGCTTGACCGGGTTCACAAACTCACGCCCCTCGGCGCGCGACATGGCCCACTCTTTCTTCGCCTTCAGGTACCACTTCGACTGGGTATCGACATCATCCATCAGGATCATACCGCTATGGTGCCCGGAATTCATCGTCTGTGAGGTCGTGACCGTCTTGTCTTGGCCGAGGAATTTGCGGCCCATCATTTTGCCCAGCGGCTTAAACACGCTGATGATCGGCGCACCTGTCCAATACGTGACCTGAGTGACGTGGGTCTCAAACTCTGTCTTCGGCGTCATACAGGTCAGTGTCAGGAACGTCGCCTTATCGTTCGAGATTTTTTCCCACCGGAAGCAGGGCAGCTGGAAACAAATCTCAGTCTGCACCTCATCGCCGAACACCCAGCGATAGAGCTTCGAGTTTGAGCTTGGGCTGTGTTTCTCAATCTGCCAGCCGCGCTCCATGGGGACAAAGCTCTTCTTCTTGATCTTTTTGCCAGCACTCGCAGGACGCCACCACCATTGATTATGGACGTAAGCAACGTGGCCCGGATCAATCAGACCGTAGAGCGCATCATCAAAGCGGCAGTCGAATTCCTCCCGGATGACAAAATTAGGCTTATCCGGCAGCGGCCCGAAATCGGGCTTTGGGACGTCAGGCTCGCCATCAAACCGCGGACTGTCGGCAATGAAGATGAAAACCATGCCGTTCAATTCATACAGCGGATAGCGGCGAACTTTGATCCGTTCCGGCTTATAGGGTGTGTCCTCAGTCAATGACGGGATATGACGACAGACGCCTTCCGTATCAAAACGCCAGCCATGATAGGGGCACTGAATGGTCGTTACGCCGTCAGTATCGACCTGACGCCCTGTGCTGAGCGGCACGATCCGGTGCGCACAGATATCACGCAGCGCAAACGCTTTGCCGTCCTTGGTTCGCCCTAACACGATCGGCTGGTTCAGAAGCATTTTGCGGAATTGCTTGCCCGGCTTCAAATCCTCAGACAGCGCCGCGAGATACCAGCTATCGGTTAGCCAGCCTTCCGGCGTAATCGCACCGGTCTTCGCGGGTTTTGTATCGATGAGCGTGCTGGTGTCCGGCATATCGATTATATAGCCTAATCTGTAAAGCGAAGCGAATACTGCGAAAGCAGGTCATCATCTGCGGTTTCGGTTTGAATTAGGCCCCGAGCCAGACCTGCATCAATTACACGGCAAGTTAGATCGATATCCTTACCGGACACTTCATCGCTGTGACAAAACCCGAGACCCGTCCAACCCAGGATCTCATTGATCCGGTCTGCGACGCTCGCGCTTTCCTGTGGCGTGGGGACATCGTCTTGATCAGTAAACATCACGATCAGCGTCTCGTAATCACCGAGCGCAATCTCCTCAAACCCTTGAGCGCGCGCAGGGGCCATGATCTTTTCGAACTGCTTTTCCAGGCCGCCAAAGAACCAGATTCGATGCGTTTCTGTCTCGCCGGCCTCGCCGACAACGCCCCAATGCTCAATGATACGGCGGCGCGCAGGCTCAGCCCACACCTCATAATAGGCGCGCAGCTCATTCTCTTTATCGCGCTTATAGAGGCGGAACATGTGGGGCAACTCGCATTAGTGTTCAGACGTGCATGCTATAAGACGCCGCAGCACAATCTGCTAGGCGGCCTGCGCGCACCCGTCTATATAGCGCGCATGACACCACGTGATCACATCCGCAATTTTTCCATCGTTGCCCACATTGACCATGGCAAGTCGACACTCGCTGACCGACTGATCCAGCAAACCGGCACGCTCACCGACCGTGAAATGTCAGAGCAAGTCCTCGACAATATGGACATCGAGAAAGAGCGCGGCATCACGATCAAGGCTCAGACCGTACGTCTCGATTACACGGCGAAAGACGGGCAGACCTATGCACTGAACTTGATGGACACGCCCGGCCACGTCGACTTTTCCTATGAAGTCTCGCGCTGTCTCGCGGCCTGTGAAGGCTCGCTCCTCGTGGTGGACGCAAGCCAAGGTGTGGAAGCGCAAACGCTGGCCAACGTATACCAAGCGATTGAGCAGGACCATGAGATCGTACCTGTCCTGAACAAGATTGACCTGCCCGCAGCGGACGTGCCCGCCGTAAAGGAACAGATCGAAGACGTGATCGGCCTTGATGCCTCAGACGCGATCGAAATCTCGGCCAAGACAGGTCTCGGCATTGAGGACGTCTTGGAAGCGATCGTTGAGCGCCTGCCAGCGCCGCCAGAAGGTGAAGCGGATAAGCCGCTCAAAGCCGCGCTGGTTGACGCCTATTACGACCCGTATCTCGGCGTCGTCGTCATCGTGCGCATGCATGACGGCGTTCTGAAAAAGAAAATGAAGATCAAGATGATGAAGACCGGCGCGACCTATGAGGTCGATAAGGTCGGGGTCTTCAAGCCTAAACCGACGGATGTCGACGAACTTGGCCCCGGCGAGGTCGGCTACCTGATCGCCTCGATCAAGGAAGTCGCGGACTGCGCCATCGGCGATACGATTACCACAGACAAGAATGGCAGCGAAGACGCCCTGCCCGGCTATAAGGATGTACAGCCCGTTGTCTTCTGCGGTCTGTTTCCAATGGATGCGGGCGACTTTGATGAGTTGCGCGGCGCGATGGGTAAGCTTCGCCTGAATGATGCGAGCTTCACCTGGGAGATGGAAACCAGCGCTGCGCTCGGCATGGGCTTCCGCTGCGGGTTCCTCGGACTCCTGCACCTCGAAATCATACAGGAACGCCTCAGTCGTGAGTTCGACCTCGACCTGATCGCAACAGCGCCCAGCGTGGTCTATGAGATGACCATGACGGACGGCGAAGAGATTGAGCTGCACAATCCGGCCGACATGCCCGACGTCGTCAAAATCGCCGAAATCCGCGAACCGTGGATCAAAGCGACGATCTACACGCCGGATGAATATCTCGGTTCGATCCTGAAGCTCTGTCAGGACCGCCGGGGCATTCAGACCGAACTGTCCTATGTCGGTGGACGCGCGATGGTGCAGTATGAATTGCCGCTCAACGAAGTCGTGTTTGATTTCTACGACCGCCTAAAATCCATCTCGCGCGGCTATGCGAGTTTTGACTATGAGATTATCGGCCACCGGGCTGAGAACCTCGTGAAGATGAACATCCTCGTGAATGATGAGCCCGTGGATGCGCTCGCCATGCTGGTCCACCGGGACCGCGCGGAGAGCCGTGGACGCCAAATGTGCGAGCGGCTGAAAGACCTGATCCCACGCCAGATGTTCAAAATCCCGGTTCAAGCTGCGATTGGTGGACGCATCATCGCGCGTGAAACCATTTCAGCGCTTCGCAAAGACGTGACCGCAAAATGCTATGGCGGCGACGCGACCCGCAAGAAGAAGCTGCTTGAGAAGCAGAAAGCGGGTAAACAGCGCATGCGCCAGTTCGGTAAAGTCGAAATTCCGCAGGAAGCTTTCGTCGCGGCGCTCAGAATGGACGGTGATTGATGAGCGGTTGCGCAGCAAAATTTTGATACAGTGGATCGAAATTAGCTCATCAATGCGCGACAGCACTCGTCAAATCCCCCAAAATTTAGATCGAAACCGGAACGAATTATAGATTCTATCCACAGGTACCCCCTTTCTGTGGAAAATTAACCATAATCGCTTGAGTCCGACTCGACTCTCAATCCGCATTGGGCATTCTGTACCTGTTCGAGGTAGACATCGGCAGCCACCGAAAAAAACCTCGAAAAGAACGTCGCGCTCTGACGAAGCCAGATCAAGGGACGAAACCGGAAACGGCCAAGTCGAAGGATTAGGTGGAGATGAAGAGAAAAGGCAAGCGGCGTCTGTCGGACCGAACTTAGACGGGAAAGACAGGACTGTATCTGCGACCGGAGGACAATCCGAAACGCAGGGCCAAAATCAGAAGCCGCAAGGCGACGGACAGAGGCCGAAATTCAACAAAACTGCGCAAGCAGAACGGGGAATTTCACGGTATCAAAAGACAATCTACGACAAGAACTCACAAGGTCTTGTTAGTATGATTCGAAAGTGAGACCAAGAGAGGCGCTGATCGCAAGATCGGCGTCTCTTTTTATATCTTATTATCCCGCGGACAGATTACGGGTCGTCGGAATCCTCGAAATCATTTTCGTATTCATCGTCTTCATCATAATCATCTTCATAAAATTCAGGATCGTGTTCTGGTGGATAGGCGGCGCTGAAAGCTAATAGAGAGAAAATCAAGCAGGCGACGAGTGAGGCAAACACAAAAAACGGCAGCATGTCCTGAAACGCAAACTGAAAAAAAAGAAATATCACACTGGAGTGATTGCCGTTTATTTCCTTTGGGAACAGGACATCAAGCCATATTGAAATCGCCATTATTCCACAGAGAATAGCGAGAACAAAAAATATGAGCGATGACATCGTTACTTTTGGCGATTTCATAGTCCTACTTTACTCATGCGAGATACTTTCGCAAATGATGAGAGGGGCTTTGCTGGAGCACCCACTCCCTATTTTGGCGAATCTAAGTCGGATTAGAATTGCCCTGAGCGCGATCCATTACGAAACGACGTGTAACGGGTCATCAAACAGGAGCCGTCAGCTCGGTTGATGTGAGGGTGGAGCCCGATACAGAACCCGCTAAGAAGCAATCATCTTGCGTTAAAAAGGTCCCCCGAACCTTTTCAGGTCGGGCCCCTGCCGGCGCATTCAAATTCTAAATTCAATCCGCCGGATTGAATTTTTGAACTTCGTTCAACCAAATTTGAATGGTGGAGCCAGACGGAATCGAACCGACGACCTCTTGCATGCCATGCAAGCGCTCTCCCAACTGAGCTATGGCCCCGACTTTCAGGAATAGGCGGGATAGGATTTCCCGCCTGCCCAATCAAGTCTTATTTTTCATCGTCCTCGACGTCGATGTCGTCCGCATCCGGTTCGCCGAGCGTATTATCGTCATCATCGCCAATGTCGATGTCATCGTCGATGCCGAACTCTTCGTCGAGGTCAATGTCATCCTCGTCATCCTCGTCATCATCGACGCCGTCTTCAGTGAAGCCTGTTGGTACTTTGCCAGGCGCCTCGTCATCATCGTCGCCGTCACCGCTCAGATCGAGGGCAACTTCATTCTCGTCTCCACCAAGTTCTTTGGCTTCGTCTTCACCATCAGACTCCTCGTCGGCATCGACCTCTTTATTGGCGTCCTCGTCGTCGATATCCTCATCTTCATCCTCGTCCTCATCATCGCGGGCGGGAGATTTCTTGGCGGGCTTGTCTTCTTTCTTCGGCTTGTTCTTTTCATCCTCGAAAAAAGACAGCGGGAAGGAATTACCCGAATACGGCGAAACAATCGGATCCTTGTTCAGATCATAAAAGTTCTTTCCCGTATCGGGGCATGTGCGTTTTGTGCCAAGTTCAGGATCAGCCATGCGTCAGCATCCCTTTTATCGTTATGTTTAATTGAGCGCGCTTGCCAGAAAGGGTCAGCCCTGTCAAAGCGCTTTTCATACGAAACTGCCTAAGGAAACATGGATTGGTTTGGACATCGCATCCTGTGGAGACAATTTCCGGCGTCATCACGGCTCCGGCGGATAAATCCTGCTCGCATCGCGCCCTGATCCTTGCGGGTCTCGCAGAAGGTGTGAGCGAGATATCAGGCCTGTTAGAGGGCGAAGACGTTCTCAATACCGGCCGGGCTATGGCGGCTTTAGGCGCAGGGGTAGAGCAAGTCTCGCAAGGCCAGTGGCGTGTGCGCGGCGTCGGACAGCAAGGTCTGACACGATCCGATCATTCGCTGGATTTCGGCAATTCCGGTACAGGGTCGCGCCTGATGATGGGCGTTGTGGCCGGCTATCCTATTCCGGCGCGTTTTGTCGGCGACGAAAGCCTGTCAGCACGACCGATGCAACGAGTACTCGAACCCTTGGCGAAAATGGGCGCGCTTTATGATGCGACCGATGGCGACCGGCTTCCGCTGGTCCTTGAGGGGCAGGCTGATCTTCGCGCAATCACATACGCCCCGCCGCAGGCATCCGCGCAAGTAAAGTCCTGCCTCTTACTCGCGGGGCTAAATGCTGTCGGTGAAACGGTGATTGAAGAAAGCCGCCCAACCCGCGACCATAGCGAGAAAATGCTGCGCGGCTTTGGGGCCAATGTTAGTGTTCACGCCCACGGCGAAGGCAGGCGTGTGGCGATTCAAGGCAAACAGCGCCTATCCGCTCAAGACGTGCGCGTTCCGGGCGATCCGTCGTCTGTCGCTTTCTTGGCGGCCGCAGCAATCCTCTCGCCCAAAGGCGGCGTTATGGTTGAAAACGTCATGTCGAATGAGACGCGCGACGGATTTTTCAGAGCCGCCGCGATGATGGGCGCGCAAGTCGGCGCGGAAGAGCAAGGCGAAGCCGCCGGTGAGCGCCTGATCCATATGAGCTTTGAAAGCGCAGGATTGAAAGGCATCGAGGTTCCCGAAGCGCTTGTCCCAAGCATGATTGACGAGTTTCCAATTCTCGCTGTCCTCGCCGCGAATGCAAAAGGGGAAACTATAATCAGCGGCGCGGAAGAATTACGTGTGAAAGAAAGTGACCGTATCACCGCTGTGGTTGAAATGCTGCGAGTCAACGGCGTGAGTGTTGAGGAACGACCCGACGGAATGGTGATTGAGGGCTGCAACGGCGCTATTCCGGGTGGTGGCCTGGTCAAAACGCAGCATGATCACCGCATTGCCATGAGTGCGCTGATCATGGGAACGGCATCGCGTGAGCCTATCAGCATTGATGATGCGTCAATGATCGCGACGAGCTACCCAGATTTTATGGCACACATGCAGGCGCTAGGGGCAAACATCCAAGAAACTTAAACCCCGGCTTTCTCAAGCATCCTGTCAAAACCGACCCAGAACTCCGAGCGTTTCTCATCTTTTTCCATGAGAATTTCGTGCATCGCGTTTTCGAGCGTCACATGCTCACAATCTGGAAGCAGGTTTGCCACTTGCGCATGCGCACGATTATCGACGAGCTTCTCCTCATCCGCACTGGCCACAAAGATCGGCACTTTGATTTGGGACAGAATAGACGGCGCGCTGATCTGTTGGAACACGTCCAGAGACGCGCCCAGCCAGCCCCATGTCACAGGGCCAAGCGAAAGTTCTGGTGCGGCATCGGTTAGATCGCGGTTGATCTGCCAGCGCCGCTCATCATGGGTTACAACATTCTCTTCAAACCGTTCCGGCGGCCCGGGCTTCATGGCGAAATCATTCGAGCGCCCCATAACTCGCATCGCCCAGATGAAATAGCGCTGCACGCGGCCCAGTGGCAGACCCCACATCGGGGCACAGAAAGCGGCCGCTTTCACCTCGACCAGTTTCTGACCAATCGCCGCCAAGGCAATCGCACCGCCCATGGAGTGCGCGAGCGAAACATAGGGTTTCGGCAATTCATCGAAAGCGCCAAGGCCATTCCTAAGCGCACCCATAAAGGTCTGGAAATTATCGATGTGGCCCTTTTGCGGGTCTTTCAGAAGACGTTCCGAAAGCCCCTGACCCGGCCAATCCAGAATTAGGACCGCAAAGCCACGCTCCTGCAGGTCCCGCGCGACTTCGAAATATTTCTCGATGTATTCGGTACGCCCGGGGCAAACGATACAGGTTCCACGAGGGCTTTCTGCTGTCGCGGGCGACAGACACGCTCTCAATCGACGCCCACCGACGCCCTCAAACCAGACAATGCGTGCACCGTCCGGGCGCGGATTGCCCTCAACATCAATAATTTCGCGGTCACTGCTATCGGCCATAGGACACCTTACAAAAAACCCCGCCCCGCAAGTGCGGAAGCGGGGCTTTGTTCAAATTAGCAAAAACCTATGAGAATTTGCTCATCAGGCCTTGCAGTTGCATTGCGACAGACATGTCGCCGAGCACTTTCAGCTTACCTTGCATAAAGGCCATTGTTGGGTCCATTTGACCCCCGGCAAGCTTCTGGAAATCTTCCCAGTCAACTTTGACAGTTGCATCAGCTTCACTGTCAGAATTGTCGACATTGCCAGCGGCTCCGTCGATGAAAAGTTTGCCAACGTCACCAAAGTCAAATTTAACTTTCTTGCTGAAGTCACCGCCGGCGGACACGGCGGAAGAGGCTTTGGCTGTGAGTTCTTCAAGCGTCATGGCGGTCTCCCTGTTATATACGCTGACTGCGATAAAGCAGGATGAAGCCATGCGCGCAAGGGTGCAATCATAGCATATGTTTCCGGTTGATCGGATTATGCTGGGAAATCTGACCGGAACACAGTCTCTTTCGCCTTGCCTTGATCACAATTGATGAGGGAAGGGTGCCCTAACGGAAGGTAACGATTTAACCAGTGACTATGTAAAGTATTGATTTTTGATAATTTTCTTTGATGTCAATATTCAAGCGGAAAATAAAGTAAATTTTTTGCTTAGACATCAGCCAAGGCTGACATTACGAATACAGCCCGGAATGAGGGAGGAAGTATCGTGTTATTCAATAAAAATCGTCGTATCGGATATGCCACTTTGAAAGTGGCATAT
>JBCBCO010000034.1:0-18160 GCA_038630445.1 Pseudomonadota bacterium | reverse complement strand
CACGAGATCGGTTGGAATAACCGCGATGGCTGGGATCGCAAACACCGGTTTCAGCGCTCGGCCCATGCTTGGATGACCGCGACTTTGGATGTCGCCTATCCGCTGACCTATGGGGCCTTGTTTGCAGGATTGACGCTTCGAGCGCTGAAACCGGTGTTTGCGATCCCAGCCATCGCGGTTATTCCAACCGATCTCGTGGAAGGTTTCGTTCAAGTCCTCGCGCTGAATGGGAATTATGAGCTTCTTTGGCTGAAAGCGTTCGTGACTCCAGCAAAGCTGATTCTGTTTGGAGCGGCCATTGTCATCGCGCTGGTCGCGCTGTGGATGGGGTGGCGGCAACGTCGGAGCAACGCGGCTTGAGCTAAGACCCTATGCATACGCTTGTCTGCAAGTTATGCGACTTGCATGACTTCACTTTCCCCCACTCTCAAAGCGATTGCCTCTGGCGCGGCACTGTCTCAATCCGACCTTGAGGACGCTTTTGCTGCTCTCTTATCCGGCGAAGTCCCGCCAGACCAGATTGGCGCATTTCTGATGGGTCTGGCCGTTCGTGGAGAGACGGGCGCTGAGCTGCTGGCCGGAGCGAAGACTTTGCGGGCGAATGCGCGGAGGATTTCGCTGGACGGGCCGACGCTGGATACATGCGGGACGGGCGGGCTGGGCTGGACGAGTTTGAATACGTCGACCGCGAGCGCGATTGTGATTGCGGCCTGCGGTGGGACGGTCGCGAAGCATGGCAATCGTTCCGTGCCGCCGAAGACGGGAAGCGCGGATGTTCTTGAGGCTCTGGGCGTGGAGCTTGATCTGGATGAGGCGCGGTTCCGGGCGTGCATTGAACAGGCGGGCGTGGGCTTCCTGTTCGCGCGCAGTCATCATAGCGCGATGCGCCATGTGGCCCCTGTTCGCGCGAGCCTCGGCATTCGTACAATCTTCAATCTGTTGGGGCCGCTTTCCAATCCGGCGAGTGCGACGCATCAGGTGCTAGGCGTGAATGAAGCGCGCTGGCTCAAGCCGATGGCAGAGGCGCTGCGCGATCTAGGTGTGACGCGCGTCTGGGTCGTGCATGGGACATCTGAGACCGAGGATCGCGTGATTGATGAGCTGTCGATTGCCGGTGCGACGCAGGCGATTGAGGTGCGGGATGGCGCTTTGACGGAATTGACGATCGTGCCGGAAGATGCGGGCATTGCGCGCACGAATCTATCTGCATTGAGCGGTGGTAAACCGGAAGAGAATGCACAGGCGATTAAAGGCCTGTTTGAGGGGCATGCGGGGTCTTTCAGGGATGCGGTTACCTTAAACGCAGCAGCGGGCCTGCATGTCCTCGGACTGGCGGCTGATTTAAAAATCGGTGCAGACATGGCGCGCGAGGCGTTGGACTCAGGTGCAGCGCGCGAGACATTGTCGAAATTGGTTCATGCATCTAAGTCGCCTGTATGACCACCGCTCTCGATAAGATCATCGCGTATAAAAAAAATGAGGTTGCGGCCCTTCGCCATGCGCGGATGGTGACGGACATGATGAGCGAGTCGAGCCGTCAGCCGCCACCGCGAGGGTTTGCGGCGGCGCTCTCCGCAGTGGTTGAAACCGGTGAGAATGCGTTGATCTGTGAGATGAAGCGCAAGAGCCCGAGTGCGGGGGAAATCCTACCCGGTGCGAACCCGATGGCGATTGCGCGCGAGTATGAAGCGGGCGGCGCCGCGTGTTTATCGGTCCTGACGGATTGGCCGAGCTTTGGGGGCAGCGCGGCCGACTTTGCGGCGATCCGCGAAGTGGTGAGTATTCCGATGCTGCGCAAAGATTTCATGATCGATACGCTGCAGGTGCTGGAGGCACGTGCGATGGGGGCGGATGCGATTTTGGTGATCCTGTCCTGCACCGATGATGCGCTGGCGCTCGATTTGATTCAGGCGGCGACGGACCTCGGCATGGATAGTTTAATCGAGACCCATGACGAGGAGGAGGTGGAGCGGGCCCTCGCCCTGCCCTCTACTCTCATCGGCGTAAACAATCGCGATCTGAAAATCATGCAAACCGATTTGGCAACGAGCGAGCGCCTCGCGCCGATGATCCCGGACGGACGCGACTTTATTTCTGAGAGCGGGATCAGTGAAGTTGAAGACATTGTGCGCCTTCGCGGCTGCGGAGCACAGCGGTTCCTGATCGGGGAAAGCCTTATGAAGCGTCCAGACAGGCGCGACCATGTCGCGCGATTGCGGACTGCCAAGTAAGTCAGACTTGGCATTTGCGCTCAATTGGGCAAGCTTGGCCCGGCTTGAGAGAAGAGAGCGCCATGCAGACCGAGACATCAGAGACCCCGAAGCAATTCAAAACGCCAGATACGCTGCTGATCATGTTTGTGATTGGCGTCTTGGCATGGATCGCGACAGCCTTGGTGCCAGCGGGGCGATTTCTGGATGTTGAAAATGGGATCAGTCTCGATCGGTTTGAGACGGTTGGTCGCCAACCGATGCCGATTTTTGCCAGTGGCGGAGAGCCGGGCTTCCTGAACCTGTTCTTTGACGGAATGGTGTCCGGCGGTCCCTACTCCGCCGCCGTGGGGCTGGTTGCGTTTCTGTTGATTATTGGCGGCGTCTTCGGCGTCATTATGCGAACGGGCACGATGGAGGCCGGTCTGGCGGCGCTTTTGAAAGACCGCGATGGATCGGCAGACTGGCTCCCTCCACTCCTTTTCGTTTTGTTTGCTCTTGGCGGTGCGACTTTCGGGATGAGCGAAGAATCGATTGTCTTCACAATTATGCTGCTGCCCGCTTTTCTGCGTTTGGGGTATGACAGTCTAACCGTAATCGCGGTCTGTTTTGTCGGCACGCAAGTTGGGTTTGGGACGTCATGGATGAACCCGTTTTCGGTGGTCGTGGCGCAGGGCATCGCCGATGTGCCTGTCTTATCAGGCTTCGCGTTCAGAATGACGATGTGGGTCGGATTTACCGCGATTGGCGCAGCCTGGGTCTATCGCTATGCGCGCAGTGTGCGGTTGGGCAAGACGGTTTCACGTTCCGCCACGAGCGATGCGGTGTTGCGAGACACGATGCCGAAGGCGGAGACGACCGAGCGCTTCGGGATCGGGCATGCCTTGATCCTTTTGACCTTTGTGTTGGGCATTGTCTGGGTCGTTTGGGGTGTGTCGCAGAAGGGATACTATTTCCCTGAGCTTGGGGCACAGTTTTTAACGATGGGACTGGTATCAGCCCTGATTGCGCGGGTCTTTGGGCTCGGTGGGATGGACTTCAATGCGGCGGCGGAGGCGTTTCAGGAAGGCGCGATGCAACTTGTGCCAGCGGTGCTGATCATCGGGTTGGCCAAGGGGATTGTGATCCTGCTTGGCGGAGATGATGCAGCGACGGCGAGCGTTTTGAACACGATCCTAGCGAGCATTGCATCACTGACGGCGCAAGTACCGGAACAGCTGGTCGGCGTAGCGATGTTTGCCTCACAGTCTGTGATCAACCTAGCCGTGGCGAGTGGATCAAGCCAAGCGGCGCTCACCATGCCGATTATGGCGCCACTGGCGGATTTATCGGGATTGAGCCGCCAAAGCGCTGTGCTGGCGTTTCAACTGGGCGACGGGTTTACCAATGTGATTACACCCGCTTCGCCTGTGCTGATTGGATGTCTCGCAGCGGCGAAACTGTCATGGGCAACGTGGGTCGCGTTTATCTGGCGGTTCCTGGTGGCAATGCTTGGTCTCAGCGTTGTTGTGATGGCGATCGCTGTAGCGATTGGATTTAGCTAAAAGTTTTTGCTTGTCAGAATCCGCCCTCTCCCCCTCCCAACCACCCCAAGGTCCCCATAGGCTGGAGTGGTTGGGAGGGGGAGAGGACGGATCTTAAGACTTAGGAGGCCCGGAAATTCGCAGGACGTTTCTCGAGGAATGCCGTGACACCCTCTTTGAAGTCCGGCTGACGGCCAGCGGTGCGTTGAGCAAAGCGTTCAGCCTGAAGCTGCTCGTCAAACGTGTTGTCTTCGGAAGACCAGACCAGATCGCGGATCATGGAAAGCGCTTGAGTTGGTCCATCTGCGAGTTTCTGGGCGTAGGCTCGCGCTTCATCCATGAGGGCGTCGTCGCCGACGACACGGTTGATAAGGCCCCACTCTAGCGCTTGCCCGGCCTGAATTTTCTCTCCGAACAGCGCCATTTCCATCGCGCGGGCACGTCCTGCCATACGCGGAAGCAGGAAGGTTGAGCCACCATCCGGGACGAGACCGATTCGGCGGAAAGCCTGAAGGAAGTAAGCACTCTGACCGGCAATGATAAAATCGCCCATCAGAGCGATGGAGCATCCGACGCCGGCAGCTGCACCGTTCACGGCCGTAATGATCGGGTGCGGGTGCGTGCGCATAGCTTTAACGAGCGGATTATAGTGCGAATCAAGCGCCTTGCCGGCATCGGGCTTGCCTTGATTGCCGCCGCCATCGGTCATTTTCGGGTTGAGATTTGCGCCGGAGCAAAAGCCGCGGCCTGTGCCCGTGACAATGGTGCAGCGGGCCTGATCGCCTGCGAGTTCGAACGCCAGAAGAAGCTCTTCAGCGGTGTCGATGCCCGCCGCATTCATGGTCTTTGGGTCATTGAACGTGATCGTGGCGATATCGTCGGTCACGGTGTAAGTAATCTTTGTGAAGTCCATTTTTTCCTCCGTCATGGTCCGCCCTCTCCCCCTCCCAACCGCCCCAGCCTACCGAGACTATTGGGGCGGTTGGGAGGGGGAGAGGGCGGATATGTGTTTTCGAGGAATAGAGTATCGCGAATAGTTGACATGAAAACCATGACGCAGGGACAGGATGGGCATGGCTATTTTAAGCATTCGATGCCATATCGCGCTCAAGGAAAGAGTAAGCGATGACAGAAACTGATCTATTGATGCCAATGCGCACCGGAGAAATTCGCATTCATGATGCGGAAGGCTTCGAAGGCATGCGCAAAGCCGGACGTTTGGTCGCCGAATGTCTCGATATGGTCGCAGATCATGTTGAGCCGGGCGTACCGACCGGCAAAATCGACGATCTGATCCTTGAATTCATCTATGATCACGGCGCGCAGTCCGCAACGATTGGTTATCGCGGCTATGAGTATGCCTCCTGCATCTCGCTCAACCATGTGATCTGCCACGGAATGCCGAGCGACCGGCAGTTGAAAGACGGCGACATTCTAAACGTCGATGTCACTGCGATCGTGGAAGGCTGGCATGGCGATACATCACGCATGTATTCCGCCGGAACGCCAAAGCGTCTCGCAGAGCGGCTTATGAATGTGACTTACGAGTCGTTGATGGCTGGGATTGCCGCGGTGAAGCCCGGCAATCGCTTTGGCGATATTGGAGCCGCGATTACTGAAGTGGCTCGCCGCGAACGGTTTTCTGTTGTGGATGATTTCTGCGGGCACGGGCTTGGTCGCCTTTTCCACGACGAGCCAAACGTTGTTCACAATGCGAAGGCAGGTACCGGCCCGGAACTGCGCGAAGGCATGTTCTTCACCATTGAACCTATGCTGAATGTCGGGCGCAAGGATGCTGCGATCCTGAAGGATGGCTGGACCGCGGTGACACGGGATCGGAAACTGTCTGCTCAATTTGAGCATTCGGTGGGGGTAACGGCAGATGGATGTGAGATCTTCACCACATCACCGAGCGGTTTGCACATGCCGCATGTGAAATCGTAGCTTCTTTCAAATCTGTCATTCCAATTTCACAGGACTCGTCTAGTGACTTTGTGAAACAGTTAACGGGGTCTGCCATGAAAGTTTTGAAGCCATCACTCTTCGCGTTGGGCCTGTTTGGTCTGACAGCCTGTGTCACAGTCGATTATGAAGTGGACTTTGATGGCGGGGGTGAGGCTGAATTTGTCGACTATGTCGGTGCGCCGAATATTGTACGAGGTGCTGGCGATGGCGGCGATATGGCAATGGGTGTCGTGTTTCTGGATGCCAATCAGAACAGTGTCCAAGATGAAGGCGAGCGCGGACTGGAAGGCGTGAAAGTCTCAAACGGGCGTGAGGTTGTCCTCACGGATAATGATGGTGCATACGCCCTCCCCAAGCGCGATGATATGGCGGTCTTCGTTATTCAGCCTGAAGGCTATCAGGTCCCGCATGATGAGAATTGGGTGCCTCAATTTGCGTATCAGCATAAGCCGAATGGCTCGCCGAAAAAGCTGCGCTATGGCGGTCTGCCAGCGACAGGGCCTTTGCCGGAAGCGATAAACTTCCCGCTGATCAAAAGCGGCGTCGGAGATGATTTCGGGTGCGCAATTCTTGGTGACCCACAAACCTACGCCAATCAGGATATCAGCTTTTTCCGCGACTCGACGATCGATACTATTCTTGATCGTAGCGATGAGACGAAACCGGATTGCGTCGTCGCCCTTGGCGATGTGATCGGTGATGATCTCGGCCTTATCCCGCGCATGGCAGAGGTCATGTCAGTTCTCGAAGCCCCACAATGGTGGGTGCACGGCAATCACGACTTCGACTTTGACGCTGATTTTGACGAAGATTCGGCAGACAGCTGGCGCAATCTTTATGGCCCAAACTATTTCGCCTTTGAGATTGGCGATGTGCTCTTCATCTCGCTCGATAACGTTGTTTATCCTTGCACGGCTGAAGATGCGAAACTGAAGGGGCGCGAGTATTGCGTCACGCGTGATCGCAAAGCCTATAATGGGCGTATCACCGACGATCAGATGACGTTTGTAGAGAATTTGCTATCCCTTACGCCGGAAGACAAACTGGTGGTCGTCGCTCACCACATTCCATTTGTGAGCTTCGTGGATTCCGGTAGCCCTGTGCATCAGACTGACAATGTGACCGAGCTATACGCTCTGCTCGAAGGGCGCGAGGCACTTTCACTTTCTGGGCATACGCACACGATTGAAAATTTCAGTCCCGGCGACGTGTTTGAGGGCTGGAGTGAAAATGTCGGTGTTGAGGCCCTGCCCTTCCGCCATATCATCGCTGGTGCCGGATCAGGCGGCTGGTTCCAGGGCGATTTCGACGTGCACGGCGTGCCGATGGCGCTGCAGCGTTTGGGCGGGCCGATGGGCTGGCTGGATCTGCAGTTTGACGACGCTGACTATGTCGAGACTTATTATGGCGCGAATACAGGGGCGGAGCGCCGAATGTGGCTGTCTGTGAACACGCCTGACTTCCGCAACTGGTTTGAGACCATTGTCGCGTGGGCGCGCAGTGATCGCGATACACGCAATCCAGTGCCTCCGCTGTCCATCAATGATCTACCCGATGTCAAAATCCTGACCCCGGAAGATTTGGCGGGCGGTACATTTTTGACGGCTAACGTCTGGGATGGAACGACGGAAACGCAGGTCAGCGCGGAAATAAACGGGCAGATTCTGCCGTTTGAGCGGACGCAAACTGCACGAGGTGATGCGCCAAAAATTGGCGCTGAGTGGGCCGATCCGTTTGCAACGCAGCGCCAGTTATCTGTTGCACGTTACGCCTTCCAGAGCCGCTCCGGGGACGCTCGAAATCAAGGGTATGAGGCCTTTAAAGGCTCTCGGTTTGGGCCATCCGCGCCACAGCCGCAAAGCTCTGTCGCGGATCGGAACATGCACCTCTGGCGCGCTCAGCTACCGACGGATCTACCCATGGGCGCTCATCGCGTTGAGGTCACGAGCGTTGACCGACATGGCCGCGAGACCGTGGACACGATAGTCATCGAAGTGCGCGAAGAGCGCCCACAAATGCGGTTCCGCAAAGATGTCTTCTTTGCGACACCGGACGGGCCACCTGTTCGCTAAGACGCTTGACCTTTGGTTGCTGTGAATTCCTGCTGTCAGGTGGATCATGATCCGGTAATTGCGTAGGCATGACTGCGACATACGACTATATCATCATCGGCGCCGGATCGGCCGGTTGCGTTCTTGCCAATCGCCTGTCGGAGGATGGTAAGAACTCAGTCCTTTTACTAGAAGCCGGCGGCAGTGACCGGAATATCCTTATCGATATGCCGACGGCGCTGTCGTATCCGATGGCGTCCAAGCGCTATAATTGGGGGTATTCATCCGATCCTGAGCCATATGTCGATGGACGCCGTATTACCTGCCCTAGAGGCAAAGGTCTTGGCGGGACATCATCCATTAACGGCATGGTCTATGTTCGCGGGCATGCCGATGATTTTGCCGAATGGGAGGCAAGCGGCGCGACTGGGTGGGGCTATGCGGACTGCCTGCCCTACTTCAAACGCGCCGAGACCTGGCAGAATGGCGAGGATAAGTATCGCGGGGGATCAGGCCCTCTTGGCGTGTCCGGTGGCAATAACATGCGTCTCAATCCGCTCTACCGCGCTTTTATCGATGCGGGTGTCGAGGCGGGGTATCCTGAAACCGAGGACTATAACGGCTTTCACGGTGAGGGTTTTGGCCCGATGCATATGACCGTGTCCGGTGGGCGCAGGTCTTCGACATCACGGTGCTATCTGCGCCCTGCCCTGAAACGGAAAAATTTGCGCGTAATGCAGCATGTTCTCGTCGACAGGCTCACATTTAACGGCAAGCGTGCGACAGGCGTTCTGGCGACGCAAAAGGGTAAACCGCTTGAGTTGAAAGCCGGCAAGGAGGTGATCCTGTCAGCGGGCGCGATTGCGTCTCCATTGATCCTGCAACGCTCTGGTATTGGCCCGCAATCCTTGCTGTTTGAGTACGGTATTGCGCCTGTGCACATTCACGAGGGTGTGGGGCAAAACCTGCAAGATCACCTTGAGGTCTATTTCCAGTTCCGATGCAAACAGCCTGTCAGCTTGAACAGCAAGCTCGATTTGTTCAGCAAGTTTCTGATTGGGGCGCGTTGGTTCTTTTTTAAATCAGGTTTGGGGGCTACGAATCATTTCGAATCCTGTGCCTTTATTCGCTCTAAAGCGGGGCTGAAATCGCCCGACATCCAGTATCATTTCCTACCGGCCGCGATGCGCTATGACGGGACGCCATCGATCAAAGGGCACGGCTTTCAGGTTCATGTCGGGCCGAACAAACCGAAGAGCCGCGGTCGGGTTCAGATCACGTCGACCAGGCCTGATGCCGACCCGAGTATCCTGTTTAACTACCTCCAGCATGAAGACGATATCGCCGCCTGGCGCCAGTGCATCCGCCTGACGCGTGAGATTATCGCTCAACCCGCTATGGACACGTTCCGCGATGATGAGCTTCAGCCGGGACTTGAAGTCAAAACGGATGACGAAATCGACGCCTGGGTCAGAGAACACATCGAGAGCGCCTACCATCCCTGCGGGACAACGCGCATGGGTTCGAGAGCCGACGCCGCGAGCGTTGTAGATCCGCAGTGTCGTGTGATCGGACTGGACGGATTGCGCGTGGTCGACGCTTCGATTTTCCCGACCGTGCCCTATGGGAATATCAATGCGCCAGTTATCATGGCTGCGGAGAAGGCTTCGGACATGATCTTGGGCAAAGCAGCCCTGCCAGCTATTGAAGCGCCGGTCTGGATTGATCCCGACTGGAAAAATAAGCAGAGACTTGGTCAGCCAACACGCGCAGCATAGGGGCCTATTTCAGTCGAGCGCGACCGATTTCATAGACCAGCCTTAGAGCGGCAACGCCCATGATTGACTTGATCACCGCGCCCGGAATAAAGGGAGCCACGCCCAGAACGAAGGCCTGCTCTAGGCCAGTAAACGTCGATAGCCATGCCAATCCACCAAGAAGGCAAATCGCGTTGCCAATAAGCATCGATGACATTGCGAGAATAGGCTTGCCTACTTTCGCGCCCTGGATGAGCCATCCTGTTGCGGCCGCTGCGAATGGGAAGGCGATCAAATAGCCGCCGGTTGGTCCGATCAGTGCCAAGGGGCCGGATGCACCGCCTGCGAAGACAGGTAGTCCCATAGCACCTTGTGCCAACCAGAACACGACAGTCGCAAAGCCGAGCCTCCAGCCATATAGCGCACCGATCAAGGTCACCGCGAGCGTTTGCATCGTAATCGGAACCGGCACCATCGGAACCGACAAATAAGAGGACACCGTCAAGAGACAGCTCCCAATGAATGCGAGGCCAAGATTGCGAATGAGGCGGCTGCGATCATTCTGAAAGACAGTATTGGCGGGTACAGATTTGCGCATAGAAGACCTCGTTTTGCTTATTGGGGAAGACATATCCAAAGTCGCGGAAGTGTCTATTAGGAATGTGAGAGATATCGGAAAATACGCCATATTTAGAATTTTTTAGACGCAAACAAGTTTACAAAACTAAGCCGGTAAACGCGCTATTTTGGCTGCGTCCTCATACTGGGCACGGTTTTGCAAACTAACTACCGCTCATGATCAAATTCAGGCGTTAATTGTATTCCCCATGGTTCCCCCCTTCAATATCAGTTGTCATCCTATTGTATAATTCAGCTGCAATGCTGAATGACCTCGTCACACGTCTAAAGAAGCGCTAACGCCCATAACCGAAGAGTTTCTAATCGTTTTGGTCGATGATCGGACTTGGGAAGATGTTTGGTCAATCATTTGAACAGAAGCCACGCAAGATTTACGAATAAAGGGCGTCAAATTAAGACGTAATTTTGGTCGGCACGGTGATGGCCTGTGCAGCGTTTTTCTCACCCTCGGCAACATTCATGCCTAGAGAGATCATCCACTCTCGTTTTCCGATGGTCTCCCTAGGCGGGTCAGGCACTCTGCGCCGGAAATAATACTTACCGTTTCTCTACACCAAATAAAGCATGTTCACTTCCAGTTTTACAGACTCCGTGTAGCAGAGCGTGTGACAGTCTTAGAGCTACACCCCCTGTAAACACTGTTATTAAAGAGATATTTCAGGAAAGAATGGCTCCGCGAGTAGGACTCGAACCTACGACCGGGCGATTAACAGTCGCCTGCTCTACCAACTGAGCTATCGCGGAACAGCGAGCCGCCTCATTAGCAAAACGGATTTGTCTGTCAAACGGTGAAAGTCACTCAGCTGACAAAAAATTGGCGGAACATGAAAATGTTCCGCCGAGGCATTGGGTGATGGTGGGTGTCTCCAAAGAAGACATTAACCTTCTCCTACAGAATGGTTAACAAGGGTTAAACGAGATCGAAAAGAATTAAGAGAAATCTCAAATCTCTTCAGAAAACTTCGGAAGGCTTAGAGATTTGGGAAGAAAGTGGAGGCTCCGGCCGGAATCGAACCGGCGTACACGGATTTGCAATCCGCTGCGTCACCACTCCGCCACAGAGCCGCCGAGTGAAGTGGAGCGTTTAGCAGTGACAGGATTCGCTTGCAATCCGGTAAAGCATTGTCATCGATTTTATTAGTTACGTATTTTTAGCCCGAAGGCGCTCACCATGCCTCGTCGAGATAGGCATAACTTGCAATCCGGGACTCTAAGGAATCTGTGATTGTCAGAATAAATAATTCATCGGCGTCTGCGTCGGCGGCCTTGCCGGCGAGTTGATCAGCAACATCAGAACCTGATCCGACAGTGAGTTGATTTGTGCTGTCTGGAACTTGTGCTTCCGAAAGAGTACGCTCAGCAATGGCGGCATTTTGGTAAGGGTGGAACTGACCTGTAACACGCCCTAAGGTCCATGCTTGCATAGTTACTGAAAGCCGCTTGGCCTCTTTGTCCGTCTCAGCAGCAAGCGCAACTAAGCCGATCGCGCAGTAGGGCTGATCTGCAAACGGAGAAGGCTCAAAGGCATTGCGATAGGCTCTCAACGCGCCTGCAGCACCGTCGGGATTAAGGAAATCGGCAAAGGCCAGTTTCAAACCCATCTGCCCTGCGAATGCCGCCGATTCCGGGGACGAGCAAAGCATCCAGAGGTCGGGACGCGGCGCAGCTGGGTTCGCAGCGATTCGGTACGCACGATGATCAGCACCAATCGCGGTTTCACCACTGGCATCCAACCACCAATCCATCGCCAGACGTAGCATTGTCGGAAATGTTTGAGCGCCAGGCCCTAAAAGAGCAGCACTCGCTCTGGGATCTGCACCCGTCGCACGCCCCAGTCCAATTTCAATTCGACGAGGATAAAGGGCACTGAGCGTCTGACCGAGTTCCGCGACTTTCAAGGGTGAGTAATTGGGTAGCATGATACCACCGGAGCCAACCTTGATCCGGTCTGTGCGCGACGCGATATCGGCCATGAGAACCTCAGGCGCCGTCCCTGCAAAACTTGCAGCATTGTGATGCTCCTGCACCCAAAAAGAGCGATAGGACATGCCATCCGCGGCTATTGCCAACGCACGCGTTTCGTTGAGCGCATGAACTGCGCTTCGTCCTTCGAAAACAGGAGACGGATCAAGAATTGAAAGGACAGGTTTCATGGCTCTTCGCAGATTAGCCCCATTTTCGCCGATATGCCCAGCGAAGACGACGTATCTGCTGAACTTTCAGCATAAGGCATGCGACTGAACCCTTGATTGAACCATGCTGTGTGTCGCTAATGCAGGTGTAGAGTAACGAGGTCGTTGGGATGGCATCGCGCTGGAAAAATTGGACAAGCGTCAGAGCGTCGACTTGGCGTCAGGCTCTGCTGTTCAATGCCTTGCTTTTATTGATGGCGGTGCTGGCGGCAAACACGATTGTCGCAGCATATACGACATCCGCAATCACGAATCCCAACAGTATTGAAGCCAGGGCTGAAACCCGATCTGAGATTGATCGAGCCTTTACACAGTTGCGCGCGCCTGACGGCCTGGCACGTCGAGACTGGGCGCTGCGAATCGATCAGGCCGTGACGAATCGAGACTTTGCAGCCGCGCGAGGATATCTTCTGGCGGCCCCACAAATGCTGAATGATGCAGATGCCAATGCGGTACAAGCTGCTGCAGCGGCAGAAGAAAGTGGTACTCAGGATCAACGTATTCTTCGAGCCGCGCTCTTGTTTCTTCCTGATCCTGTCCGCGCTAATTATCAGCGAGCAATATCGCCGCCCGAGCGATTAGCCAGCGAGATTGAGCTTGAGGGTGACGATGAAAGCAATGGTCGCCTCTTAAATCGTCCAATACCTGATTTAGGTGCGGCCCTTCCGAGGGATAACCCTTTCTCAATTCTGGGCGACGAAGAAGATCTTGTGCGTCGTTCGCAGAGTTGGTTACGTGGAGAGGGCGGTGTCGATGACATACAATTGCGTTTGAGGGCGCTGGGTCTTCTAGCGAGAGCAGAGGAGGAGAACGGCACCTCTGTGTTTGAAGAGGGTGTGACAGTCCTCGTCACTGCGAAAAGGGCGGGACGTCTAAACCCGAGATTTGAAGACTATCTTGCTCGCAGAATTGAAGAGGCTCTCCCCCGCGATCTTCTACGGACGCAATTGACCGCAGCTTTCGAGCCAGTGATGACATCAAATCAGCGTGCGGAGCAAATCCTGTCCTACTACGACGCTGCAGTTGAGACAGAGGCGTTGGAGCGATTAAGCCGAGACATGACGACGGTCGCTTTGCTTGCTGAGCTAACAAGCACGCAGGGCGCTATCGCGCTCGTCGAGCAGACACGCAGCCCAGAAGATATGCGACGGGCCCTACTCGTAACGCGCGCTGGCGGTGACAGAGCGGTCGCTTTATCCAAAGAGCTGGGGCCTAATATATTGGATCTGGCACAAATTGGCGTGAAGTGGGACACGCGGTTGATCCTGCAAATTATGGCGCTCGCTGCGATAGGGCTCGCTATTCTAATGTGTATGCTGTCAGTGTTGACAAAGGCCAGTTCGCTTAAACGCTACGGCCGGTAAGTTTAAGCGAGGCCGAATGCGCCCTTGATGCCGTCGATAAGCAGCTGAACAGAGAGGGCCGCGAGGATGACTCCGAAAATACGGGTAATCGCTCCGGTGACGCTGTCGCCCAACTGTCTCACAAGCGGCCCTGCGGCGAAGAAAATCAACAAGCAGATAACCATGTTGATTGCGATGGCAGACAGGACGGCCGCTTTAACAGTCCAGTCTGGCGCTTGCGACATGAAGAGCATCGCGGTTGCGATTGACCCCGGGCCTGCCAGCATGGGAATTCCGATTGGGAAGACGGAGACGTCGTCTGGTTTTTCCGGTGAGGCATCATCACTGGAGAGGACAGCATCCGCGCGGTTTTCACGACGCTCTGTTCGCTTCTCAAACACCATGTCCAAAGCGATAATGAACAGCAGAATGCCACCGGCAGCCCGGAACGCATCAATGCTGATATGCAATGCACCCAGCAACCAGGCGCCACCAAATGCGAAGCCGAATATGATCAGGGTCCCGATCAGAACAGACCTGATGGCCATGGAACGACGATAAGATGCATCGCCTTTGACCGTTAAAGAGGCAAAGACAGGTGCCACACCGAGCGCATCGATCAAAACAAAAAACGTAACGAAGGCACTGGTGAAAACAGTGAAGAATTCAGTAGACACAATAGACTCCCACGCATGAGAGCGGGGCTTTAGACCCTGTCGCGTAAAGCGTCGAGGATTTGTGCCACATCCGCGTGCAAGACAGGCTTGCGGCGTTGCAAGGCTTCGGGGGCAATCTTGGTGTTTTGAAGCGCGCTCATGACTTGAAGTAATCCGACCAGGCGACGATGGGCGTCACCCGTTGAAATGCATTCGGCAGAGAATGCTAGGATCCGGTCCCGCACCTTCACACTCAGATCAGTGTCGGACGGCAATTGCGCCGTCTCAAGCATGCGAACGGCTTCCTCAAGATCCAGAAACAGGCTCGAGGCGTGCTGTGTTTGATTAAGTGCAACCCCGTCAGCCATTTTGACCTCCAGCGACTTTTAAGATTTGTCGGCATTTGGAGAGCGCATTGTAGATTCGATTTTCAGCCAGCAGTATCGAAACCTCAACGGCGCGTTGTGTCAGAATATCGTCCTGATTTGTCGAAACGATGTCCGATAGGACACTCATAGCGTCTTCGTAAAGACCGCTATCCGTTTCGCCGGTTAGATACATTTGCATGATCGCGAAATAGGCATGCTGAACGAGCGTGTTAATCTCTTCAGGGAAAACGACGTCTTTCTCGCGCAGAATTTTCGCTTGATTCTCAACAACGATGACACCCCGTCGATCTCCATTGCGCATTACGGCACCGTTGACAATAACTGCTTCGCTAGGCCTTAGAGAGAGTTTGAGTGGCATTGTCCCAGTCCTAATTTCAACCTTGACTAGAGGGAAATGGTTAACGCAGCCTTTCAAATTGTGCCAATTCGCTTCGACCTCGCAAACGCTCAACAAAGACCGGAAACAGTCTCTTCGCGCAGCGTCACGGTTGCCCTGCCCTGTGCGCGACGTATTGTCTTTGAAAAGGTTTGGAGATTTCCGATGCGTTTCGAAGGCACTGAGAATTATGTTGCAACTGATGACCTGCGGGTCGCGGTAAATGCTGCGATTGCGCTTGAGCGTCCTCTATTGATCAAGGGCGAGCCAGGAACGGGTAAAACGGTTCTGGCGGTCGAAGTTGCAAAAGCGCTCGGCGTTGAGCTGATCGAATGGCACATCAAGTCGACGACAAAAGCCCAGCAAGGCCTCTATGAGTATGATGCAGTCTCCCGCTTGCGCGATGGCCAAATGGGTGAAGAGCGTGCCAAGGATGTGCGCAACTACATCAAGAAAGGCAAACTGTGGGAAGCGTTTACTGCCGATGGACGCCCTATCCTTCTGATTGACGAGATCGACAAAGCCGACATTGAATTCCCGAACGACCTTTTGCAGGAACTCGATCGGATGGAGTTCTATGTCTACGAAACCGATGAGACCGTGAAGGCGAAGCAGCGCCCGATCGTGATCATTACATCGAATAATGAGAAAGAGCTGCCGGATGCTTTCCTACGCCGTTGTTTCTTCCACTTCATCAAGTTCCCAGACGAACAGACGATGAAAGAGATCGTCGACGTTCACTATCCAGGTATCAAGAAAAAGCTCGTTTCAGAGGCCCTGACCACTTTTTATTCTATGCGCGAAGTCCCCGGCATGAAGAAGAAGCCAAGCACGAGTGAACTTCTGGATTGGCTGAAACTGCTCATGAACGAGGATATTGATCTAGAAGCGATGGCCGAAAGCGATCCGGATAAGCTGACCCCGCCATTGCACGGCGCGCTTTTGAAGAACGAGCAGGACGTCGCCTTGTTTGAACGGCTTGCCTTCCTGAACCGGCGCCAAAGCGGAGGCGGTTCAGCGCCGCGCGGGCCTGTCGGTTAAGTCTTCTCAGCGCAGATCAGGCGCTCACGGTTACCATCTCCCCCTGTGATGGGACTATCGATGATGGAGCGGACACGCCAACCTTTGTCCGCGAGCCAAGCTATGAAATCTGCCTGAGCAGTCCCCACGGCGACTTGATCGCTGACAATGCCATTCTTTCCAATATGCGCGCGTCCGACTTCAAATTGCGGTTTGAACAGCGTGATGAGGTCTGCGCCAGTCGGCATCAATGAGAGCGGTCTTCCGAGTAGCTTGGAGAGCGAAATAAAACTCGCGTCACAGACAATGAGATTGGCTTTGCCGACCTGCTCTTTCGTCAAACCCCTCGCATCAGTTGCTTCGAGCGATACGACCCGTTGATCGCGCTGAAGCCTCTCATTCAATTGCCCGCGGCCAACATCCACGGCGACGACAGAGGCCGCGCCGCGGCTCAACAAAACGTGGGTGAACCCACCTGTACTTGCGCCGATATCTAAGCAGGCTCTGTCGGTAACCGGCACATCGAAAACTTCCAGAGCATGGGCGAGCTTCACTCCACCGCGCGAGACCCAAGGGTGCGCGGGCCGGGCTTCTATGACGGCATCAGGATGAATTTTCTCGGATGATTTCTGGATCGCTTTGCCGTCGACTTTTACACGCCCGGCAGCAATAGCGGCTTGTGCGCTCGCCCGGCTGTCAAAATGGCCTAGAGCGACCAGAACCTTATCAGCGCGATCACTTTTCTCATTCAAGGCTGACAGGCTCCTAAATTCGTATAGGTAGGTTTAGACCTAAAAGGAGATCCTGCCATGATGTTTAAGCTGTTCACATCCGCCCTCGCCCTAGCAGCACTCAGTGCCTGCGCCACGAGCCAAGAGGCAGACGGTAAGATGCAGCCGCCTATGGAAGAGATGCAACAAGCCGTAACCGCCAGCGTCACCCTGAGTGGTAATGTTATTGGCGCGACCGGCAGCGATATCGGGGCTTGGCAACTGATTGACGGCCCGAACGGCGTTCTGATGGAAGTTACAATTATGGAAGGCGGGCTGACACCTGGCTGGCACGGTCTGCACCTGCACGAAGTCGGTGACTGCAGCGATGTAGGCGTCTTTAAACGCTCCGGCGGTCATATGGGATTGATCCCGGGCGGACACGGCGTTCTCAATCCTGATGGGCCAGAGCCGGGTGACTTCTCAAATATCTGGGCGTCAGCAGATGGATCAGCAGGCTACGAGATCTTCGCGCCTTGGGTAAAGATGTCCATGGTCGATGACGAAGACGGAACAGCCCTGATCATCCACCAAAATCGCGATGACCATATCACACAACCGATCGGCGGTGCTGGTCCGCGTGTTGCGTGTGCAGTGATCAAATAATTTGAGAAAATGCTTGACGGGTCAGACGCACTCCGACATATCGCGCCCTCATTCAACACGAGGACCATCCGATGAAACGGTGGAATTCAAATCTGCAGGTGGATTATCGCCCGTTCACAGAACGGAGCGCGTACACGCCTATGGAGGCTGTTGGATGACGGGCTGATGGTCAGCCCACCCGGTGAAACCGGTTTTTCCACCCCTCCGCGCGATCCGCCCGGAGGGTTTTTTATATCCTGACGGGGCCGCGCGGAGGGTCTGGTGTGACCCTGAAAACGATCATGCCAGAACAAACCAAAAAGGAGAGGTCACAAACTGACCTGAGAACGATGTCTAATTTTGAAGTGATCGAAACATCTCGCGGTGGATCGATTAAAGCCTGGGTCAAAGGGGTTCCTGTTGAACCAAAAGCACGTGCGCAGCTGGAAAATGTTGCGGGCCTGCCCTTTGTTCATAGCCACTTGGCGGTCATGCCTGATGTTCACTATGGGCGCGGGGCCACGATTGGGTCTGTCATACCGACCAAAGGCGCGATCATCCCGGCTGCGGTTGGCGTTGATATTGGCTGTGGCATGATGGCGATCCGGACAAGCCTGTTTGGACGGCAGCTGCCGGACAGTCTGAAAGCCGTGCGGAGCGAGATCGAGCGGAAGGTCCCTGTCG
>JBCBCO010000033.1:0-18306 GCA_038630445.1 Pseudomonadota bacterium | reverse complement strand
ATAGTTTACGCACGGGTCGCGGTCTCGATGAAGAGCCGATGACGCTAGAACGGGGCTACGCGCAGTCTTTGTCGGACTATTCTCTGGCAATCTACTTTCAGACCATTATCGCAAACTCTTTCGCAGGCGTCCGTGAACAGGGTTATGACACCACCAAGGGCATGTTTGATCAACTCGCTTTAGTGATCGACCCTAGCCATGAAGATTTACGGCTGGGTGTCTTCAACGACCTATACGATCAAAATTTGTTCGAAGGCGCCTTACATGTTCTCAACGCTGCTCCGACCCAAACAGCTTCCCTCAAGCTCGCAGAGGCAACCACTTACTTGCGCATGGATGATTTCCCGCAAGCCGATGCAGCTCTTACGAATGCCATTGCGCTCGCGGACAAAGATGAAAAGTTCGGAACGTCTGTCACGGCAATGCGAATTTATGCGCTCAAAAAAAATGAGGCTCGCGCAGTCCCCCTCGCTGATAGCCTCCCTGGCTTAGCTGAAACGCAGGCCGATAAAGCAGCAGCACATGCCATGGCAGGTGGCGTCTATGCTCAATTCGGCAAGCATGACCGCGCGCTCACCGAAGCCAGAGCAGCCCATGCGATCGAAGATACGCATGACAGACGCATGTCTCTCGCAAACGCCATGGCTGATGCAGGCCTAATCGATGAGGGCCTGCTGATTTTGCGAACAGAAGCGCTTGCCCGTCCAAACGATCCTTACATGTTAAACACCCTCGGCTATTATCTTGTCCTCCACACAGATCGACTTGATGAAGCGTTCAAAGTGCTCGCGAGAGCGTCTGCGCTTGCGCCTAATGACAGCTATATCGCCGATAGTTTTGGCTGGGTGCGTTATAAACTCGGTGATCTTGAGGGCGCATTGAGGTACCTCGAAATCAGTCGTAGAGAACTAGAACCAAAGCGTCATTGGGAAATCGAAGATCACTTGGGCGATGTGTACTGGCACCTCGGTCGCAAAGAGGATGCTAAAACAGCTTGGGGCAATGCCTTAAACGAATTCCCGCCTTCGGATGAGCGACTTTCAATTCAAGACAAATTTGAAAACGGCATCTTAGGCCCTCCGCCCGAACGCCAACCCCTTCCTGATCTCTCCATCAGCGATGAAGCAGAAGTCGAGCGTGAGGACATATAGCGCCTGACCAGGACTGACGCACGGGCTTGCCCACTTCCGCGGATACTGGAAAATAAGAGAGATGCGATTTGCGATCCCTCTTCTCGGACTGTTTGGCTTACTGAGCAGTTGCTCAACAAGCCCCACGGCAATTGGCCCGATTGAGGCGATTGAACGCGCTCAGCACAATACCCGCGTTGAACTTGAAGGGCGCGATTATGCCCGCTTCGCAATCGCGCGATATGCCGAACTGACAGGCGATCCAATTACGGCGGCGCAGAACTATGGCGATCTGATCAGCAGAGCGCGCGACGATGCCAACCTCGCCGACCGCGCTGTATTCGCATCCCTCTTAATCAATGACTTTAAGACCGCAGCGGAAAAAGCTGCAGATATTGATCCTGGCGCAAGAGCAGGCGCTGATCTCACACGACTAACGCTCGCTGTTGACGCTCTCAGCAAGGGTAAATTCAACACCGCGCAAGACTATCTCAACGGCCCATGGCGCAGCGCATTCCACAGTGTCATCGCCCAAAGCCTCACGGCGTGGATGTCCTCAAAAAATGATCTGCGTGGCGCAGCCGCACTGCAGGCAAGTGCCGGTCAAGATGACCCGGTTCTGCTTCCTGTTGGACGGGCAATGTCAGGTGTTATGCTCACCAATGCAGGCGCGGATCAGGAAGCGCTGAGTGTTTTCGAAGAGCTATGGCAAGCAAATGCACGATTGGCGCTCGCAGTTGAGGCCGAAGCCCGTCTGCTCGCACAAAATAACGATCCCGAAAAGGCTCTTACGCGGCTCAAGCGATTTCGCACAGAAGTAGGGCGTCACCCCGCGTTGACCGCGCTGACAGCAAAGTTGGAAGCTGGGCAGACACCTGATTCGGTCGGCATGAGTCGCAAACAAGGCGCAGCCCTTGCAATCTATGCCTCAACGGCCGCGCTGGCGGATCAGTCAAGTTCAGACCTTCCGGCAGTCTACTTTGCTCTCGCCCTCCAACTGGACCCAAGGCTCGACGCCGCGCGCACGCTATCAGCCAAAGCTATGGATCGGGTCGGTCGATTTTCAGACGCAGAGACGATGTTAAGAGCTATTCCAGATACATCTATCTACCATACCAGCGCTCAGGGTCAGCTCGCATGGGTCTTACGCCGACAAGAGCGAAACAGTGAGGCACTTGCACTTGCAAACGAAACGCTCACACGCACAAACGACAGAAATATCCGGATCCAGCTCGCTGATCTCTACCAATCTCTCGGACGCGATGGCGAGGCTGAGAAGCTGCTCACGCAAATTATAGAAACAGACGAGGTAGGCGGGACCTATGACTGGCGTCTTTATTTCGCGCGCGGCGCTGCACGTGAACGTCAAGGCAAATGGCCACCTGCGGAAAATGATCTGCAAACCGCGCTGGGACTGAATCCGGAAAACCCCACAATCCTAAACTATCTGGGCTATAGCTGGATCGACAGAAGCGAAAATCTCGATCTTGGCTTACAACTCATCGAAAAAGCCCTTCGCCTCAACCCGTTAAGCGGTGCGATCTCAGACAGCCTCGGCTGGGCGCATTACAAGCTCGGAAATTATGATCGCGCAGTCTTCTATCTTGAGCGCGCGACCGAACTTAGCCCACAGGACCCGGTCATTTTGGACCATTTGGGTGACGCATATTGGCAGGTCGGGCGATACACCGAAGCTGGCTACCAATGGGCACGGGCGCTGCAGTACCTCGATGATGAGACTGACGACCGCGCGCTTATAGAAGCTAAGTTAAACAGCGGCCTTTCCATCCTGCCTGACAGACCCACCAGCGCGACTCTGCCATGACGACGCTGACAGATACGGCACCGGCCAAGATCAATCTTTCCCTCCATGTCGGACCACCAAAACCGAATGGCCGTCATGACCTGATCTCACTCGTAACTTTCGCAGACGAGTTCGCCGCCGACACGCTCACCGCTCGTCCCGCCGCCCACTTCAGCCTCGCTGTGGACGGGCCCTACGCGGAAGCGTCCGGTCCGGCCCGCGATAATCTCGTCCTGCAAGCCGCGCGCGCGATGGATGAAGCGCTTGATGGGTCAGCGCCCAAACTCGCCTTCCGGCTCGACAAACAACTGCCCTGCACGGCCGGGATAGGCGGAGGCTCATCCGACGCTGGTGCAGCACTCCGCCTGATCGCACGAGCGCACGGCGGTGAAACCGCGCTGGAAGCCGCAAAAGCTGTTGCACCGATACTTGGCGGCGATGTTCTCGCCTGCTTGATCGGGGCACCCGGCCTAATGTCGGGCGAAGGCGAGGTCTATGAGCCGATGCTTGGTATTCCGCGGCTTCCCGCCGTGCTTGTCAATTCCGGCGCTGCATGCCCAACAGGTTCCGTGTTCAGTGCCTATGACGACACAGCACCAGCGATACTCCCCGATCACCCCGAACCACCTTTAAAACGAATCCTCGTTGAGAGTTTTATAGACTGGCTAAAGGAGAATACGGTCAACAGCCTGCAAACCGCTGCACCACGTATTGCCCCTTCGATCCATCATATTCTCAACACGCTCGAAACCGTTCCCGACGCCCGCCTCATCCGCATGAGTGGCTCAGGCGAAACCTGCTACGCGCTGTTCGAAGGCATTGCGCAGGCTGAACACGCTGCAAACCTTATTAGCAGTATGCAACCCGACTGGTGGGTCTGCGCTACGATATTGGGGGGTGGGTGATGGAGGTAAGCCAGTCATACGTATTCTTCGCCAAAAGTGGCGTAATAGCTTTAATGGCGGCTTGGGTCGTGGGAAGCGCTGCCATATGCGTAGCACTGGGAAAGATATTCAGCACATTTGGTATAGACGATGCTCCCGATGGAGAGCGAAAACAACAAGGCGCACCCGTTTCAAGACTTGGCGGCGCAGCAATTCTCGCAACTGTCCTCTTAACAGGCCCGCTAGCAATAGTTTGGGATATGAACTTTGTAACGGTTAGCTTGCCGGTGCTTCTTTTCATCTCAGCAATGTTTCTCATCGGATTAGGCGACGATATCCTAACTCTTCCCTCGCTTCCGAAGCTCGCCTTAGCCTTGATGGCTTGCATAGCGGCAGTTCTCCTTGGGCTCTATCCAGAAAAACTACCAACGCCTTTTGGGGTAGTCACAATCACTGCAATTCTGATGATTGGCAGTATCGCGTGGCTACTCGTCTTTACAAACGCAGCCAACTTTATGGATGGCGCGAACGGGCTCGCCATAGGCTCTTTGACGATCATGCTCGTAGGATTAGCTTTTACGAGGATGACCCAAGGCAATCTGACGCTACCCATCTTCTGGCTTCCGCTATTCGGCGCCATAATCGGCTTCTTGATCCACAACCTCCGCGGAAAACTCTATGCAGGCGACTCAGGATCACTCGGCCTCGGTGCCCTCTTCGCGAGTTTAGGCCTCATCTCAGGAGTCCAAGTCTGGACAGTCGCCACGCTTGCTCTACCGTTTCTGATCGATGTTCTGATGACCCTGATCTGGCGCGCGAAACATGGTCGCCCATGGCTAAAACCTCACCTCGACCATGCCTATCAGAAACTTCGTCTGTCAGGCTGGAGCCATATTGAGACAGCGTTTCTCTATTGGGGGCTTAGCACCGTTTGTGCTGTCGCCGCGGTGATTGCGGCTAAGGCCGACGGGGATGCACCGTTCTTTGTGTTCTGGGGGCTTTGCCTGTCAGGCATCATCCTCTGGTCGGTCCACCGGCGCGGTCATCCCGCTGAGGTATAGCGCCATCTCTCGCGGTGTGAGCGTCTGAGCCGGTTGCCAAGGCGCAAACATCCAAGCTACAAATCCAAATGCAACCGCCATGAAAGCGCCGATAAGGATCAATGTCATCTCATTTTGGCGAACAGTCCCACTCAATGCTGCCCACAGAAACAAAAGACCAACACCCGCCGCCATTGCTCCAAGTATAAACATCGACCATTGAAATGCGCGCCCACCACCTTGGCGAATAGGCAAATCCGGACACTCCTCCACCAACACGCCGCACACCTTCTCGCACAGTTTCAGGAATGTATGCCGATCGTCGCCGACACCGGTATCATTGCACTCAATCTTCACCACGCCGTCCGGTCCAGTCAAATGCAGCCAGGCATTACGTGTCCCCCGATACGTCATATCGCCCCATGCTGCACTGGTGACTTCAGACAGCTTCAAAGCCCGCTCAGCCCCACGTTTCAGCAGATGCCCATCGCGCACCATCCATGTCGCTTCAGGCCGTATAATGGCCGGCTTGAAGGTATATTCACGCATAGTGTTCGACGGAGCGGGCAAATGTACCGATCAGACTGAACGCACCGACCACAATCCTATCCATCAAGTATTCGGATAGGCCGGGCCACCGCCGCCTTCCGGCGTGACCCAATTGATGTTCTGGTTCGGGTCTTTGATATCGCACGTCTTACAGTGAATGCAGTTCTGCGAGTTGATCTGGAATTTCGGCTCTTGGCCTTCTTCTTCGACCCATTCATATACGCCTGCGGGGCAATAGCGCGCGGATGGACCGGAAAACACGTCATACTCAGATTGCCGCTGAACGGCGTCATTCTTGATCTTCAAATGCTTCGGCTGATCCTCAGCGTGATATGTGTTGGTAAAGGACACATTGGTCAGCTTGTCGAAGGACAGCACTCCGTCCGGCTTCGGATAGTCGATCTTCTTGCACTTGCTGGCGGGCTTGAGATATTCGTGGTCGGCCTTCTTGTGCTTAAACGTCGGCAATATTCCGAACGCTCCGCCGGTCAGATAACGCATCCACATGTCCGGCATCGTGATCACAGCGCCAGGCAGCGTTCCGACCTTCGCCATCATAGGCTTCACATTACGAACGAGCGAGAGATCCTTCTTGACCCAGCTCTGATCATAAGACTCTTCATAGGCAACCAGCCCGTCACCTGAACGCCCGGCCCGTAAAGCTTCGACAGCTGCCTCGGCCGCCATCATGCCGGTCTTCATCGCATTATGCGTTCCTTTAATCCGCGGCAGATTTACAAAGCCTGCAGAACATCCAATCAGGCATCCGCCCGGGAAGGCCAGTTTCGGGACCGATTGAAATCCACCAGAGGTAATCGCCCGGGCACCATAAGCCTCACGCTTGCCACCAACTAGAAAGCGGGAAATTTTCTCATGATGCTTATATTTCTGGAACTCATCATACGGTGAAAGCCATGGGTTCTTATAATTCAGGTGCACCACATAACCGACAGAGACATAATTCTCGCCGCCTTCGGTAAAGTGATAGAGGAACCCGCCACCACTGCCGTCGCGCTCCTTCACCGGCCAGCCAAATGTATGCTGTACGTAACCGGAACTGAATTCAGGATGGTCGGCGGGAACTTTCCAGACTTCCTTCAAGCCAATGCCATATTTTTGGTGGCTGCAATCGCGCTCCAGATCAAACTTCGCCTTGACCTCTTTTGTCAGAGACCCGCGCGCGCCTTCCGCGAACATGACATATTTGCCGAGCAGTTCCATGCCTGGCTCATAGTCTGGCTTGTGGCTGCCATCCTCCGCAATGCCCATGACGCCTGCAACAACACCGCGCACTTCGCCATTATCCCCGTAAAGCACTTCTGAGGCAGCAAAGCCCGGGAAGACTTGCACGCCCAGCTCTTCTGCACGCTCACCTAACCAGCGCGTCACGTTCGCGAGCGACCCTGCAAAACAACCGTGATTGTGCATGAAGGGCGGGAATGCAAAGGTCGGCATCGGCATCGCACCAGCCTCACCTAGCAGGTAGTACTTATCAGCGTTCACTTCTGTGTAGATCGGCTTGTTATCTTGTTCGCGCCAATCGGGGAACAATTCGTCTAAAGCCTTGGGATCCAGCACGACACCCGACAGGATATGCGCGCCGATCTCGCCGCCTTTTTCAAGGACGACAACTTCCAGCTCTTCGCCTGCTTCCTGTGCCAGCTGCATTGCACGGATCGCGGCTGACAGCCCAGATGGGCCGCCGCCGACAATGACAAGGTCGAACTCCATCGACTCCCGTTCACTCATACCTATACTCCCAAAGGGTGGCGATGCTTATGCATCTGCCTTATAATTAAGAACCTCTACAACACTGATTATAGAAAGTTTTCAGACCGACAATGGATCAAAATGCCACTACCGTTGCGTTAACTGCACTTTCTGAGTGGTGGGAAGACATGGGCGTAGAGGTTGATCAGGCTGCAATAAAAGCCGCAATCGAGGGCGCATCAACGCCAAAAAGTGCAAATAGCACTGCTTCCAAAGACCAAAAGTCAGCCACCAGCCCGGAAACAGGCTTGTTTCCGACGTCCCAAAGATCGCGATCAGGTCCGAAATCGGTCGAAGATTGGATTGCCGAAGCCGAATCACTGGCGGCCGCTGCGACTAACCTGCCAAGCTTGAAAGCTGCAATTGAGTCATTTGAAGGCTGCGATCTGAAGAAACTCTGCAACAAAACCGTTGTCTATGATGGCACGATTGGCGCGCCTGTCATGGTGCTCGGCGAAGGCCCCGGCGGGAATGAGGATCAAATCGGTTTGCCCTTCGTCGGCAAGGCGGGGCAACTCCTCGACAAGATGCTCACCGCGATTGGGCTGGACCGAAAGATCAATACGTTCATTTCAAACGTGAATTACTGGCGCCCGCCTGGTAATCGCAATCCGGACAAGGATGAACTCGCCGTCTGCCGCCCGTTCGTCAATCGCATGGTCGATCTCGCTCAACCGAAAGTCATCATTGCGGCAGGCGGCGTCGCCGCCAAATCTCTGTTGGACACAACAACAGGCATCATGCGACTGCGCGGATCAGAACGGCCTTTTATAACGCCCGCAGGAACTGAAGTGCCCATGTTCCCAATGTTTCATCCGGCCTACCTCCTGCGTCGCTCCCAAGACAAAAGCCGCGCTTGGCGGGATTTGCTCTTGGTTCAGGAGCGATTGAGAGAGATGGGAGTGGACATTTGAAATTATTGAGACTTGGCATTGCTGCACTCATTGGTTTCGTCTTGGCAAGCTTGCCAATCTATTTCGTTTGTTGGCGTATATTCTCGTTAAGCGACACTTACGCGATGCCTATAGCAGTCGCAGGAGGGCTTGTAGCGACCGTATGGATGTTCAGATCTGACAGTGTCATACAGTTTTTTAGTAGTTTTTGGTATCTGTAAGAGCCAATGCCAGCCCCGCTCTCAATCATCATACCGACTCTCAACGCTGCGGCAGACCTCCCACTTTGCCTAGCCAATCTAGTACCTGGCGTTGAAGCAGGGCTTATCCGCGAAGTCCTCGTCGTCGATGGCGGAAGCACAGACGAGACGCCCCGCGTCGCCGACAGCACAGGCGCAATCGTTCTCACCAGCCCGCAAAAGAGCCGCGCTGCTCAACTTCGCCACGGCGCAGACCAAGCCCGCGGGGACTGGTTCCTCTTCCTCCACGCTGATACCGTGCTCAGCCGCGACTGGCCGGAACGCGCCCTCGACCATATTCAAACCTATCCAAACAAAGCCGCTACCTTCGCCCTCGCGTATCGCAGCGATCATCCGATGGCCAAAACCGTCGCTGCCCGTGCCAACTGGCGTGCGCGCACGCTCGGCTTACCCTACGGCGATCAAGGCTTGCTGATCTCTCGAAAACTCTACACCGAAATCGGCGGCTATCCAGACACGCCTTTCATGGAAGACGTCCAAATCGTTCGCGCCATTGGAAAGTCGCGCCTGCGCCATCTCTCAGCCGAGGCTCGCACCAGTGCCGCCAAGTACGAGCGGGACGGCTGGCGTAAGCGAAGCTGGCACAACACATGGTTGATCACGCGCTATTTATTAGGCGCAAGCCCTGAAAAACTGGCAAAGCGCTATTCATGAAACGCGCCCACATTCTGATCTACGCCAAGCCACCGCGCATGGGCCTCGCCAAGACCCGCCTCGCGCGCAGCTTAAGGTCGCCTGCGCAGGCCCAACGAATCGCCCGTATGAGCCTTGCGCGAACCATGCGCGCTGTTCAGGCAGAACAATGGGTCCCCGTTCTGTACACTGCACCCGATACAGCTTTAAGCGACACACTCGGCGGGATCTGGCCACCTCATCTGAAGCGCCGCTCTCAAGGCGAAGGCGACCTCACTGCCCGCCTCACCAAGGGCCTCGCGGAAGCTCCACCCGGCCCTGTTCTCTTCATCGGCGCAGACGCCCCCGACCTCTCCCCCGCACTCCTCAATCGCGCCATTAGAAATCTTCAATCGCACGACGCTGTCTTTGGCCCAGCAAGCGATGGCGGCTTCTGGCTTTTCGGCCTAAACAAGACAGCCCACACGCGCAGCCCTTTCCACAATGTGCGCTGGTCCACCGAACACGCGCTTGGCGATGTGCGCGCAAACCTGCCCGCCAACAGCCGCATTGCCTACCTCCCCACCCTCATCGACATAGACGAGGCGGACGACTGGCACGCTTGGCGAACATCGCGCCGCTCTGTGGATAAGCCCTAAACGCCCTGCGGGTTACAGCGATAGCCATCTCCCAAGACGCCACCAATCGTGGTTAATGAGGCTATGACTGATATTGCCGCCATTCTTCCGACCGATACAAAAGACCGCACTGAACCCCCGCACAATCTCTCCGCGGAAGCCGCCGTCATCGGATCAATTCTGTATGATAACAATGCCTTCCAGCGCATTGCAGATCTGCTGCGCCCGACCGATTTCTATGCCCCCGCCCACGAAGAAATCTACGAAGCTTGCCAGCGCCTGATCCAGAATGGCCGCGTGGCCGATGGCGTGACGCTTCGTGAGCAGTTCGAGAAGGACGAGCGCCTGACTGAAATTGGCGGCGCACAATATCTCGCCGAACTTTTAGACAGCGCAGCCTTCGGGCCGGAAGTGCAGGACTATGCCCGCATCATCCGTGACCTCGCCATCCGCCGTGAGCTCATGCACATCGGCGCGGGCGTCCAGTCACGCGCCAGTAAGCCCGACCGCGAATCCGACGGCACCCAACAAATCGAAGTCGCGGAACGTGAGCTCTTCGCACTGGCAGAACGCGGCTCCACCGGGCGTGGTTTTACAAGCTTTGGCGAAGCGCTCACCGAGTCGCTGCAAATGGCCGAAGCCGCTTTCAAACGGGATGGTAAGATCGCGGGCATCCCGACCCGTCTCGATGACCTCGACCACAAACTCGGTGGCCTTCATAAGTCCGATCTTATCATCCTCGCCGGCCGTCCCTCAATGGGGAAAACCTCGCTTGTCACCAACGTCGCCTACAATGTCGCCGCTGACTATCGCGGTGAGAAACAGGAAGATGGCTCCACCAAAACCACAGCAGGCGGCAAGGTCGCCTTCTTCTCTCTGGAGATGAGTTCAGAACAGCTCGCCACGCGTATTCTGGCAGAGCGCACAGGTATCAATGCCCACAAAATCCGTCAGGGTGATCTCGATAAATACGACTTCGAGAAACTCCAGGACGCGACCGAAGAGCTACAAAACCTGCCGCTCTACATCGACGATCAAGGCGGAATATCGATTAGCCAACTCGCCGCCCGCGCGCGCCGTCTGCATCGCTCTGTCGGCATCGATCTCGTTATAATCGACTATATCCAGCTCCTCTCAGGCACGTCAGGTAAAGCTGACGTCAACCGCGTGCAGGAAGTCACGCAGATCACCACCACACTGAAAGCGCTCGCCAAGGAATTGCAAGTCCCGATCATCGGCCTGTCACAGCTTTCACGCGCCGTCGAACAACGTGACGATAAGCGCCCACAGCTCTCAGATTTGCGCGAATCAGGCTCCATCGAGCAAGACGCCGACGTCGTCATGTTCGTCTATCGCGAGTCCTATTACCTTGAGCGCACAGAACCTCAATCAGATGGACAGGATCCGGCGGCCAGCGAGAAATGGGCGAAATGGCGTCAACGCATGGATGAAGTCTATGGCACCGCCGAAGTCATTCTCGGCAAACAGCGCCACGGCCCAATCGGCAAAGTCGTCCTCGCCTTCGACGCCAACATCACCCGCTTCGGTAATCTAGAGCGCCAGCCTTCAGGCACCGATTTCGACGAATAATGCGCAATTAAGTCCTGTCCGGACAGGTTTTTGCTGGCGTCTGAACACGGTTTCAGTTTTCATGAGCTCGGTCTGGAGGCCCCCTGCGGCATCCGGCAAGAGGACGTCATGAGCAAACCACGCAAAGAGAAAAAGTCTGAAATGATCGAAGTGCGCATCCCGCACTCGAAAAAGCAGGCTTTCATGAAAGCGTGCGAAGAGGAAGGGATTACCGCGAGCCACGCGATACGAACCTTCATCGACGCCTACCTCAAACGCTCCCGCCGGATGAAAGTCAAACAGGTCGCACAGGAGCTTTCCATGACCCTCATTCGAAACCCGATCAAAACAACCGGTACAGTCGGAACAACTATCGCTGCAACACTCGCTGTCTTCATGTTCAGCGCCGGACCAAGCGCGGCAGACCGCGATGCGCAGCCAATTGCTCCACCGACACCTTATTGGCCCGAAAGCGTCGTGGTGACTGAAGCGATGTTAGAGGAGGGCTTTTCTGAGTTCTGTGACGCAAAATTCAATGTTGATCCAAACGGATACGTTGAAACACCAATTGAAATAAAATGCTCCGATCGCGCGTTTGAAAATAGCGTCCGGGCGGCGACTGTCACCTTGCGCTTTGAACCAAAAATGAAAAACGGCATACAAGTCCGGCGAAGTGGAGTGATCTACCCCTACCAGTTCACGATTGAAAAACCGGGCGCACTTTATGAGCAGCAAATAACCGAATAGGCGAGCTATTTCGTGAACGACGCTTTGTCTTGACACTTTTTCATTAGCGTCTTGGCAAGTTTCTGATTTATTTTGTCAGCGTGATGTGGCGGCTGGTAACAGTTGCCCGGTACCAGAGAGGTCCGCATGACGAAACGGAAAAAGAAAAGCGAAACACTGGATATCCGTCTCCCCCACGAGCAGAAGCAGGCCTTTATGTCCGCGGTTCGTTCAAACAAGGAAACGGCATCTGAAGCTATTCGCCGTTTCATTGCGGACTATGTTTCGAAGGCCGAGGCAACTGAACACACCAACCCCGTTCAGGAGCTTAAAATGACCCTTAACCGACATCGCTTCAAAACCTTTGGAACAGCCGCCGCAGCCGCATGCGGCCTTTCTCTCATCGCTGCTATGCCGACTGCCGCCGCTTCTCCCTTCGAAAAACTCGACAAGAACAAAGACGGCGTCCTCACAGAAGGCGAAATTTTGGAGGGTCACGACGCTGACATTATCGCCAAACTCGATACAGATGGCTCAGGCGGTGTCAGCCCTGAAGAGCTTGAAGCCGCAGGCAACAGGATCGTTATCAAGTCCTCGGATGAAGGGGTCGGCGAGAACGGCGAAAAAACCACCAAGAAAACGCTCAAAGTCCTGAACTTCACGGATTCGACCGTGCAGATCAAAGACAGCGTCGAAAGCACTGTGATCATCAAACGCCCTGGTGATACCGATCTGACCGAAGAGGAACTCGAGGCTCTGATCAGTGGCCCGATCACAATTACGGAGAGCCTCAACGGAAACCGCGTGACCGTGACCGTCAACGGTGAAGACATCACTATCGATGACGCTGACGAAACCGACTGATCTTTGAGCGACGTATCAGGCCTTAGGCTGATATTTCGCTAGATAGTCCGGCACAATCGCCTCAATGCTTGCAGGCTCGTTAAGTCCCAAGTCTGCAAGCGTTAGAGCGCCGTCACTGACAACATTATCACGCTTCAACATCTCAACCTGATCGCCTGTAATGGGCGGTGGGCCAAACACGGTCCACATGGGCAAGAACGGTACATTCCAGACCCCGCTCATCATCATGCCCATCGGCTTTGCAACAAAGAATGGAAGGGTAAGCGGGTACCGCTTCCGCTTAATCGTGTCGCTAATAAAGCGGTAAAGTGCTTTGAAAGAATAGCGTTCGGGACCACCCAGTTCATACGTCTTGCCCGCTATATCATCGCGCGTCAGACCCGCAACAATCGCCTGTGCGACATCGCCAACATAGACAGGCTGCAGCAGCGTCTCTCCTCCGCCGATTGCCGGCAGGAACGGCGCGATATGGCTGACAGGACTGCTCGCCAGTTCCGCAAAGCGATTGAAAAAGTCATCCTCTGGACCGAACACAATAGACGGGCGTAAGACCACCGCTTCTGGTACAACCTCACGAACCAAACGCTCCGCCTCGCCCTTGGTGTCCGCGTAGGCGGCCTTCGCTCCCTCATTTGCCCCTATCGCTGACATTTGTACAAAACGCGAAATGCCTGCAGCCGCTGCCGCTTTGGCGACATTCACAGCTCCGTCACGCTGGGCCGCAGCAAAGCTCTGCCCGCCCTGTTCGTATAGAATGCCTACGAGATTAACGACCGCGGCCGCGCCTTCGATAGCACGTGTGACCGAGGCAAAATCGCGAACGTCTGCCTTAACAATTTCGATAGACCCAGACCCGTCGGAGTCAGCTAACGACTGAGCATTGTCAGGCGTGCGCACCGCAATCCGCACCCGAAATCCGGCTTTGATCAGCGCTCGGGTCGCGTACTGTCCAATAAAACCGGAACCGCCAAAAATCGTAACCAGATCGCTCATATTGTGAGACTCCATTTGAAAAGGATGTCCCGTTCGCAGGACCTACTACACATCAAATGAACTAGGTAACGAGCGATCGGCTTCAACGCCCGAATCACATGGAAAACTCAAGTCCCTTAAACTCTCCAGAATCTCGCCACGCCTTGATATGCGCAAAGAAGACTTTTGCACCCGCCGGATGGCCCAGTCCGTGCCGATTTCGATCGTTAAGACCAGCGCCCTCATTATTGTAATATCCAGGTGTGCATTCCGTGCTGCCGATCAACATACCCTCACCGGTTAGGATAAGATCAACCCAAGCATCCTGAGCGGCTTTTTCAGGCTCAATCGTGCGCGCACCCGTCTCTTCGGCATGGCGAATAACTGTCGAAATTGTGTTGGCATGATCAACGATATTATGCGGCACATTTGAGATCAAATTCGCTGCCTGACTAGGCTGCACAATGAACAAGTTCGGGAACCCATGAATGTGGACACCATGCAGTGTCCGCATGCCATCCGCCCAGAGCTCAGACAACTTCTGCCCACTACGACCGACAGGATCAAACCCCGTCTGCTCATGGTATTCAGAGCCGACCTCAAAGCCGGACGCATAGACAATGCAATCGACTTCATAGAGCTGCCCATTCGCGATCAGGCCGGTCTCAGTAATCTGCTCCACGCCTTTGCCATCCGTATGGACAAGTGTGGTTCCCGGCTCATTGAACGCCTGCAGATACGCATCATGGAAGCATGGGCGCTTACACAGCTGGCGATACCACGCTTTTAGGCTCTCTGCTGTCTCCTTGTCTTCCACCACATCGTCGCAGCGCGCGCGGATTTCGCTCATCTTCTCAAAGTCGGCATCCTCAAAGGCCTGCATAACCGTTTCCGGCGTCCAGTCAGTCGCTGGCATCGCCATGACTTTCTCACGGATCCGCCTCGACAAATCGGTCCAACCATCCATGACGTAGTCTTCGGCCGGCATACTCTGCGATTGATTATCCACAAAATTATCAAACCAGCGCTGTTGCCAGCCAGGAGTCGCGATCTCCTTAAACCAGTCCGGATCGATCGGTGCATTGCCACGCTCATCAATCGAAGAGGGTGTGCGCTGAAACACGAGAAGCTCTTTCGCGGCTTTCGCGAGATGCGGCACACACTGCACGGCGGTCGCGCCAGTCCCGATAATCGCAACGCGCTTATCTGTTAAGTTTTTCATCGACGCACCGTCGGCATCGCCGCCGGTATAAGCATAGTCCCATCGGCTGGTATGGAACGAGTGCCCCTTGAAAGTTTCAATCCCGGGGATCCCCGGTAGCTTCGCAACATGCAGCGGTCCTGTCCCCATGCCGAGATATTTCGCAGTGAAAGCGTCACCGCGATTTGTGCGGATCAGCCAACGACTATCGCCCTCCTGCCACTCAAGCGCCGTCACTTCCGTATGGAAAAGCGCATTGTCATAAAGTCCATATTGGTTGGCAATCCGCTGACAGTGTTGGCGAATTTCAGGGCCGTGCACATATTTTTCCGTCGGCATATGACCCGTCTCTTCAAGGAGGGGCAGATAGATCATCGCTGCAGTGTCGCACTGCGCACCCGGATAGCGGTTCCAGTACCACGTCCCGCCAAAGTCGCCGCCCTTTTCGATGATCCGGACATCTTTCACCCCGGCTTCACTCACGCGTGCACCCGTCACCAGTCCAGCAAAGCCGCCACCAATGAAAGCAAAGGTCACATGATCTGTCTTCGGCTCGCGCGGCTGAACTGGCGTATGTGGATCAACGGCATAATCGGCGAACTTGCCCTCTAAACGCTGATACTGATCGTTTCCGTCACCGCGCAGCCGCTTTTCTCGCTCTTCCGCATACTTTTTCTTCAGCGTGTCTTTATCAATCACCGATGCATCCATGATATTCTCCTTGAAACAGGAAGAAATCAAAGCTCACCAAGCGGAAGCCAAGACGCACATTTTAAAGAATGTAATTTAAAGCTCGCCCAGAAGGCCACGCACGTGATCTTCAAGACCATGTTCACGAAGGCGTTTGCTTCGCTCAACTAGAAGAACCCGGCGCAGCTTCTCATAAGCCGTCTCAAGATCATCGTTCACGATGCAATAATCATAGCGCCGCCAGTGCAGGATTTCCGCCTTCGCATCCCGCATCCGCCGGGCCACCATGTCATCATCAGACCCCGGCCGCGCCGCCAAGCGCGATTCCAAGGCTTCAATGCTCGGTGGTAAAACAAACACGGATACGCAGTCATTCGGCATTTGGTCATGCAGGGCGTCAGCCCCCTGCCAATCAACATCGAATAGGACATCACGCCCCGCTTCCAGTTGCGCCACAGTATCCGCGCGGGGCGTCCCATAATAATGGTCGAACACTTTCGCCCATTCTAGAAACTCTCGCTTGGCGATCATCTCGCGAAAGGAAGCTTCGCTTCTGAAATGATAATCTTTGCCATCGACTTCATTCGGCCGGGGAGATCGGGTCGTAGCACTCACCGACAAGACCACATCGTCAAACTCTGCCATCAGCTTGCGCGCCAAAGTCGTTTTCCCGGCCCCCGAAGGACTGGAGATGACGAGCATCAGACCACGGCGGCTTTCCACTTCAGCGCTATTCGACATTGGCACTCTGCTCCTTGAGCTGATCAATCACGCTTTTGAGCGCGAGTCCCACATTCGTCAAATCCAGGCTCGCAGATTTCGAGCACAGCGTATTCGCCTCACGGTGAAATTCCTGCGCGAGAAATCCCAGTTTACGGCCAATCGGTTTGTCTTCGTTGAGCAAGTCCCGTGCGGACACGACATGCGCATCCAGCCGGTCCAATTCCTCTGTCACGTCAGCCTTCGTGAGCAAGACAGCCACCTCAGCTGCGAGCCGTTCAGGATCTACACGGCCTTCGGTATCCAGTTCCGCTAACCGTCCTTCAAATCGTGACCGAATTTGCGCGATCTGATCGCCAGCGTGCTGACGCGCCTTTGACGTTAGCTCTGCCACCTCATCAACCTGCGCGGATAAAAGCGAGGAAAGTTTGTCCCCTTCCGCGTCCCGTGCTGCCACCAAACGATCCAGCGTCTCGTCCACTATGGAGAGCAGTGCCGCCTCATCGGCTTCATTCACCTCAATTTCACCCTGCGGTTCTTCCAAAACGCCGCGCGCTGTCATCAGCGTTGCAAGCGCTTGTCCCGTCGCAAGCTGACCATCCGCAGCTTCATATGCCGAGATCAGGGATTTCAGGGCCGCTTCATTCACTCTGACCGGAACCGCAGCATCGCCTGCATCATATTTCAGACTCACCTGAAAACTCCCCCGAGAAAATCGCTCAGACAGCTTCGCCTTGATCGGATTTTCCAGCGCCGCGAAACTGCGTGGCACATTCAAGCGAACGTCCAATCCCTTGCCGTTCACACTTTTCACCTCAATGAAAAATGTCCCAAAGCTCGCATGCCCATCACCGCGCGCAAAGCCTGTCATGCTCGATATGCTCAATCCTAATTCCCCCGCTCGCGCGCAATTTCCTGACGCTCATATTCACGATACTTCGCGACATTGCGCAAATGCTCGTCATAGGTCTCGGCAAACAGATGCCCGCCTTTTCCGTCTGCAACAAAGAACACATACTTCGTCTCAGGTGGGTTCAGAACAGCTTCAATTGCATCCCGGCCGGGATTACAAATCGGTGTCTTCGGCAGGCCATCAATCTGATACGTGTTCCAATCTGTCTTACGATCAATCTCAGAGCGATACAGGGTCCGGCGTTCGCCGCGGCGATTATATAGCGGCTCACCCCGACTGACCCCGTAGATAATGGTCGGATCGCTTTCTAAGCGCATGCCCTTGAGCAACCGTCCAACAAACAGGCCTGCGATCTTGCCGCGCTCGCCGTCGACACCGGTTTCTTTCTCAACAATAGACGCGAGCGTGATGGCCTCGTAAGGCGTTTGCAAAGGCAGCCCGTCCTGACGGCTCGGCCACAGCTCTTCCAGCAGATCGTCTTGGGCCTGCTCCATCCGGTCAATAAATTGAATTCGCGTCGTACCGGCCCCAAACAAATACGTATCCGGCAAAAGCTCACCCTCACCGATCTCACGTTCAGGCATAGGGCCGCTTAAGACGTCGGCGGCTTCAACGCGCTTCAGGATTTGCGCCGTGGTGAGCGCTTCGGGAATCGTCAAACGCAGTTCAATGACGTCCCCGGCAACAAGTTGCTCTAAGACACCGACAGTGCTCGCCCGCGCCGGGATCGTGTAGGATCCGGCTTTGATAGAGGTCTCGACGCCATCAATCCGCGCCTTCAGCCGCAGCAGTCTTTGATCCTTGATCGCGCCATCAGCCTCAAGACGGGTGGCGACACTCGCGAGGCCTTCTCCGCGCTCCACAGTAAACTCAAGCGCAGTCTCTAGAGGTCCATCGCGATTGATCTGGTCATTCAACCAAATCCATCCGCCGACACCGGCCGCAGCCGCCAAAACGGCTAAAACGAAAATAGAAGAGATAAGGCCTTTCAGGAAGCGCACCCGTTATCCTCCGGCTGTTTCCCCAGACCCTTAGATTAATCGACTTTTCTGAGAACCAATGAAGCGTTCG
>JBCBCO010000032.1:0-18309 GCA_038630445.1 Pseudomonadota bacterium | reverse complement strand
AATACGCGCACCGACCTCGGCGGTGGCTGCCCGTCCATCCATGTCGGCTTGCTGTAGCTGTAGCATTTTCTGATCGAACTCTTCGCGGCGAACTCTTTGAGCGTCCGCACTGAATAGAGAAGCGCTAAGCGTGAAGAGTGAGGCGACGAGAACAAGGACGCGGATCATAAGCAGGGCTCCAGAATTGGGAAATCTTGTCTGAAATAGAAAACGGTCGGGGCCAAAATGTGGCGTCCCGACCGCTTCAGCTGTTCAAGAGGTGCTATTTAGCTGGTTGCCCCTGCAAGAATTTGTGTGAACCCATTCCGGTTCTGCGCCCATGCGGCATCATTGGAGCCAACAGCGATTGGGCGTTCTTTGCCATATGACACGGTTTGTACACGCGCTGGGTCGACACCGAGGCTGACCAGATAGTCTTTCACGATGGCCGCGCGGCGCTCACCAAGAGCGAGATTATACTCACGTGTGCCGCGCTCGTCGCAGTTTCCAGCCACGAGAATGGTCACGTCCGGATAAGATGACAGCCATGCGGCCTGACGCTGGAGAATATCCTGATCATCAGCATCGAGGCGGTACTGGTCCAAATCGAAATAGACACGGTCACCAACATTTACAGTGAAGTCTTCGACAGAGCCAAGGACTGGACCAGTGCGCACAGCTGGAGGCGGTGCGATGGGCGTTTCAGCAACCTCAGCAATCACGACAGGGGCCGGCTCTTCCACCTGAGGGGGGGCTTCAACCACGGCGGGTTCTACCGGCTCCGGTGTGGACGCACATCCCACAACGAAGAGAGAAGTGGCCAGGCTGGCCGGAATTACAAAACGACGCATAGTTTGCTCCTTGCTCATTGTCTTTATTCGCGCATTACGGGCGGATTTTGTCAACTGTGTGTCAGTTCAATCGGGATTCAATTAAAAAACGCCTGTTTTATAGACGAAAACGGGCGTTTTTTGATGAATTCCAGTTAAGTATAAACCTTACTGAAGGAGAGGGGACCAAGCCGGGTCTGAGGCGTCTGTCGCCGTTTGGACGCGTTTCAGGTTTCGCCCAGTCAGATCAACGGACATTAAACGTGGCGGCGCACCGGGCGATGGCTCGCGGAAGAAGGTGATCACTCGACCATTCGGTGACCAGTCAGGACCTTCATCGAGATAGGATTCCGTCAGAAGCCGTTCGCCCTCACCATCAATGCCGATAACGCCAATATGGAATTTGCCGCGCGTCTGCTTTGTAAACGCGATCAGATCACCGCGCGGGCTCCAGACTGGGGTAGAATAGCGGCCCTGGCCAAACGTGATGCGGCAGGCGACATCGCGACCACCGGAGGGGCAGGTTCGTGGGCTGCCATCTGTGTTCATGATGTAGAGCTGCGGGCTGCCGCCACGGTCTGAATTGAACACGATAGAGCGGCCATCCGGTGACATGGATGGCGAAGTATCAATCGCGGGGTGATCCGTCAGGCGGCGTTTCTGGCGCGTGACGAGGTTCATGATGTAAACTTCAGAATTTCCGCTCTCGGCCTGTGTCAGCAGGACAGACTGGCCATCGCGGGAAAATCTTGGCGCGAAGGTCATGGCGCGGAAATCACCGAGGACTTCTTGGCGACCTCTACGCAGATCGTAGAGATAGACGCGCGGGATACCGCCCTCATAGGACATGTAGGTGATTTGCTGGGCTTCCGGGCTGAAACGCGGGGTTAGCACGGTGAAGCGACCGGAGGTGAGATACTGATTATTCGCGCCATCAGCATCCATGATGGCGAGGCGTTTGACGCGCTTTGTTTTTGGCCCTGTTTCCGCGATATAGACGATGCGGGTGTCGAAATAGCCCGTTTCACCTGTCAGACGGGTATAGATCGCGTCGGAGATTTTGTGCGCGATACGGCGCCAGTCTTCCGGTTGGGTGCGGAAGCGTTTGCCGGGCTGGCCGTCCAGGCGCATCAATTCCTCACCGAACACATCCCAAAGGCGCACAGACCCGCGTAGATAAGTGATCCCGTCGCGCTGAACCTGTTCAACGGTGCCAACGACGAGGGCGTCGCTTTTAATGATCTTCCAGTCGGCGAAGCGGGGTGCGACTTCGATGTCGAGGTCTTTCTGAATATGGGCTTCTTGGGGCGTGACAACGAACAAGCCCGTGGACTCGAGATTGTTGCGGACAACCTCGCTGATCTGTTGGGCCACTTGCGGATCAACGCCGTTCGCCTCGAAATCAGGGATGGCGACGGGCGTGGGTTGGAACCGCTCGGGATCGATATTCACGGTCAACTGAGCTTGGGCTGAAAATGGTATAAAGCTGACCATAATCGCCAGAGCGAATAAAAGTCTTTTGATCATATTTGGTCTCCTTATCCCAAATTATTTATCAAGACCGTATTCCGGTCCTATGTTCAAAGTAATTTCCCGCCAAGTTCCAAAATCATCTTCTGGAAGACGGTAAGGTTGGCATTTACGAACGGCTGTCAGGGCGCGCTGGAGGGCAATCCCCATGGGTGATCGCCCGATCGGTCGGCGCGCAGGCTCAATCAGTTTGGGATCGCCATCAAGTGTTCCGTCCTGCCGGAGGCGAACTTCCAAGCTGACATTTAAAGACTGCCAGTTCGGTTGGTCGCGTACTGAAACGGTGCAGGGTTCAACCTGATTGTAAAAGAGGTTCTCCAATCGCGCTGTATTGGCTGTGCGTTCGCCTGCGCCGCGTCTTGGGGTCTGTGGTTTTGGTCTCGTGTCTTCGAGGAGTGGCTTCGGTGGTGTCCGTGTCTGTGGTTCAGGCGTTTTCTTGCGCGTCTCGCGTTCTGACTGGAATGTGCTGTCGGCATCATCAAGGAAACCTGCAAACGGGTCACGTGTCTGACGTTGGACGGGCGGATCTTTTTTGGGTTCAGGCTCCGGCTCAGGTTCGGGATCTTCTTCTTCCGTTTCTGTCACAGGCTCGGCGTCGAGGTCTGGAACCACATCTTCTTCGACCGCCTCCTCAGGGGCGCTGTCCGGGTTTGTTTGTTCAATCTCATCTTCCGGTAGGGTTTCATCGACCGGGTCTTCGGGAATGACCTCTTCCTCTTCGGGTGGAAGCTCTTCTTCCTCAGGTTCGATCACCTCTTCGTCTTCCGGTTCTTCTTCGGGTGGTGTGATCACGGGGGCGATATTATTGATCTCGCCTAGATCAACGAGTTCGATCGGAACAATAATCAACTCGGTCTGTTCGCGCTCTTCCATAGGCGTGATCAAGCCGAGAAAGACGAGCGTAAAATTAACCGCCCAGACGCCACCAACCACCCAGATATGGAGGAGGAGCGAGAGGAGGGCTAATCCGGCCTGTATGGCGAAACGCTGCATTGGCTACTGCGCCTCTGGGTCTCTTTCCGGTGCGCGCGCTTTTGGATTTGTGACCATCGCGATATTGCGGAAGCCCGCGCGCTGCATCTGCGTCATGACCTGCATGACGCGGCCATAATCGACATTTTCGTCGCCGCGCAGATAGATCCGCTCTTCATAGCCTTCGCCCGTGATCGCGTAGAGTTTCGAGGTGAGTTCTTCGAGTGGCGTTTCTGTTTCCTGGATGTAGATTTTGCCTTCATTATCGACGCTGACCGAGAGAGGAGCTTCCTGCGGTGACGGCAGGTTCTGAGCTTTGGAATTTGGCAGGCTGACATCAACGCCTGTGGTCAGCATGGGCGCGGTGATCATGAAAACGATTAGGAGGACAAGCATGACATCGACCAGCGGCGTCACGTTAATCTCGGCATTCATAGAGCGCCGGCCGCGGCCAGCCCCTCCGGAATCCATTTGCATTCCCATGGCCTAGCTCCCGCTTTCTGCGGAGGCGCGGCGTGACAGGCGGACCAGTACGTCTTGAGCAAAACTATCGAGACTGTCTGCGTAGCGGTTCAGATCGCTTGAAAACTTATTGTAGAAAATCACCGCCGGAATGGCTGCGACGAGGCCGAGACCTGTTGCGAACAGGGCTTCTGCAATCGGACCGGCGACGGTAACCAGCGAGGTGTCCTGCTGCGCGCCAATGTTCAGGAAGGCATTCATAATGCCCCAAACGGTGCCGAAAAGGCCGATAAAGACGGAGGCGGAGCCAATCGTGGCCAGAATGCCGAGGCCGTGGCTTTGTCTGCCGACCTCGCGGTCCACGACGGCACGCATGGAGCGCTGGGCGCGTTCCACCATAGCGCTGTGGCCGGGTAGGCCTATTGATTTTGCGTCACGCCATTCGCGCGAAATCGCGGCAAACATGCGACCGGCGGCATTGTCCGGCGACTGACCGGGACGCATTTCAAACTCATCAGAGCGACCTGACCAGAAGGCTTCCTCGAATTCGATGGCTTTTTTCTTGGCTTTGCCGATGGTGAAAAACTTCTCAATGATCACGGCCCATGACCAGATCGATGCGATGACCAGCATGACGAGAACGATTTTTACAACAAGATCAGCTTCTATGAGGAGCTCAAAAAGGTTGAATCCACTAGCTTCGATGACCTGTTCCAGCGCACCATCTTCCATACTCATTGATCCCTTTTCGCGCCTCGCGGCCGTTTTCATCCAGTCTGATATGTGCAGAGAATCAGGCGGAAACGTGACAGCCGCCCGCATGCTCTACAGTTGGAACTGTCATGAAAGCGTTTGGGTTAACGAAGTATGGTGGTTGGCTCTTCGCTATCACGATCCACCCGCTCCCCCGCCCAACCGCCCCAATGGTCCCCTTAGGCTGGGGCGGTTGGGCGGGGGAGCGGGTGGATACTGAGCAGAGAAGCTAAAACAATTCGTCGCGAAGGACCTGCACGTCACTGACGGACACAACACCGATATGAGAGCCGAGAATGTTCTCAATATCAGTAAGGGCTTTCTCGACCCGGTCTGCGCTGCCGATAGCAATTACGACCACCATGTCATTGGCTGCTGAGATATCCGTATTTCTGTCCCAGTGCTTCTGGCCGCCATATCCGGCAATCGCGGGTGTCACTGTGTAACCGGTGAGACCGGCCGCTTCCAGCACACGCCCGGCCCGCTTCCAGGCCATTTTTTCGATAATCAGTTCAATGCGGCGTTTCGTGTGCATGCGTCTCTCCAGATTGGGTGCAGAGCTACAGTGCCAAGTGCTGCCAATCAAGGCGGATGGCTCTCAAAGGCGGTCATATAAGACCAAAACTGTAAAAAGCGTGTCTAAACGCTTCACACTGCGGGTTTCTGTCTTAGGGTGGCGATAGAGCAAAGAACAAACCTGCGGGGGAGGCCTTATGGAAGCCGTTCAGACCTTCATTATCGAAATCAGTAACTTCCTCTGGGGCGGGAGCTGGTACGGGGAGCAAATATTCTCATTTGGCCCGATTGCTGTTTTCCTGCTCGGAGCCGGTCTTTATTTGATGATCCGGCTCGGGTTCCGGCCTCTAAGACGCTTTGGACCTGCGGTTGCAGAAGTCTGGGCTGGACGCAAAGGCAATGGTGACCCGAACCAGATCACGCCGTGGCAAGCGCTTTCGACGGCGCTTTCGGGCCAGGTTGGTACGGGTAACCTTGCGGGTGTTGCCACGGCGATTTCTGTCGGCGGACCGGGCGCGATTTTCTGGATGTGGGTTACGGCACTGTTTGGAATGGCGCTGGCGTTTGCTGAGAGTTCGCTGGCCATCAAGTATCGTGAAAAGGACGAGTACGGCCGCGTGAATGGCGGTCCGATGTATTACATTAAGAACGGTCTTGGCAAAAATTGGACGTGGTTGGCGGTCCTGTTTTGCATCGGGTGTGTGTTCTCAGCAGTTGTGACGGGGGGTATGATCCAGTCTAACTCGATCACCCAAACAGTGGTGGCGGACGTCGACCGGTTTGCAGGCTTCGATATGCCAACATGGATCGTCGGGCTTGTGATTGCTGGGCTGACTTTTGCCGTGATCATTGGTGGCATTCAGTCGATTGGCAGCGTTGCCGGTAAAGTCGTCCCCGTTATGGCGGGGGCTTATGTGCTGGTCGCTTTCATTGCACTGATCCTGAATTTCCAGAACGTCCCAGCGGCGTTCATGCTGATCATTGAGTCCGCATTTGGCATGCAGGAAGTCGCGGGCGGTATGGCCGGTTACGGTGTCCTGTTTGCGATCCGGGAAGGCATTGCGCGTGGTCTCTTCTCAAACGAGGCTGGTCAAGGTTCTGCGCCCATTGCTCACGCGGCAGCTCAAACGAAGAACCCGGTCAAGCAAGGTGAAATCGCGATGATCGGCGTGTTCATTGATACGCTGGTTATTTGTACGATGACGGCTTTGGTTATTCTGTCTGTTACAGGTAGCTATGTGACCGATCCAGAATTGGTGAAACTTGGCGTTGCAGAAACGACCCAATACGTTTTCCAGGCCGAGGGTCTTAAAGCCTCCGCGATCACCAATGAAGCCTTCAATCAGGCTCTGCCGGGGGGCTTTGGGGGCATATTTGTCACGATTTGTCTGGCCCTGTTTGCCTTCACCACGATCCTCGGCTGGTCATATTATGCCGAGCAGGCTGCGACATATATTTTGGGAGAATGGGCGACACATCCGATCCGCTATTTCTGGGTCATTATCATCTTTGTCGGCACGACGTTCCCGGTCAGCTTCCTCTGGCGGTTTGGCGACATTGCGAATGCATCCATGGTCTTGCCGAACCTGATTGCAGTGATCGCGCTCTCAGGCGTCGTGCTGGCGATCCACCGAAATAATGGTGATCCGGACACCGAGGATGGCGAGAGCATCATGCTTGGTACGGATGGGCAGCCGTATGAGGCGTCGCCTGCTGAGTAGGTTCGCATCCTGTAGAAATAAGACAGGTGCTCCATTGGGGCGCCTGTTTTCTTTTGGCTAACCGGTGGGCGCTAGGGTTTTGCCATGTCTGATCATGCCCGCATTGAAGCTTTTCTGGAGATGATGTCTGCTGAACGCGGAGCGTCGGTGAATACGCTGGATGCCTATGGCCGCGACCTGCTGGATGCGAGTGGGTATCTGGGCGGCGGTCTGACGGAGGCCAATCAGAGCGATCTATCGGGCTGGATGCAAAGCCTTGGCAAGGACGGCCTCGCCGCGAGCACGCAGGCGCGCAAGCTATCGGCTTTAAAGCGGTTCTATCGATTTTTATTCGAAGAGGGCGACCGCAAGGATAATCCAACATCGCGTCTCGAAGGGCCCAAGGCCGGGCGTGACGTGCCCGATGTGTTAAGTCGTGAGGAGGTTAGCGCTCTGCTCTCTGCCTGCGAGGATGATCCGCGTCTGACGTGTCTTTTGGAGTTGCTCTATGGGGCAGGGTTGCGGGTCTCGGAACTGGTTAGCCTGACGCTTGGCAGTTTGCCACGTCGGCGCGAGGAACGGTGGGAAACTGCAGAGATCATTATTCGGGGTAAGGGTGGGAAGGAGCGCCTGTGTCCGCTTGGCGCGCCGGCCCTTGTGGCTCTGAGCGCGTGGCTGGAGCAGCGCGACAGCGACAAATACGGGACGGCCAGCGCGAGTTTCGTCTTTCCGTCGCGGGGCAAGTCCGGTCACCTGACACGCCGCCGCCTTGGGCAGATGCTAGCTAGCCTCGCTGGTAAGGTGAGCATCGATCCGGCGCGCGTGCATCCGCATGCGCTCCGCCACGCGTATGCGACGCATCTTTTGCAGGGCGGGGCGGACTTGCGCAGTGTGCAAACCCTGCTGGGCCATGCCGATATCGCGACGACGCAAATCTACACCCATGTCCTGACCGACGAGCTGGCTGAATTGCTGGAAACAGCACATCCTTTAGCGAATTGACCCTGTAAAATCCCCCGCTAGTGTGCGCGCCACATTCGGAGGTCCCCATGAGTTCAAGAGCACCGCGCCAATTCTTCCAACCCTTGGCTGCAGGGGCGCCTGAGCCGTTTCGCGACCTGCCTGTCCGTGTTGAGCGGATGATCCAGTTTGTGCCGCCGCATCTCGATAAAGTCCGCGCCAAGGTGCCCGGCATGGCGGACACATGCGATGTCGTCCTCGGCAATCTTGAGGATGCGATCCCGGCCGACGCGAAAGAGGCCGCACGCGCAGGCGTCATTGAAATGGCCGGCATGCTGGATTGGCAGGCAAAAGGCACGGGGCTTTGGAGCCGTGTGAACTGCCTGAACTCGCCGTGGTTTCTGGATGATGTCACCGAGCTGATTACCAAAGCAGGGCAACAAATCGACGTTCTGATGATCCCGAAAGTCGAAGGGCCTTGGGACATTCATTATGTTGATCAACTCGTCGCGCAATTAGAGGCGAAAGCGGGGCTCAGCCGTCCGATCCTGTTGCATGCGATCCTCGAGACTGCGGAAGGCGTTGCCCGCGTTGAGGACATCGCGCTCGCCAGCCCACGTATGCAGGGCATCTCGCTAGGGCCTGCTGACCTTGCCGCGAGCCGCAAGATGAAGACGACCCGCGTCGGCGGCGGGCATCCCTTCTACAAAGTGATCGAAGACCCGAATGAAGATGGCAGCCCGCGCGCCAGTGCGCAGCAGGACCCTTGGCATTATACGCTCGCGAAAATGGTTGATGCGTGCGGCATGGCTGGGATCAAGCCGTTCTATGGGCCGTTTGGTGATATCGCTGATTTGGAAGCCTGCGAACAGCAATTCCGAAATGCTTTCCTATTGGGCTGTGTTGGCACGTGGACGCTTCACCCGAACCAGATCGCGATTGCCAAAAAGGTGTTCAGCCCGGATCCGGACGAAGTTGCCTTCGCGCGTCGCGTTCTGGAAGCAATCCCGGACGGCGCAGGCGTCGCGATGCTGGATGGGAAAATGCAGGACGATGCGACTTGGAAACAAGCCAAAGTCATCGTCGATCTGGCCGATCAGATCGCTGCGAAAGACGCTTAATCGCCTTTAGCGGCCCGTTTACCCAGATATGTTACGACACTCTGAACAAAAACAGGGTGATGTAGGTGAACAGATTTCAGAACGTCGGTATTCTCGCTGCTGCTGCCTTTATTTCGCTGGGTCCGGCCATCCCTCAGGTTTTCGGGGTGGCTCATGATTACGTCAGGCCCTGGGTCATGTTTTCTGGCGTCGGTCAGGGTACGATGAAGGGCACGTTCACGCTGACCAAGACCGATGGGTCGACGCAGACCTATACGGCGCTCGAAATCCTATCGCTTGAGCGTTATCCCAACGTTTTTCCTTATGAGTTTGAGCTTTTGCTGCGCGACCGCGATGCGATGGCACCGATTGTCAGTGCGTTCTGTGCTGATCATGTCGGGAAAGGGGATGTCCTCTCTTACTCGGGTCGCGTTGGCGCGCCGAATGGCTGGGCGCTTTATGAGGCTGAGGATGTCTGTCCGAAAGAAGTGCAGCTGGTTGCAGAGGTGGGGTCATGAGCGCTGTGACAAACACTATTTCCGACAAGCTGGTTGAGACCGGATCGACGCGCCCGGTGGCGCTCTTCCGGATATGTTTAGGGGTTCTTCTCTACATGCGGTTCGGCGAAGAACTGTCGCTTCATGCGGCAGACAGTTTTTGGGATCAGAGTTTTTCTCTTGCCTATTATGCAGCCGCAGCGATGGTGACTATTGGGCTGTTTACGCGTTGGGCGCTTGGCGCGTCTGCACTGCTTTTAGCTCTAATGTATTATGGCAAGTTCTGGGGATGGTATTCGCCCGGTTGGGGCCACCATCACCATTATTTGCTCATGGTGTGTTGCGCTGTGCTGGCACTTTCAGGCGCGGGCCGGTCTTTCAGTGCGGATCGGGCTATTCGCATGCATCGGTCTTTGCCGTTGCAGGAAGAACGCGCGCGGACGTGGCCGCAGACGCTTTTGGTGCTGCAGCTTTGCGCGATATATTTCTGGGCGGCTTGGGACAAGACGAGTGCTGGATACCTTCATGGCGACTGGCTCGAGCGCGTGTTTGAATGGGTTTATGCCGGGAACCCGGCCTATGAGATCGTTACTAACCGCGCCCTCCTGATTACAGGAAGCTGGGCGGTTCTATTTATTGAATATCTCTTGCCCGTCGCCATCCTGCTGCGCTGGCGGTTAAAGATCTGGATTCCGATCGCATTTGCCTTGCATGCCGGTTTTTACGTCATGCTTCCAGTGCAGACCTATTCCGCAAGCATGATGGCGCTTTACCTGCTCGTGGTTGATCCGGATTGGCTGGATGCCCAGATTGATAAATATGTGATCGGAAAGGCGCCGGCTCATGCCTGAGGCAAATCGGTTCGAGACAGTCAGCATCCTCTATGACGGGGAATGCCCTTTCTGTGCCGCTTATGTAAAAATGGCGCGGCTTAAATCATTGAGCGGGCAGGTCGAGCTGCTTGATGCGCGCCAGCATCCGTCTCTCGTCGCTCATCATGCGAGCCAAGGCCGCGGAATTGATCAGGGCATGATCGTGGAGATTGACGGCGTCCCCTATTTTGGGGGCGAGGCGATGTGGGCGATCAATGCGCTTTTAAGCCCCAGCTGGTTTATGCGCCTGTTTTCCAGCAAACCGTTTCTTGTTTTCATCTATCCAGCCCTGCGCGCGTTTAGGAATGCAACTGTAAAGCTGCTCGGGCGTTCTATGATCCGCGCGAAGTCTTAAACACGCGGTATGAGCCGTTTCTGTCACTTTTTGTGTGTTGTGTTGCTGACTGTCTTTGTGGGGCAATCAGCGGATGCACGTCCTGTGTCTTATCCCGACGGCTGGACGATCATGCAGCAGAATAATGGGGATTTTTCCTCCGCACATGTCCACTATTCGCCGACCTTTCAGGACTCTTTTGGCATCTACTCCGAACGAAACTGGTCGAGTGACTGGCAGTTTACCGGTGTGCAGTACAATCGCTTGGTGAAACGATGGAACACGTCTGACAGTCAGGCCAATCTCTACTTCAAACTTGGTGCTGGACAGGCGGATGCGTTCGGGGATGGCGAAGAAAGCCTTGCCGGATTTGTCGATATGTCTGCCGATTGGGAAACGCGGCGCTGGTTTCTTGCTTACGACGCGCGGGCCTACGATCTGGGCTTCGATCAGGATTTTCGTCAGTTCGCTCGCGTCGGTGTTGCGCCCTATATCGGCGACTATGGTGACCTTCACACATGGTTGATGGTGCAGGTCGATCATGACCCCGAAAGTGATACGCCTGTAACCGCAACCCCGCTCATCCGCTTTTTCTATGATGTTCAGTTGCTGGAAATCGGCTATACGCCTGAAACAGATCGTTTTATGTTGAACTGGATTATCCGTCTTTAGGAGTGCCGCGCCACCATGACCGTTTTCAAATCCGCTTTTATCGCGACCGCTCTAATGATGGCTGCGCCTGTGGGCCTAGCCGAAAGTGCCGAGACGGAGCAGGCTTCAAACGCCACCCAGATTATCGCCAAGGTCAACGGCATGGTTTGTGACTTCTGTGCGCGGGCGGTCACCAAAGTCTTCGGGAAGGAAGACGCGGTTGAGAGCGTCGATGTTGATCTCGATGCGGGTGAAATTCGCGTTGCTTTGAAAAGCGGAGCGACGATCAGCGATGAACGTGTCGGCGAGCTGGTGAAAAAGTCCGGTTATGATCTGGTTTCCGTCCTGCGCGATACCGCATGAATGCTGCTGAACCGGATATAAAGTCACCGAGCGTCCTGCCCGCAACGCTGGCGCTCTTTACCAGCCTTGGAACACTGATCTGCTGCGCGCTTCCAGCCATGCTTGTTTTGATGGGCATGGGCGCGGTCTGGGCCGGTGTCTTGAATGCGGTGCCCGGCATCACGGTATTTGGTGAGAATAAAGAGATCGTCTTTGTCGTGACGGCGGTCGTTTTAATGGCATCGGGCGCATGGCAATGGCACGCGCGAAGCCTGCCGTGTCCGACCGATCCTGCCAAAGCGCGGGCGTGCACAAGATTGCGTCGGATTAGTTGGACGCTTTGGGGTATCAGTGTTGCTGCGTTCTGCGTCGGTGGGTTCTTTGCCTTCTTCCCGGGCGTCGCTGCAGACCTGTTTTTGTAGACAAAGCGCGTTCAGAGGTTCAGTCTTACTTTCAAGATCACGGCCACCCGCTCCCTCTGCCCAACCACCCCAATGGTATCCTGTGCGGGCGGTTGGGCAGGGGGAGAGGGTGGCGCGTCCCTTTAGGGACGTGATAGGTAAAGAAAAGAAGGAGGATCGCGATATGGCCAATCAACACGATGTATCAGTGATAGGATATACACCGCACTTGCAGGCTTGGTTTGATTATATGATGGGCGGTCATGATCGCACGCGGCTCTACAATATGCTGCACCCGGATGTTGTTTTTAAAAGTCCCGTCGTCCACACGCCGCAGGAAGGGCGCGACATTACCTTTGCTTATCTGACTGCAGCCGGCGGGACGCTCGGCAATGACGCTTTCAAGTATACCCGCATCTTCGATTGCGGCGACAAGGCGGTTCTGGAGTTCGAAAGCGAGATGGACGGCATCCAAATCAACGGCATCGACATGATCGAGTGGGACGCGGACGGAAAAATCGTGGACTTCAAAGTCATGGTCCGGCCGCTAAAAGCGATCCAGACGGTTCACGCCGCAATGGGTGCAATGCTGGCGAAGATGAAAGAAAGCGCTTGAACGCGCCGACCCTCGTCACTGAACGCCTGATTATACGTCCGGTCGAGGCACGCGATTGGGAAGAGCTTTGTAAGATTCGTGCAAATAAGCGTGTCGGTCAGTTCACAGGCGGTACACGCACCCCACAAGATGTCTGGATGACTATGCTGCGCTCGCATGGGCTCTGGGCGATGCTCGGATACGGCTATTGGACGGCTGAGCAGCGAAAGACAGGAATTCTAATCGGCGAAGTCGGATTTGCGGATTTCAAACGCGGAATCGAACCAGATATTTCAGGCGCTCCTGAAGCCGGATGGATCATCGCGCCGGAGGTTTGGGGGCAGGGCTATGCGTCAGAAGCCATGCAGGCCGCGCATGACTGGCTGGATGAGGTGCGGCCCGGTCGATCAACTTGCATTATTAGCCCCGATAATGCGGCATCGATCAGGGTGGCGCAAAAGCTTGGCTATAAGGATTTCGCGCTGACGGATATTGAGGATGATCCGATTCACGTGTTTGAGCGTTATTCACCGCGAACACGAAAAGACTAGCGGCGCGACGCGACCCTCGCTATTTAGCGGGGATGCCTATGACATATCTCGACTTCGAAAAGCCGCTTGCGGAATTGGACACCAAGATTGCTGAGTTGGAGGCCGTCTCCGCGCAGGAGGATGCGCCGCAAATCTCCGATGAGCTGACCCGGCTGAAGGAGAAGTCCGCGAAGCAGTTGAAAGACCTGTATTCGTCGCTGACGCCTTGGCGGAAAACCCAAGTGGCGCGCCATCCGGAACGCCCGCATTTTACCGATTACTTGGAGGCTCTGTTCGAAGAGTATCAGGAGCTGTCCGGCGACCGTGTCTTTGGCAATGATGAAGCGGTTCTGGGCGGTCTGGCGAAATTCAACGGCCAGTCTGTCGTTGTCATGGGCCATGAAAAAGGCCGCACGACGGAAAGCCGCCTGCGCCATAATTTCGGCATGGCCCATCCTGAGGGCTATCGCAAAGCGGTACGTCTGATGAATCTGGCGGAACGGTTTAGACTGCCTGTGATCACATTTGTTGATACGGCAGGTGCTTTTCCGGGCAAGGCCGGCGAAGAGCGTGGACAGGCCGAGGCCATTGCGCGCTCAACGGAGCGCTGTCTGACGCTGTCTGTGCCGATGGTGTCATTGATCATTGGGGAGGGTGGTTCCGGTGGCGCGATTGCGATAGCTGCGGCCAACAAAGTCCTGATGATGGAGCATTCGATTTACTCTGTGATCTCACCGGAAGGGTGCGCGTCAATTCTCTACCGCGATGCCGCCAAGGCGAAAGACGCCGCTGAAGCGATGAAAATCACTGCACCCAATCTAAAGAAGATGAAGGTGGTCGATGAAGTGGTGAAAGAACCCGTCGGCGGTGCGCACCGAAATGCTGAAAAAGCCATCAAATCAGCGGGCAAGGCGATTCAGAAAGCCCTAGACGAGCTTTCTCAACTCAGCGACAGCGAGTTGAAGACTCAGCGCCGGGAGCGTTTCTACGCCATCGGTCGCGACCTTTAAGGTGCAGGTTTAACCGATTTCAGCCGCCTTGAGATTGCGCGCGCGGTCTAGGATCGCATTCTCAAGCTGGATCGCTGTTTCCGGATCAACCAAGGCGTCTGTCCAAGCTCCGGTCTCATTCGTCTGACGGAAAACAGAGACTTTCACGCCGTCCGCGCGCAGGCGGGAGTCGAGAATGAACACAGTTGCTTTCACGCGCTCCCCCGGCGCATTCGGGAACTCGCGCCAATCATAGATAATCGTCCCACCGAACGAGTCCGCGCTGACCAGCGGCATTTCTGCGAATGTGTCCAGGCTCGCGCGCCAGAGATATGGGTTAGAGCTGCCAGCGACATCCTGAACCACGCGTTGTTCAGTCGTATCGCCTCCGCCACCGAACATTGTGCAGGCCGATAGCAGACAGGCGCCTGTGATCGCTGCGAGCCCTGCTTTTACTGCTTTCATAACACATATCCCGTCGAAATCTAAATCTTGATCGCTTCTATAGCATCGCTTTTGTTTGCCGCCAGTGCCCTGACTGCGCTGATAAGATTATCATTCTGTCAGGGCCGAGGCCCAAAGCTTGTTTTTCCGGTTTCCAATATCCGGCGGGCATGGTGCACAAAATCTACCAAGAGAGGCCGCGTGTCCCGTGGGTCGATAATCTCTTCTGCGTAGAAACTTTCCGCGGTTCTGAAGGGTGATCGGATCGCGTCAAACTTCTTGTAGAGCTGTTTTAGGAGCGCTTCTGGGTCCTCGGCTTCGGCGAGTTCTTTGCGGAAAGCGGCTTCGATCCCGCCGGCCATAGGCAAACTGCCCCAATCCCCGCTCGGCCAGCAATAGCGCCATTTGGCTTTGCTGGGGTTGAACATTGCGCTGCCTGCCAGCCCATAAGCTTTGCGTATGACAACAGCACAGACAGGGACTTTGGCCTGATAGACCGCTGACATGGCACGAACCCCTTTGCGGGTCACGCCCTCGGTTTCATGCTTCACGCCGACCGCAAAGCCTGGGCAGTCAACAAAGTGCACGACGGGCAAATGGAAGGTCGAACAGAGGTCCATGTGGCGCACGACTTTATCACAGACATCAGCTGTCCATGCGCCATCCAGGAAGAACGGATCGCCAGCGAGAACGCCGACAGGATGTCCGTCAATGCGCGCAAATCCTGTAACGATGCCGCGTCCCCAAAGCCTGCCGATTTCAAAGAAACTGTCCTGATCAACAGCCGCCTCGACAATCTTGCGGGGCATGTAGGGCGTTTTGCCATCCTTCGGGACGATTGAGATCAGGCTCTCTTCCCGGCGGTTGGGATCGTCTGTCGCAGCAGAGACAGGAGGCAGTTCATGCACACTTGAAGGCAGATAGGATAGAAATTCCCGCGTGGACTCAAACGCTTCAGCTTCGGTCTCGACGACATCATCGACTGTGCCATTGCGCGCCTGAATGGCCCAGCCGCCGAGCTCTTCCTTGGTGACGTCTTCACCTAGTGCTCTGCTGACTGGCGGTCCGGCAACGAACACTTGGCTTAGCCCTTTTACCATCACTGAATAGTGGCTTGCGGCGACGCGGCCCGCGCCCATTCCCGCGCAAGGACCGAGCGCGAGGGAGACAAACGGAACCTCGCTTAAGCCGGATACTATCCACTCCCAGCCCGGTGTTTCGGGAATGTAAGTGCGCGGATCAGCTTCCAACATTTTCACCGACCCACCGCCGCCTGTGCCATCAATCAGTTGGACCAGCGGCATCCGGTATTCCTGCGCCTGTTTGATCGCCTGAACCATTTTTTGCCAGATGGCCGCATCTGCAGCTCCGCCGCGAACTGTAAAATCATCGCCTAAAATAACCGCAGGACGCCCCTCAATCGTTGCACGCCCCATAACCGAGTTTGAGGCCATGAAGCTCTCAAGCTCGTCATCGGCGGTATAGCTCGCCTTGCCCGCGATCTTACCAATCTCATGGAAACTGCCGGGGTCGGCTATGAAGGCGACCCGTTCGCGAACGGTCAGTTTCCCACGCGACCGCTGGCGCGAGACGGGTTCTTCCCCGCCCATATTTTCGGCCAGACGTTCCCGTTGGCGCAATTCTTCAATCGATTTTTCCCAAGACATACTCAAAGCTAGGACAAGGATAGCCTAAGCGGGTCAAGGATTTTTTTGCGTTACTCGGATTTACTGGGTCGAACAGTCACGACGCGCGTTTCTATAGCGGTCTCATCAGCGCGACCTAAACCGAACGTTACTTCTGTTGCTTTAGACGTCTTCAATGTGAAGCTGAAGCGGACAAGTTCTGCCCCGCCGTCACCGCCGCTGGAGTTCGCATGATAGGTTTTTCCGTTAAGGTCCAGTAGATCAGGATCAAATTCTGGAGACCAGAAAAACCCTGTTCCGGCCGTTTCGCTAAACTCGATCGAAAAGTCCTGATCGATGGGAATTCTGATCTCCATATCGCTCGTATCAGCTTTGAAGAGATAATCTGTCGTTGGCGTTTCGGGTGCCGCACAACCCATCGCCAAAAATAGAAGTGCCGAGCTGAGTAAAATCGTTTTCATCGTCTCGGCACTCCTGTTTCGAAAATCTAACCAACACTCAGGCTAGAAAGCCCCTTCATCTGTTCGCGCAGCCATCTTTCGTCAACATACTCATAGCCACAATCAGCTCTGTTTGCGCCCCATGAATTTTTGATGATGAAATAACCGTTACCGACAGGGGTCGGAGCGCCTGCTGGTATATCATCTTTGTCGACATAGCCGACAATCAAGGTCGCGTGGCCACCTGTTCGCTGACCATCCGATGCGCTCCAGACGAGATAGTCACTGCTGCCTAATCCCATATAATTGTCGGTTACAGTATAGCTAACGATGACTGGAATACGTCTCTCCAAAAGCGGAACAACGCTATCCATCAAGGCATCCTCGCGCGATCTGTAGAACAGACCCCAATTATAGCGGTAGTTCTGAATCGCCCCTAGACTATCAGTGCCTGTTTGGGGCGATGGACGCGTAAATACGGAGTGCGACGAGTTAGGCGTGCCTTGGAACGCATAGTCCGTACAATGAGGTGTGTATCCGTCGCAGGAGTCTGGATAAACATTATCTGTTGCCGTCCAAATACTACCCGTGTCGATGTCTTTGATGCTCCAGCTTGGATTATATCTCCAAGTGGTTTCGCGGCCGGTTTCCCAATCATCATCGGCCCAGTCTTTCACCGTATCATGGGTTGAGAGGCCGTAAGAGTAGCGATTGTTGCCTGTGTAAATCTCTGACTTGAAATAGTTATACTGCTCAGAGAAGTTGTATTTCTTATCCCTTTTCACAGAGGCGCGGGTCTCCAAATTGGCCGTGATGGCAAAGCCAACGCAGGTCCCGCGGCGGGCCTGATTTTTCGTGCAGGTCAAATGCGGTTCCAGCGGAATATCCTGTGTCGCGAAGAGTCCGTTCGCGCTAAAGTTTCTCGAGCTTCCATTTGCAACCGTGACACCGGGCGGCAGGCAGGCGGTCGCCCCCTCGCTATTGGTCGAGTGGTAACCAAGTTCCAGCGTGCAATCCATTTCTGACGTATCATCGACAGGTTCTGGCTCAGGTTCGATGGGCGTCCAAGTGATCCAGAATTTCTGAATGGCTTGATAGACCTCCGGATTGAGACGACGGATCTGACCGAATTGCTCAAGGTAAGCTTTGTGGACTTCAGCGCCATACGTCTCGCGGGTGAAACCACTGAGACGCTGCAGCTCCGCATCGGTATCTCTGGCGGCGCGGACCATGCTTCCAAAATCAGAAACGAGATAGATCGTTGGCTGTAGGGTTGGACCCTCTTCGGCCATCTTGCGGAAGATTTGTTCCTGCTCGCTCATATATTCGTCGAGCGTTTCAGATTCCATGGCCTTCCGGATCTGCTCAATATCTTCACGCAGAAACTGTCCAGCCGCCTGTTCAGAATTTTCCTCAAGCCATTCCAGCGCGACTTTGACGTTCGTTCTGAAACGATCTTCAGTCAAGCGTAAGCGTCGTTCATCAACACCCTCTTCTTCAAGCTTCTGCTCTGATTGCTCCGTTCGTTGAAGACGCTGCAGCTGCGGTCTTTCGAGCTGTCTCATCTGTGGGACCTGTTGGCCTTCCCGTAGGACTTGTGGGTCGCGCAATTGAAGACGTTGGGTTTTCAGTTTCTCAAGCTGTTCGCTCTGTAGTGCTTCCGTCACAGTGCGTGATGGTTTTTCATCCTCGGTTTTCTCTTGGGCGACTGCGCCAAGCACAAGTGTAGACGCAAGGCCCACAGTGAAAGTGGCATATCCGATACG
>JBCBCO010000031.1:0-19100 GCA_038630445.1 Pseudomonadota bacterium | reverse complement strand
CTTCTCCGTCTCCAAATCCACAGGCGGCGGTGGACCCGCCTCTTCGCCGTCAAGGCCTAGGATTTCGCGGGCGTAGAGGGATGCGCCGAGATGGCCTTTGGTCTCGCCGATCAGGATCAGGACATCGCCCGGCTGCGCGCCTTTCAGCGTGGAAATCTTGGTCACATCCTCGATCAGGCCGACGCCACCGACGACCGGGGTGGGCGGAATGCCGACGCCGTCTGTTTCATTATAGAGGCTGACATTGCCTGACACGACAGGGAAATCGAGCGTTTTGCAGGCCTCCGCCATGCCTTCAATCGCCTTGACGATCTGGCCCATGACTTCCGGACGTTCAGGGTTGCCGAAATTGAGATTGTCCGTGATCGCGATGGGTTTTGCACCGACGGCCGACAGGTTGCGATAGGCCTCTGCCACGGCCTGCTTGCCGCCCTCATAAGGATCAGCGGCGACATAGCGCGGGGTGCAATCTGAGGTAATGGCGAGGGCCTTATTGGTGCCGTGGATGCGCACGATGGCGGCATTGCCCTGCGACTGCGAGCTGTCGACCGTGTCGCCCATAACGTGGCGGTCATACTGCTCCCAAATCCAGCGTTTGGAGGCCATATCGGGGCATGACATGAGCTTGAGTAGAACCTCGCCATAGTCTTCAGGTTCGGGATATTTGGAGAGATCGAGCGGCTCTCGTTTCTTCGGCTCGACCCAAGGGCGGTCATAATTCGGGGCGTCTTCGGCGAGCGGCGGAACAGGGATGTCGCAGACGGTTTCGCCGAACTGTTTCAGGACCATGCGGCCTGTATCGGTGGTGATGCCGATGACTTCGGCGTCGAGGTCGTATTTGTCGAAAATGGCTTTTGCCACGGCCTCTTTGCCGGGCTTTAGGACCATCAGCATGCGTTCCTGGCTTTCGGACAGCATGATTTCGTAGGCGCTCATGCCGGTTTCGCGTTGCGGGACTTTGTCCAGGTCCATCTCAATGCCGATGCCGCCTTTATCAGCCATTTCGACGCTGGAGGATGTAAGGCCCGCTGCGCCCATGTCCTGGATCGCCTGGATGGCATCGGTCGCCATCAGTTCGAGGCAGGCTTCGATCAGGAGCTTTTCGGTGAACGGGTCGCCAACTTGAACGGTTGGGCGGTTATCCTCGTCGCCTTCAGAGAATTCAGCGGAGGCCATCGTCGCGCCGTGAATACCGTCACGTCCGGTTTTGGAGCCGACATAGAAGATCGGGTTTCCAGGCGTGGCGCCGCGGGCATAGAAAATCTTGTCCTGATCGGCGAGGCCGACCGCCATCGCATTGACGAGAATGTTACCATTATAGCCAGCGTGGAACTCGGTTTCGCCTGCCACAGTCGGGACGCCGACACAGTTGCCATAGCCGCCAATGCCGGCCACGACGCCCTCAACAAGGCTGCGCGTTTTGGGGTGGCTGGGGTCGCCGAAGCGCAGCGCATTGACGAGCGCAATCGGGCGCGCGCCCATTGTGAAGACATCGCGTAAGATGCCGCCGACGCCAGTGGCTGCGCCCTGATAGGGCTCGATATAGGACGGGTGGTTATGGCTCTCCATTTTGAAGATGGCCGCCTGTCCATCGCCAATGTCGATCACACCAGCATTCTCGCCCGGGCCCTGGATGACGTGCTCATTCTTGGTCGGGAATTTTGAGAGGTGGCGGCGCGAGGATTTGTATGAGCAGTGCTCGGACCACATCACGCTGTAAATGCCGAGTTCGACCAAGTTCGGATCGCGACCAAGGCGGGTGATCAGGCGGTCCCATTCCTCGGCATTGATCCCGTGCTCGGCGGCATCCGCCGCGGTTTGGACAGCCTGCATGGCGGCGATGATGGCGGATGTATCAGTCATGCGCGGCCTTTAGCGCGGGCGGCGGGGATTCGGAAGTGGGTTTATCCCTGCCTATCGGGTTCCGAGGTAGGTCCAGCTTCGCAGGATCGCTTCCAATGGTCCGCGCTTGAACACGGTGCGCCAAAGGCTGGTGAAGGCGATGGTGAATAATGCGGCGGCGAGCGCTATGGCGATGCAGGCGGCTGCACCGATTTGCATATAGAGGCCGAGACCATATTCGTAGAATACAAGCGATAACAGTAAGCCCTGTAGCAAATAGGCCGTTAGCGACGATGTCCCGCCGCGTGCGAAGAAGAGCTTTATGGGGCCATTTGGTGTGAGCGACCATTTTGCAATTAGGCCGAGATATCCCGCTGTCGCAAAGGGACTGCCAAAAAAGATCAAGGTATTCCCCCAAGCCGTCCGCGCACTCAAAACGGTTGATCCTGTGACCACCAACCATGCGCCTATTAGACTAATGAGTAATCCGATGGGAAGATAAATTCGCCGACACTTCTGCCAGAATGGCGCGTCTGGATGAGAAATCAGATTGTTTCGAACGGCTGCCAAGCCAAACAGGAAAAATGACATTACTGCCAAGCCCTGACCGAAGAGGCCGTAGATGATGAAGCCTGTCCACTCACCGACTCGGGCGGATATGACAGCGACAAATCCACCATCTGCGAAGAGCTGCGTTCTGGCGGCTTCGGATTCGATCATTTCTTGAACGGCGATTTCCATGTCGCCGGGTGTGTTGGTTGCGAAGGCTGCGATGCTGACAAGCAAGAGAATTTGCACGCCATAGAAAATGATGGCGAGCCTGATGAGTGTCTGCGGTTTTGCATTTTTGAAGGCCAGGAGTAGCATTCCAAGAACAGCATAGATGAACAGGATGTCGCCTTGAAACAGGAACATGATGTTTATGGCTGCGAAGAAGAAAAGGCCGATAATACGTCGCCAGTAGCGTCCAGAAAATCCAACGCCGCGACGCTCAGCCGCCATAATCTGATAGGCAAAGCCGACACCAAACATGAATGAAAACAATGTGTAAGACTTTGCCGTGAAAAGCGCATTCACAGTAAAATAGGCTGCGAAGTCGGGTGTGCTCTCTAAACCACCTGCCTTGTAAAGGTTCTGGGCAAATGGATAAGCAAAATAGGCGACATTGACCAAAGCGATCCCGATGAGCGCGGATGCTCTCGCTAGATCCGGAAAAATCTCACGCCCAGTATCCTGCGTTTCCTGTAAGTACGACATGCCTAAGCCTCCCGCTCATAGTGGAGGTCGAGAACGAGTAGGGGTCAAGCGAAATCTAAAGGGCGAGTTTTATCTCGCCCCAATGGGCTGGATCGCCGAAGTCAGCTTCTCGTTTTCCATATCTTTGGTCAATTCGCCCATTGGATATGAGAGATTTCAAGCGCGAGAGAATGAAATAGTAGTCGCAATTATAGAGGTTCTTGGAGTAATCTTGTTCCGTAAATTGGCCGACTATTCTAGCCGCCGGTTGCCAATTGGAGGGCATGACCGCAATTAAACCATCGTCAAATTCGCTGAACTCCTGAGGCTCAACTATCCAAGGCCCGGAGAGGCGTCTGAGCGGCGCGTCTCTCTTTAATAACGTCGAAAAATTATTCCTGAGTTTTGTTTGCAGTGATCCAGAGAACGCACGAATGGGCAAGTTTGCTTCATCGAGTTGCTCAAAGCTCAACACACCAACGGACATGGGCTCTTTGGAGGCTTTACGAGTTTGGGATACATCAATGAGGGTAACTTTTTCTGTGCTCAATCTGTATTGGGCCATCAGTGTTGCGATTGTTACATCGTGTAGACTTCTCGACGACATCCAGAACATGATCGTGCGATCAGGTTCGAATAAAGCCTCCCAAAGCTCAGAGGCGGCTTCCCCATTATCGAGACCATCTCTGCGCACCTCATTTTCACTTTGAGAAAGATACATGTCAGGGTATTGATGGTCCCCATCGGCTGAGAACATCCGATATGCTGAAAACTCATCTTCGTTCTGCTCAATCCATCGGTTTCTTTCGCCTGTGTCCCACAGCTTTGAAACCGGTCCAACCAGTCCGATTGGAAACGTCAGTCCAGCTGGATTGAGGCTGAGGTTCTGGCGGTGTGACCAGCCTCTCAGCCACCCTCGTCCAGAATCTGACGCAACAAAGTGCAAATGATCGGGTAACAGGACGTCCATGTCCGAAAACTAAACCGCGCTCATCAAACTCTCAAATATACCCTGCCCATCACTTCCGCCTTCATGGCCGCCTATTGCGCGTTCCGGGTGGGGCATCATGCCGAGGACGCGGCCATTTTCGCTCAGGATACCGGCAATATCGCGGGCTGAGCCGTTTGGATTATCGACATAGCGGAAGGCGACGCGGCCTTCTTTCTCGAGTGTATCCAGAGTGTCCTCATCGGCGACGTAATTGCCATCATGATGGGCGATCGGGATGGTAACGTCGCTCTGGCCGGAATAGGCGCTGGTGAAGGCGGAATTAGAGCTTTCGATCTTGAGCGCTTGGGGCTTGCAGACAAAATTGAGCGACGTGTTCCGCATAAGGGCGCCGGGGAGAAGCCCAGTCTCACAGAGAATCTGAAAGCCATTACAGACGCCGAGGATGTAACCGCCCCTCTCTGCGTGCTTGTGAAGTTGAGCGATGACTGGGCTATTGGCGGCCATTGCGCCTGTGCGCAAATAATCGCCATAGGAAAATCCACCAGGCACCATGACGAGGTCTGTGTCTTCTGGGATTGTCCCGTCCTTATGCCAGACCATTGTGGGTTCCTGACCCGTAGCCTGGCGCAGTGCGACTTGCGCGTCGCGATCGCAGTTTGATCCGGGGAAGACGATGACAGCGGTTTTCATGGCCACTCCTCTGCTTGCTTGCGTTTTAGCAGGGAGTCGCGGGCCTTGGGAATAGGGCGGACGCGGCTCTCCGCTTCACCCATAAGGGGAATTAAGTTGTGGTGACGGCCTATCTTCGCGATACCGAGTTTAATACGAGGAGATTGCTTATGCGGACCACGCTTTTTGCTTTGACCGGGCTTTTGATTTTGCCGGCGTGCTCGACGATATCCGGCATCGGAAAGGATGTGAGTGCTGTCGGTCGCGGCATCAGCCATGTCGCTGATGAGGTCCGAGAAGAAGTTTTCACGCGTGACAGCGGACCACGTTATGTTGAAAATCGCTATACAACCCAATCCTCGGTTCGCCCGACCGTCGTCGTCAAAGAGCCATGCGATCCAAGCGCGGGCGAGCTGAAAGGCGGATCAGGGCTTCCGCCATGTCCGCGTGTCTACTATAGACAGTAAGATTGAAACTCGAGGAGTGATCCGATGAAGGCTCTGTTTGCTTTGCTTTTTGCTGTCCCGATGCTGGTTGCATGCAATACAATTGCGGGCGTTGGAAAAGACGTTGAGAGTGCCGGTAAGGTGGTCAAGGAAACGGCTGAAGACGTGAAAGACGATCTCAGCGACTAACAGCTTGAGTTGACGCTGCGTGTGTTAGCGCCCAAAGGCGGGCTATGTCTGTCTCTCATACCTATCGTGGAAATGCGCCGCTACGCTTGAACAAGTGGATGGCGGAGCTTGGCTTATGCTCGCGGCGTGAGGCCGAGGCTTTGATTGCTGCCGGTGTTGTTCGGGTTGATGAGATCGTCGTCGAGCAGCCGGGCCATAAAATTGAGCCTGGCCAAACGCTGACCTTATCAGAGCGCGGTCAGAAAGCGATTGAAGGCAAGTTTACGGCCGTTTTGAATAAGCCGGTCGATTATGTTTCGGCCCAGCCTGAAGGTGATCAAGTGCCTGCCGCACGGCTGATCACGAAAAAGAATGCGGCGGATGGCTCGAATGGAGCAGTGGGTATGAGTCTGGCCCCGCTCGGCAGGCTCGATCAGGAATCGCGCGGGCTCTTATTGCTGTCTGAGGATGGGGTTCTAGCCAAAGCGATTATTGGTCCGCATCACGCGCTGGAAAAAGAGTATTTGGTGACGCTGACCGGCAAAATCACACCGGGTAAATTGACGCTTCTTCGTAATGGCTTGTCCCTCGACAATCGGAAATTGAAGCCTGCAAAGGTGACTGAGGAAGGGGGAAAGACCCTTCGATTTGTCCTAAAAGAAGGCCGTAAGCGTCAGATTCGCCGGATGTGTGATCTGGTTGGCCTAAAAGTGGTGGACTTGGTGCGTTTGCGTGTCGGGCCTTTGGAATTGGGCGACTTGGCTGAGGGACAGTGGCGGCTTCTGAAACCAAAAGAGCGCGCCGACCTGATCGCTGCGAGCTTGCCTGAAAAACCCAAACGTCTTCGCGACGAAGACGGTAAGCCGATCAAAAAGGGACGCAGCTTCGTTGGTCGCGGTGGGGCAAAACCGAACCGGCAGATTGATCCGCGTCGTAAAGATAAGCCGCGCGCTGAAGGTCAGGGAAACGGATATAAGGGCAAGGGGACAGGACGCCCCCCGCGTCGCGCAGCCTCTGATCGTCCGGATGCCCGGTCAAGGCCGCCTCGTGCTAAGCGGGATTAAGGCTGTGACGGGTTTTCGATCCAGATTCGCTACGATTATTCTGAAGGCTTACAAGTATACGCTATCGCCCGTGTTTGCGGTATTTGGTGCTCAATGCCGGCATCACCCGAGCTGTAGTGAGTATGCTGCTGAATGTTTGCGTCGTCATGGGTTTTGGCCCGCGCTTTGGATGGCAATGGCAAGACTATCGCGATGCCGACCCGGAGGCACGATGGGCAACGACCCTGCGCCTGATGTGAAGCCGGACGTCCCGTTCTGGGCGCCTTGGCGCTATGGCGATTGGTCCGGACCTCCAAGAGCGGAGGATTGATCTTTGCGTGATGAGACGCCATAGGAACATTATGGAAAAACGAGTGATCCTTTTCACGACGACCACGCGAACCAGCCGGGGTGTCCGGCTCAGCGCTTGAGGCGAAAGCTTCGCGCGGCTGCGGCATCCTTATCCAAATTCGTTTCCCGGTAACAATTCGCACATACAACCGCCTTGATGAGTAGGATTATGGTTAGCCTCGCGTTAAAGATGAGGTCAAAGGACCCTTCTGGCCTGCTCAGTCGACCAATGTGTGCATAGAACGATAAGTGAAGAAAAATGATTCAAGTTACACTCCCGGATGGGTCAGCACGTGAGTATGAAGCAGGCGTCAGCCCATTTGATATCGCGTCTTCAATCTCGAAATCGCTCGCCAAGAAGGCTATGGCTGCGAAAGTCGATGGGGAGCTCTATGATTTGACGCGGCCACTTGAAGGCGACGCTAAAGTTGAGATTCTCACCAGCGGTGATCCTGATGTCCTCTTCATGATCCGGCATGGCACGGCGCATGCTCTGGCCCAAGCGGTGCAAGCGCTCTATCCCGAAACCCAAGTGACGATCGGTCCTGTCGTGGATGATGGGTTCTATTACGATTTCGCCCGCGAGGAGCCATTTTCCACAGATGATTTTGAGACAATCGAGGCCAAAATGGCTGAGATTATTGATGAGGATTACCCGATCATACGCGAAGTCTGGGGCCGTGAAGACGCGATCAAGACGTTTAATGAAATGGGCGAGACTTATAAAGTCGACATCATCAATGACATTATCGGACCGGGCGAGCCGCTGACCATTTATAAGCAGGGTGATTGGTTCGACCTTTGCCGTGGACCGCATATCCCCTCAACTGGGCGCCTGCCGAAAGCGTTCAAGCTGATGAAACTCGCCGGTGCCTATTGGCGCGGTGATAGTGACAATCAAATGTTGCAGCGCATTTATGGGACGGCCTGGGAAAATGAAAAACAGCTCAAAGCGCATCTGACGCGGCTAGAAGAGGCTGAAAAGCGCGACCACCGTAAGCTCGGTAAAGCGATGGATCTCTTCCACATGCAGGAAGAGGGACCGGGATCGATTTTCTGGCACCCAAAGGGTTGGACGCTGTTCCAGAACCTGATCGAATACATGCGTCGTCGCCAGGACGAGGCGGGTTATGTTGAGGTCAATACACCGGATTTGCTGGACTATTCGCTCTGGGAAACATCCGGTCATGCCGAAAAATTCGGTGAGAACATGTATTCTACCGTTATGCCGGATAATCGCAAATATGCCTTGAAGCCGATGAACTGCCCCGGTCATTTGCAAATCTACAATCATGGTCAGCGCTCTTATCGAGAGCTACCGGTTTTGATGGCGGAGTTTGGTAAGGTTCACCGCTACGAGCCGTCTGGGGCTTTGCATGGCATGATGCGTGTGCGCCACTTTACTCAGGATGACGCGCATATTTTCTGCACGCCTGAGCAGCTGAAGCAGGAATGTCTGACGGTCGTCGACCTGATCCTCGACATCTATAAGGACTTTGGTTTCGATGACGTGGCGATTAAATTTTCTGATCGTCCTGAAGAACGCATCGGTAGCGATGAGGTCTGGGATCGCTCAGAGGCGGCGCTCAAGAATGCGCTGGAAGCGACTGGACTTCCCTACAGCTTCAATCCCGGTGAGGGGGCCTTCTATGGCCCGAAGCTGGAATTTGTTCTGCGGGATGCTATTGGCCGCGATTGGCAATGCGGGACGTTGCAGGTCGACTTCACGTTGCCTGAGAGATTTGACTCAACCTATGTCGGCGCCGACGGTGAACGTCATCGCCCGGTGATGTTGCACAGGGCGCTCTTTGGGTCATTGGAGCGATTTACTGGCATCTTGATCGAGCACTATGCAGGCGCGTTCCCGATGTGGCTTGCCCCTGTGCAAGTCGTTGTCGCCTCCATCACCGAAGAGCATAATCCATATATGGAGGAGGTCGCAGCGCACCTTCGCAAACAAGGCCTGCGTGTTGAAGTCGATGGCCGCAATGAGAAAATCAATTACAAAGTCCGCGAACATTCCTTACAGAAGATACCGATTATTGCTGTTGTCGGGGGACGTGAAATGGAAGAGCGAACACTTGCGCTTCGCCGCTTTGGCTCGAAAGGCCAGCAGATTATTGGCCTTGAAGAAGGTGCTGAGATGCTGGCCAGTGAGGCATTGGCACCTGATTTGAAACGGTCTGCGGGATGAATGAGGTCACCGGGCCTAAAGTGAGCTATCCGGCGGTTCTCGCCGGATTGTTCATCTTATGGCCTATCGTTGCTTATCTCGGTGGCCAAGGGTTCACAGCCGGGGTCGCGCTGGCCGCAATCCCCGTTCTGTTTTATGCGCGTCCAAAGTCCATATCGCTTTATGCTGTAGCATTCATTTGTTTCATGCTTTGGATCATTTCGAGCGCATCTTGGTCCGGCGCGGAACGCGACCTGTTTGAGGGCAGTCTTGGTGGGCGTGACTTCGGTCTTAATGATGCCAGTCTCCGGGTTGGTTTAACGGCGCTTTGTATCGGCGGTGTTGCTTTTGTTGCGATGCAAGTGAGCCCGAATGCCCCGAAATCACTTTCGGTTATAAGAGGCGTTATCGCTGTACAGATTGTCGGCGTTGTGGCGACAGCGCTGTTTATGGATCAGATCATTCAGGGCCTAGTTTGGCTTGCATGGTCAGATGATCCAGCCGAATCCATGCCTTCGAACATGATGCGCAATGCGAATGCGATGATGCTGATCCTACCTGTTTTGACAGCTTGGTTGTGGACGAGGGGTGGTCTGATTTATCGGGGTGCGGCCTTAGCTTTGGTCCCCTTGGCCGGTTGGGCAGGGCTTGTGATTGGGTCCTGGGCAGCGATTGCGGCTGTCGTTTTGATTGGTGCGGCGAGCGTGATTGTCTGGCTTATGAAGCGCGCTGGCTTCCTAATCCTATTCACGTTCCTTGGGTCGTATATTCTGATCGCGCCTTTCATCCTTGGGGATATGGTCAGAATCCTTCGGGATGTCGGCGTGCCACTCCCAGCATCCTTCTGGTCGCGGCTGCATGCGTGGGACGTCGTGACAGACAAGGTTGCAGCGGCTCCTGTGATTGGGCACGGGCTTGAGGCGAGCAAAACATGGACGGAGGCTTATGGTCAGCAGCCTGCAAAAATGGCTGAAATCGTATCTGATACCGGACTGTCTGAATCGGTCTGGCAGTTCTATTCGATCGTGCCAGGGCATCCGCACAATATGGCGCTGCAGATCTGGGCTGAGACCGGTATGGTGGGTGCTTTGCTTGCGGCCTTGACCTGCTTTTTGGTGGGTGTTCGCCTCTACCAGATCGGGCCGCTGTCTCATATGGCGCGATTTGCCGGTGCTGGCCTGTTTGGGGCGACCCTTGCCTTTGCCACGTTCTCTTACAGCATGTGGAACGAGGCCTTCTGGGCCTCTGTTGCTCTCGTCGCTGCTGTGGTGATCCTGCATGGGCGGTTTGCAGCAAAATCATGAGCCGCGTTAGTGCGATCGTTGTCACGTATCGGACTGGGAATAGGCTCAAAGAGTGCCTCTATGCGCTTTCAACGGATCCAGAAATCCATGAACTTGTGATCGTCAATCACGGCAATCCTGAGCCGGTGTCAGATTGGATCAGCGATTACTCGGCTCAACGCGACAATGTCGCGCTGCTTCGCGGGCATGGCAATATCGGGTTCGGGGCGGGTGTGAATCTGGGTGTGAGCGTTGCATCGGGAGATCATCTTCTGATCATTAATCCGGACGCGGTTTTGAAGCGTGGGTCAGTATCGGCTGTTTTGAGTGTTGCGAAAGACCTGTCAGAGCCATGGATTATTGGCGGTAAGATATTCGATATTAGAGGGCGCGAGGAGAGAGGGCCGCGGCGGCTTGAGCTGACGCTTTGGCGAGCCCTTACGTCATTTCTCGGTGTCAACACATGGACGCTGGAACACACACCTGCGCCGGAGAGGCCTGTTGAAATGGATGTCATATCGGGCGCGCTGTTTCTGATCTCTAAAGCCGGTTTCCAGCAGTTAGGCGGCTTTGATGAGGGCTATTTTCTTCACGTCGAAGATATTGATTTGTGCGCGCGATGTCGTGATGTGGGCGGCACTGTGATGTACCAACCTGCAGCTGGGGCCCTGCACTATGGTGCAACTTCAGACGCTTCAAGCCGGACTATCGCGAAGCATAAGGCTGACGGATTGGCGCGATATTTTCGGCGACGGGCGAAGGGACCGTTTCATCGCGCGATTACAGAAGTGCTCCTACCCTTTATTCGTTTGGGTTTGGTTCTGCGGGCGGGGGATTAACGACGAGATCAGATACAAAGGGTGTAAAGTCTGCCCAGTCGAACTGAGGCAGGCGGAAGGCCCAGCCTTCAACTCTTGAATTGATCACTTCAGCGCGACGTGCGCCTTCACCCGCTTCGATCGCGCGCAATGTCACCCAGAAGCCGTCAGGTTCCTGATGGGCGCGTAGATCGATTTCCAGACCGTCAAAGGTCTCGCTGATATGGCGCGCGATTGGCGCTGTGGTCAGGCGGTCGTCGCGTTTTGCACCGTCCGGATTGAAACGCGTGATCGCAAGGGCCGTCGTCGACAAGGCCAAGCGGCTCGCAACCTCTAAGTTCTCATAAGGTGGAGCGGTTCTGAAACTGCGCGGATCACCGCCCGGAGGACGTGCGAAATAAGCAGAGTTTCCATTGCTATCTGTTACGCGCAAAGAACGGATGGCGTCCGGGGCAATATCGATGATGTCAAAATCGAGCCATGCGCGACGATTATAAAACGCTGGGAGATCGCCAGTGGCGCGGTAGGTTTGATCGGCATCCGGGCCACGCACATAGAGTTGCGTGTTCTTGCGGCCGATCAGGACGGCGTCGGAGCGCTCTCCAGTGCTATCGAAAACTTCGACCAGAACCCCGGTTCCGCTGTCGCTTGGATGACCGAGGCGGATTTGATCGTGCTTCGCCGGATCAGCGGTTCTGCGGGGGCCGTAGGTGAGTGTCTCCAATCCGGTCGCGAGGGCCACAAGCCGATCCTGGCGAACCGGAAAACTGTCCTCTTCCTGCATGACCCAGCCTGTTTCACTGCGCGCGAGCGTGTAGCGCTCGTCAGCCATGCTGAAACGGATCTGGCTGGCATCGATGCGGCGTTCTGCAAAGCCGGGCAGGACAGGTTTCCCCATATCTGCATGCGTATCGGTTTGTTGACCTGAGAAGAGGCTTGCCGCTGTGATGACCGCCCACAGGATAGCCGCGGCTATTCCTAGCCTGATCACTGTGGTTTTGCGCGATTGGCCGTGCGTGGTCATGCTGTCCCTCCGCGTCTGCGCCACCAGAGGAAGAGACCGATGAGGCCGAGTAGGGCCGGGCCGCCAAGGATTGTGAAAATGCGCAAGTTAAGCTCAAGGGCATCAATCTCGCGTCGGAAGTCCCGCTCAATCTGGCGCAGGGAGGCGCGCGTTGCGACAATGTCTTCACGCAGGCGGGCGAGTTCTTCACGCTCTTGGTCATTGAGCTGAGCGCTGACATCGCCGTCGAAGAAACCGTCATTGGCACTGATGCTTTGGAGCTCCTGAAGGCGTTGCTCGGACTCCGCGAGGCGGCCCTCGAGGCGGGCTTGTTCGGTGAAGAATTCCGCTTGAGCGGCGTTGCGCATATTTTCAACGCGCCGCATCGGGCGAAGACCCGGGGACCGCGCCCGTAGGCTCATCAGGTCTGAGCCGCCGGACAGGCTGTCCAGAGCGTTCAGGATGAAGCTGGCATTGTCTGCAAAGGGCAGGCCGGTTTGCAGGTTCATATAAAGCCCGTCATCCAACAGGTCTGCGTCAGCCACGAGGATAATCTGAGCATCGATGTCACTGGTCAAGCGGTGATCGGCGGCTTTGTTCTCAGCGCCCCGTGCAAGGTCTGCTAGAATAGGATCGTCTGGAACATTGATCGGCGGGCGACCAGCGGGGAAGGCCGTGGTCAAAGGACCGGTTAGATTGAGGGCCAATGCCGCTGGTTCACGTCCGGCCTCATAGGCGGCGATCACAGTATCAGGCGCCATATCGATTGCGGCCTGAGCAGGGGCAATGATGCTGGGCGTGGGCCCGGACTCGATCAGGATTTCACGATTGAGCGTCTCGGTAGACGGCAGGATGAAGCGTCCCGGCGCGCCGAGATTGACCGCTCTGCGCAGATCGCTGGTCAAAACATTTTCACGCGACATCAGCGCGGGTGGAATTGAAAGGAATAGGGGGTGCTGAAGGATGGTTGTGCGCCCTTCGCCTGCAGGAGCTTCAATGGCCAGAGCTGTCTGTGTGTCTGCAATGGCAGGGCGATCCAGAGCGACGCCGAAAGATGTTGAAAAGACACCGAGATCAGAGCGAATACGACGGTTGGTCATGCCGAAGGGGCCGTCACCCGGCGCGGTTTTGGCTGCCGGATCAACAAGGATCAGAGCGCGGCCTTTGCGCAGCAGGAATTGATCGATCTGCCATACCTGCCAATCGCTGAGGTCTGGCGCATGCGCGAGGAACAAGACGTCGATATCATCCGGGATAGACAGGAAATCGTCCGGTAGCGTTTCAACGTCAAACGTCTTGTTCATCTCACGAAGGACCGTGTAACCGGCCTCATCGGTGACCGCTGTCATACCGGGCAAGGTTGAGATTAGGCCGATCCGGGCAGGGGCGCTGCGGTCTAGGCGAGCGATCAGACGGGTCAGATCATACTCGAGGCGCGTTTCCTGTTCAGGCGCGAGGAAGGGGATCACACGCTCATCATCGACGCTGTTTCGTCCAATCAGGCCGAAATAGAGCGGGTCGCTGCCATTCGTGTCGACCGCGACAAGGCCCGCTGCGAGGGCTTCATCTTCAGCTTCAGAGAAGGGCGCTGGGTCGATGACGCGCAGGCGGAGCTTACCATTTGAAGACGCGACGTAGGCATCCAGTAATTCCTGCACGCGCACAGCATAAGCGCGTACAGCGGGAAACTCCTGACCGACGCTGCGGGTATACACGAATGTTAGGTCCACCGGGTCGGACAGATTGCCTGTCACGGTTTTCGTACCTTCAGCGAGCGTGAATAGCTTGCTCTCGGTCAGGTCGAGGCGTGCGCCGGTCAGCGCCTTATTCGCTAATAGGGTTACGGCTGCAAAGATCGCAATGAGAAGCAGGCTCGTAACGATAAGATAGCGACGCGGGCTCATTGGACGCCGCTCCGCCTGTGATTGACGAACAGGACATTCAGCGCGCAGCAGAGAGCAATAAAGCCGAGGAAATATATTACACTGCGTAGGTCGAGGACGCCGCGCTGAGCCGTTTCAAAATGAGTGAGAAATGAAAATTGAGCGATGGCATCCCCGGCTGGCGCACCAAGGACGCTGCTAAGCGCACCTGTGACGAGCGGCCAGCCAGCAGCGGTCAGCAGGAAAGCGACAACGACGCCGAGGACGAAGGCGAGAACCGGGCTTCGCGTTAGTGCCGATAGAGCCGCACCGATGCCGAGATACGCGCCCGCCATAAGGAAGCTGACAATGTAAGTGACGAGGATGGCGGCATTGTCGGCCGGGCCGAGAATGTTGACTGTAATCCACCACGGAATTGTCAGCAGAAGAGCCACCCCCGCAATCGTCCAAGCCGCAAGGAATTTTCCAGTCACAAGGCCGGGAAGTTCAACGGGTAGGGAGAGGAGAAGCTCTGATGTGCCGACACTGATTTCGTCAGACCACAGGCGCATGGCCAAGGCTGGCATGAACAACATGTAGAGCCATGGGTGCCAGTAAAACAAAGGGCCGAGATCGGCTGCGCCCGTGTCGAAGAAGCGGGACAGGTCCCATGTGAAGACCCCGATCAGGATCAGGAAAACTGCAATAAAGACAAAGGCGAGGGGAGAGCTGAAATAGTCGCGGAGTTCTCTTTGGTAGGCTGCTTTTAAGCCTATGAAGTGGGAGGTGAATATCATGCTGCGTCGCCCCCGTTTGCGGTGCCCGCTAGGTCGAGGAACGCTTTTTCTAACCCGTCAACGTGGCCCGCTGACAGCGCTTCCGGTGTATCATCAGCGACAACAAGGCCATTGTCGACGATAATGACGCGTGAACACATGGCCGGGACTTCTTCCAGCGTGTGCGTCGAAATCATGATCGCTTTGTCTTCCGCCATACGCGTGATGAGGGCACGAACAGCGCGTTTCTGGATCGGGTCGAGACCATCTGTGGGTTCATCAAGCAAAAGGACCGGCGGATCATGCAGGATCGCGCCTGCTAGCCCGACGCGGCGGCGATAGCCTTTTGAGAGTGTCCCAATTGGTTTGCTGGCAACCTCTGCGATACGTGCGTCCGCGATGACGCGATCTATGGAGGTTTTGCGATTGTCCTGCGAAAGCCCGTGTGCTTCCGCGAGGAAGCCCAGAAACTGAACGGGCGTCATGTCCCGATAGAGCGGGGCGCCTTCAGGGAGATAACCGAGTGCGGCCTGTGCTTCACGCCTTTGGCTTTTGATCGACAGGCCCGCGATTTCGGCGTCACCGGCATCCGGTTCCAGAACACCCGCGACCATGCGCATCGTGGTTGATTTGCCTGCACCATTTTGACCGAGAAACCCGACGACTTCACCTTTATTGATTGCGAAACTGATACCTTGCACCGCTTTGTGCCCCGCAAAGGATTTCTCAAGACCATTTAGGGCAAGCATTCGGATCAAACGCTCCAGCTGATTTGCAGGCATTTCGTTAGCGGTCTTCGCCGCGCGCGTGAAGAGGTATGTTTGCCAGATGAAAGAAAAGACGCGCTTAAAATAATGCGCGCCTTTTCAGACAACCTAATAGGAGAAAGTGTGTCAGACGGGTGCTGTACGACCTCAGGGGGCTGGGGGGGCTGATGGGTCTGAAGCCACACTTGCTTTCCCGTCCGACAATGACAAGATGTCTGCGTTCGACGGCGCTCGCAAGACCAAATTGTGGCAATTCCGCCACATTCGCCATTACAAATTCTATAGGTTTCTGGAAAAGACCGTATAATCAAGGACCATGACTTTCATTACACAATTGCCACGGAAAAGGCCAGCCCCGAAAACGGCCTTTCATCGTACCGAGCTCTCTCTGATTCTCGATGTTTATGGCCGACTCGTTATGGCCGGTGAGGCGAAAGACTACGGAATCGGCATGGGCAAGGATGAGGCGGTCTTCGCGATTTATAAGCGTCACGCGGAAAACCCGACTTGGACTGTGGTCAAGACACCGAAACTCGCAAACGCTCAGGGGGCTTACGCTGTGCAGGGTAGTCAGGGGCAGGTGTTGAAACGCGGACGGGACTTGAAACAGGTGCTGAGCGTGTTTGATCGCAAGCGGTTTGAGGTCGTTTAGGTCTGCTCACCGCCGAAACGCTGCGTCCATTCCTCAACCATTGCATCTTCGATCTTCTGAAAGAGGACCGGCGGTGCCTCAATTGGCAGGCCATGAGGCAGCGCATCGAGGAGTGCTGCACTGTCGCCCGTCGGCCAATTGCGATTCCCCTCTGGTACGCCGAGCGTATCCAAAATGGTCTTCGCGGTCGCCGGGATGAGCGGTTGTGCAACGATGGCAAAGATCGCCACGAGATTAAGCCCGGTGCGAACACCAATAGCGGCGGCATCAATATCCGTCTTGTATTTCACCCACGGTTCGGCCCGTGTGAGATATTCATTGCCCGCCGCCCACAGCGCGCGGGTTTCAGCCGCAGCTTTGCGAAACTCCATCGCTTCATAATGCTCTGCAATCAGGGTCAGGCTCTTTTTCAGCTCCGTGGCCATCCAGGCTTCGTCTTCGCCTGGCGTGCCGGCCGATGGAAGTGTGCCGTCGAACTTGCTGACCGTGTACTTTGTGATCCGGTTGACGAAATTGCCGAGGACGTTGGCGAGATCTGAATTGATTGAGGCCTGGAAGCCTTCCCACGTGAAGGCAGCATCCGAGCCCTCAGGCGCATTCGCCATGAGGTACCAGCGCCAATAATCGGCCGGAAGCAGCTCAAGCGCCTGATCCATGAAGACGCCGCGCTTGTTCGAGGTAGAGAACTTGCCGCCATACCAGGTGACCCAGTTGAAGGCTTTGAGTTTATCAACTGTCTTCCAGGGCTCGCCAGAGCCGAAAATGGTCACAGGGAAAGAGACTGTGTGGAAAGCGACGTTGTCCTTGCCCATGAACTGGACGTATTCGACGTCGTTCGCGCCTTTGTCGGTGCGCCACCAGCTTTGCCAATCGCCACCACTCGCTTTCGCCCATTCTTCGGTGGCCGCGATGTATTCGACCGGGGCGTCGAACCAGACATAAAAGACTTTCTCTTCAAAGCCGGGCCGTGGTGTACCATCTGGGCTTTCCACCGGCACACCCCATTTCATGTCGCGGGTAATGGCACGATCGCGCAGGCCTTCATCCAACCATTTCAGAGCAATCGACTTTGCCAGTTGCGGCCAGTCTTTGCTTGCCTCAACCCAATCGCGGATTTGATCCTGCATCTTGGATTGTAAGAGGAAGAGATGGGCCGTATCGCGGATTTCAATATTGGTTCCACCAGAGACAGCAGAATACGGATTTATCAAATCCACCGGATCCAGCAGTCGACCGCAATTATCGCACTGATCCCCCCGCGCTTTCTCAAAACCACAGTGTGGGCAGGTGCCCTCCACATAGCGGTCCGGCAAGAAACGGCCATCATCAACACTGTAGACCTGTTTTGAGGTGCGTTCTTCGATCAGCCCATTCTGCTCCAGAACATGGGCGAAGTGGCGTGTCAGCGCTGAATTCTCTGGCGATGAAGACCGCCCGAACCAGTCATAAGAGAGATCAAACCCTTCGCCCGCGGCACGCTGCACCTGGTGTTGTTCGTCGCAATAGTCCCGCACAGAAATGCCGGCCTCCTGCGCAGCCAGCTCTGCTGGCGTGCCATGCTCATCAGTTGCGCAAATATAGAGAACATCATGCCCGCGCAGCCTCTGAAACCGCGCATAAACATCCGCTGGCAGCATCGACCCCGCTAAATTCCCCAGATGCTTCACCCCATTGATGTAGGGCAGGGCAGAGGTGATCAGGATACGGCGTTTCAGGCTCGATTGCATAAGGTCTTCCTATTTTCGCCAAATACGGGCGGTCTTTCCACATCGGGCTGAATGGGGGTTTAGCGCGACAGACTAGAAAAGAAACAGTTTTTGGGAGGAAACTATGCCTAGACTTGCAGGCGTTCATTTACTTGGACTTATACTCGCAGCCGTTGCGATGTTTTTTATTGGTTTCATCTGGTACGGGCTATTGTTCAAAGAGCCTTGGATGAATGCAAACGGTCTGTTTTTTGCCGATGAAGCGAAGACGGTGATGCAATGGTTGACCGCAAGCGGGATCGAGACGGTCTCTGCTGATGCTGGACCGGATCCGAAAGTCATGGGCCTCGGCTTCGTCTTGTCACTCGTTCTCGCATACGGGATTGGCTGGCATATGAAGCAGAAGGGCATCACAAAGCTTATGACAGCTGTTCTATTTGCGCTCTGGCTGAGCCTTCTGATCGGGGTGCCCCTGATGGCGTATGACCTAATCTACACGCCGGGCTTTCACGTCGGTGGCTTTCTGGTTGATGCAAGCCATACCGTCGTGACTTTCATCACCGGTGCGGCTGTTCTGTCTTTCTTTGATTGAGCACGCGAACCGAAAAAGTCCCGGCTCACTATTTACGGGCCGGGGCAGTTGCGCGCTACAGGAAAAGCGCTCGGGGGAAATTCTGGATCAACCGATATTTCGATCGTGCGCAGCCAGTGTAATGTCCACGCGGCGTGCCATGACAAAAGTTTGATCAGGCCTGTTCTCTTCGATGCGCGCACTCGCAGAATTAGGCAGAATGCCCTCATCGCGCATGGTCGCCGCCACGATGGCGAGGCGGTCCTGGCCGATTGCTTGTTCTTCCTTAGCATTGCGGGCATCACCAACCTGGGCAACCATTTCGACATCCGAAATCTGGCAGTTGGCCAGACGCGCGCGTGCGTCTTTAAGAGCGCTCTGCGCGTAAGAGGACAGGACAACTTCGCCGCTCTGGAAATAAATACTGATCGTCATCGGCTCGCATATTTGCATATCAGGTGCGGTATAAATCTCGGTTGGGGGCGCCTGCGGGACTTCCGCGGCAGCAGTCATTGCAGAAACACCCAAGGCCGTCGCGGTCATTATTGATTTCATCATTGTATCAGCTCCTTTTCGCCTGAGCACAGGGAAACGCGCTGAAAAGGCAGAAGCGTGCCGAAAACCGGATCAAATGTGGCAACTGCATGATCTTGTCATGACCGCTTGCACTTCGCCCGTACCCGGTCTATTTGAGCCGCGAGTGCCCTTATAGCTCAGCTGGTAGAGCAACTGATTTGTAATCAGTAGGTCCGCGGTTCGAGTCCGTGTGCCCACACGGACTC
>JBCBCO010000030.1:0-19112 GCA_038630445.1 Pseudomonadota bacterium | reverse complement strand
ATGCCCAGCGCTGTGGGGCAGTACAAAGATTGGAAAGTTTTCACCGATCAAAGCGGCGGCGAATTGCTGTGCTATGCGGCCACACCGGCAACCGATAAAGCGCCCCGCTCAGCTGAGCACGGCGATGTCTGGTTCTATGTTTCAAACTCACAATCGGGAAAAGCGCGCAGCCAGCCGAGTTTACGGGTCGGCTATCAATTGCGTCCTGACCTCCCCGGCAAGGCAAAGGTCGGCCGGTCAAGCTATACGCTTTACGGTGTCGGCGATGAGGCGTTCACCGACGATAGCGACGATCCGAAGCTCGTCGCTGCGCTGAAACGCGGATCAGAATTACGGGTTGAGGCAACCTCACAGCGCAATACGCGCGTATCTTATCATTTCTCACTATCAGGATCGGCGGCCGCCATCGATCGCGCAGCGGCGGCGTGTCGCTGAGCGGGATCCCCCTTTTCAGGCCCAGCAATACACTCATATGGTGTGTCAGAGCATGATGAAGGACACGCACAATGAAAAACCCTGTCAACGATTACGCGTTTGATCTGATCTGGCGCGATGGGCGCTCTTACAATGGCTGGCAGGATGAAAGCGTGCCTGAAACCCTAATCCGTGCGGTCTATGATCTGACAAAAATGGGGATGACGAGTGCAAACTGTTCGCCTGCGCGGTTCACGTTCATCGGATCAAGTAAGGGCAAAGAGCGGCTGAAACCGTTTCTAATGGAAGGCAATGTCGAGAAGACGATGGCGGCACCCTGGGTTGTGATCATCAGTCATGATCTGGAGTTTCACGAGAAAATTCCGCAGCTCTTCCCGCATAATCCAGGCGCAAAGGATTGGTTTGCCGACGAGGAGAACCGGCATCTGACCGCGTTTCGCAACGGCACGCTGTCGGGGGCTTATCTGATGCTGGCGGCGCGCGCGCTGGGTCTTGATTGCGGGCCGATGTCAGGATTTGACAATGCCGGCGTCGATAAAGAGTTTTTCCTCAGCAAGGAAGAGACGAAGAACTGGCGTTCGAACTGGCTTTGCAATATCGGCATTGGCGATGACTCAACGATCTTCCCCCGCAGCCCGCGTTTGGCGTTTGAAGAGGCGTGTGAGATTCTCTAACGCTGGCATTATTGGCTGCGGGCTATGCTGAGCTTGGCGATCCATACAGCCATGGCAGGCTGCGACGTTGCACTCGTCCGGGACGGGGAGGTTTTAGCCAAGCGGGTCGAGGCTATGCGCAAAGGACAGGATGCGCGCTTGCCGGGCCTTGTGCAGGCATGTTGTGAAACGGCGGGGATCAATCTGAAGGAGATTGACCGGTTTGGGGTGGTGACAGGGCCGGGTAGTTTCACGGGCGTACGCGTGGGTGTTGCGTTTGCGCGGGGTTTGGCGCTGGCGACGGGAGCGCCCTGTCTTGGGATTACGAGCTTGGAGGCCGCCCTGCCGGATGGCCAGCAAGGCTCGGCGCTTGTCGCTTTGCCGGCGCAGAAGCGACCGCCGGATATCACCTATTGGACGCAGCGGTTTCGTAGTGGCTCGGCGACCGGGTCACCAGAAGAGATGGACCTGGATGCACTCGTATTACTTTTGGAGGCGTATCCGCACATGGTTTTTGGGGACGCAGACGCGCTGCAAGGCGCCCTGCCCGATCTGGAGATCCGGCCTGCGCAGCCCTCAGCGGTTCGCGCTGCGCAACTGACCGCTCTGTTTGATCCGGATGAGCATCCGCCGCGTCCGGCCTATGCACGCGCACCGGATGCAGCTTTGCCGAAACAAGGCGGTTCACAATGAAGGATGTGATCATCCTGAAGCCGAGTGATTCTGAGCGTGTGGCTGAGTTACACGCCAAAGCATTCCTTCAGGACGATGTCTGGACGCCGAAAGCGTTTCAATCGCTGTTGGCGCAAGAGAGCAGTCTTGGAGTGGCCCATGAGGCGCATGATCAGCTGATCAGTCTGGCGCTGTTTCGCATTGCGGTTGATACGGCTGACCTTCTGACCTTTGGAGTGGCTCCATCGAAGCAGCGTCAGGGTTGGGCCACGGCACTTCTGAATGCGTCTCAACCGCTGCTTTCGGCGCGAAATGTCACGCGGATCACATTAGAGGTTGCCCAAAACAACGCCGCTGCGGTAAGTTTCTACGAAAGAATGGGATTTGTTGAAGACGGGTGGCGGGTGAACTATTATAAACATCGTGATGGCACCCATCGTGATGCAATCTTAATGTCCCGCGGGGTGCTTGCAGGCCCCGCATAGAATAGGCAAAAGACAGACATGGATAGAATTCAACAACTCTGCGCCGAAAAAGGTTTGCGTATGACAGAACAGCGCCGCGTTATCGCGCGCGTCCTGTCGGAGGCGGACGATCACCCGGACGCAGAGGAATTGCACCGCCGCGCGAATGCCGTCGATAAGACGATCTCTCTGGCAACGGTTTATCGGACGGTGAAGCTGTTTGAAGAATACGGCATTGTTGACCGCCACGAGTTTCGTGATGGACGTGCACGCTATGAAGAAGTGATGAGCGAGCCGCACGATCACCTGATCGACATCAAATCCGGCAATATTCTTGAGTTCCAGAATAAAGAGATCGAAGAGCTTCAGGTCGAGATTGCACGCTCACTGGGATATAAACTCGTTGATGCGCGCCTGGAGCTTTACGCAGTCCCTCTGGAAGATTCTGAAAAATAAGCCGCGAGATGTCGCCCTACCTTATCGCAATGACCGGTGGATCGGGGTCAGGTAAGTCCACCGTTGCGGATGCTTTGCTTGAACGCTGTGGTCACCTAGGCGTCACTGTGTTTGCCGAAGATGGCTATTACTGGCCCATGTCGCATTACGGACCGGCGGAGACAGAAGCGCAGCGCGAGGCCATTATTGCGCGGGTCAATTATGATGATCCGGCCAGTAAAGAGACCAGCCTGATGGCGCGCCATCTTGCTGATCTGAAAGCCGGTCGCACGATTGAGCAGCCGATCTACGACTATGACCGCCATGATAGAAAGACGGAAACGCTGGAGCTGACGCCGTCTGCGCTGATCATTCTGGAAGGCATACACGCGCTTTCGATCCCGGAGATTACACCGCTGATTGATCTCTCAATCTATGTCGATACGCCGGATGATTTGCGTCTTGCGCGACGAATTCGACGGGATGTGACGGAACGCGGGCGCAGTGTTGAAAGCGTTCTGGCGCAATATCTGGGCACAGTCCGCGCCGCGCACTATGCCTTCACGTTTCCAGCAAAGTTTGAGGCTGATCTGGTCATCGCGGATGAAGGCCTGCCGGCTTATGGGAAAGTCAGGCCGGCCCCTGAAGCGGTTGAACGCATGCTCGCGCCGATTACAGCGCGACTGGAAGCCGTGGGTTTGCTTTAACCATTTTGCGCTTAGTTTGATCGCTATGCACCGGCTCCTTGTTCTTTTGGGTTTAGTACTGGCGTTACCCGTTACAGCCCTTGCTTGCGATATGAGCACGAACGCGCGGTCGGACGGCGTTGCGGATTATGTTGAAGATGCACGATCCTGCCTTGCCGCTCCGCCACAAGGATTTACTTTTGATGAGCAGATGGAACTGGCTTTCATCCGCTTGATAAATGAGGAGCGCGTGTCGCGCGGCTTGCAGCCTCTGATCTTGCGAGATGATATGCGTCCGGCCGCACGGTTTCATAGCCTCGACATGGGCATCAATAATTTCTTTGGTCATGAAACACCAAAAGGACGAAAATCCGCATTCCGAATTTCCGCGTTTGATCGAACATTGCTTACGCAATTGAGCGCCGAAAACGTTGCGCAGCTGGAGACGAAATGGACCTGTACGAACGGTGCAGGCGAAACCATTTCATGCGCGGGAATGGTGGATGAGGTAAACAATCCATTCGCTGGTGCTGTAGAGCGCCTGCACACAGATCTGATGAACAGTCCGGGACACCGCGACAACATTCTATCCCCCAAGTCGACCCACATTTCACTCGGCGTCGCGACATCCGATACGGGCATTTATGTAACGCAATTATTCGCCAAGCCGATTGGACGGTTCCTGTCTCCATTACCGCTTCGGCTTGTAGCCGGACGAGAGATCGACGCAGACGTTGAGTTAGATGGCTACGACTTCAAAAGATTTGCTCTCATGGAAGGCTCTAAAGTCAAAGATTTGTTTGATGCTGATCTACCGGATGAAGCGAGAGGTGATCTTGAGCTGGCGGTCAGAGGGGAAAACACTGAGACGATCAAAGACGGCGGTCGTGTAAGCCAGGTATTCAATGTGATTTATTTACCAGGTCCCTCTGTAACGGTCGTCGAGTCAGACCCCGCTACAGGAAGCTAGCAATTTCGCCCAATGGCTTTTTGACGAGGGCGTGGTTCGGAACCATTGCGTCGTCCGCCGGATAACCCGCGACGAGAATCAGAAAAGGCTTTTCACCTTGCGGACGGCCACAAAGCCCGTTCAGGAATTTCATTGGATTAGGCGTATGCACGAGCGTAGCAAGACCTGCATTGTGGCAGGCCGCCATCAGCATGCCTGTCGCGATGCCAACGCTTTCATGGATGTAGTAATTCTTCTTCTCGTCACCTGCACGCGCGCCGCCTTTGCGTTGGGCAAAAATACAGATCAGCCAAGGCGCGATTTCCATGTAGGGCTTCTGGGCGTCGGTTCCGATGGGCGCGAGCGCATCGAGCCAGGCTTTATTGGCGCGGCTGGTATAGAATTCGCGCTCCTCAGCCTCCGCCGCCGCGCGGATTTCAGCCTTTTTCTCCGCTGAGCCGACGCACGAGAAAAACCAAGGCTGGTGGTTTGCCCCGCTGGGCGCGGTGCCTGCGGTCAGGACGCAATGTTCGATAATATCTTGCGGGACGGGCTTATCGCTAAAGGCGCGCACGGATCGGCGGGTTTGCATCGCTTTGTGAAAGGCGACGGCGCGCGCCTGCATCTCGCTTTCCGGATAGTGCGGGAAGTCTGCGGTGAGAGGGACGTGCGTATCTGGTGAGGTTTTCATGGTTTATCGTCGTCCTGCATCCGCGCCGCGATTATAGGCTTTGCGGAGCCAGTCTTTTATTTTGGCCTCTTTCGCGCCTTTGACTGTACCAACCTGAAGCGTGCGCACAGGCTTGATGCCGGAGAATTTCATGACCGCGCGCACGGCCTGATTTTTCGCGGGACGGCCATAGGCAAGCTGGTCGAAGAAAGCGGGCGCGTCTGAAGTGAGGAGTAGGTCGGCGCTGCGCCCTTTCAGGAGGCGATCCCACCACGGATCATTCTCATGATATTCCATTGCGAAGCCCGGCAGGAAAGCGCGGTCTATGACGCCTTTCATCTTGGCGGGCATGCCACCCCACCAGACCGGATAGGCCCAGCAGGTATGCGTGCACCACTGGATGTTCTCACGCCATTCTTCCAGGCACGGCTCCAGCGTTTTGCGGCTGTGATAGCCCTCTGTGAGGTCTGGGTCGAAGTCCATGTCAGAGAGCGCCTGCCAGCGGATTTCAGCGCCCTCGCTCTCGGCCCCGCGCGCATAGGCCCCGGCCATGCCGTGACTGAGTGAGTCGGCGCGCGGATGGCCGACGAAGACAAACAGTTTTGCTGACATGCGGCCCTCTCAACCCCTCGATTATTGGTGCATCTTAGACAATCAACGTCTTGTGTGTCACCTAATCTGTAAAGACGTGCGCCACACTTTACGTCAATTTATGAAAGTCAAATTGAGCCGCCGTCATCCTGGGGTAAAATTCGGTAATCGTGTACTTAGCGACTTTAGCTTTATGAAACGGATCGGCCGCCAAAAGGGTTTCCAAACCCTCGAGACTGTCTGCAGTCGCAATAATCACACCGCCAGTCCGAGGGACTTTTGGCCCAGAGGCGATGAACTGACCTGAAGCATAGTTTGCCTCGAGAAACTCAACATGATCCTCAATCAAAGGGTCGATCTGGTCGAACGCTGCGATGTAGTGCAAATCGACAATAAAGAGGTTTTGTTCTGAGGGGGATGAGGACATTATCTTAGGCGGCTTTCAGCAATTGACTAACTGGTTTTAGATCGCCCCAACGCCACGGGCTAGTCGTGGTATTGAAAAGGCGTGGCAAAAGACTGTCCTTCAACCGGCCATGCTTTAGATAAGCCATAGAAAGAGAAAGGGACTTCGGTATGGACCTCCGACTGACAGGGAAGACAGCGATTGTGCTCGGCGGGACGCGCGGGATCGGGCGCTCGATTGCTGAGACGTTTGCGAATGAGGGCGCGAATGTTGCGATTTGTGCGCGCAATGCGGAACAAGTCGCGGAGACCGTGAGCGACCTGTCCGCAATGGGTGTGAAAGCGACGGGCGCGGCGGTGGATATTACTGATGCGGACGGGTTAAAGGCTTGGGTAAGCTCTGTCGGCGAGGAGATGGGGAGCGTTGATATTCTCGTTTCGAATGCGGGCGCGATGGCGCAGGGCTATGATGCGGCGGCGTGGAAACAGAATTTTGAGCTGGACGTGCTGGGCGCGGTGAACTCATTTGAGGCCGCCAAGCCGCATTTGACCAAGGCGGCAGAAGCGAGCGGGGATGCGGCGTTCGTGCTGATCTCCTCGATCTCAGCTGCGCAGGCGGATAATGCCAGCAGCTACGGCCCGATCAAGGCGTCTCTGATCCACATGGCGAAGGGCCTCGCGCGGGAAAATGCGGCCGCCGGTCTGCGCGTCAATGTCGTCTCACCAGGCATGGTCTTCTTTGAAGGCGGGATCTGGGACACGGTGAAACAGAACGCCCCGCAATTCTTTGAACAGGCCAATTCGCGCAACCCAATGGGCCGCTGCGCCACCCCACAGGAAGTGGCCGACGCAGCGGTGTTTTTAAGCAGTCCGGTGTCGAGCTATACGACGGGTGTGAACCTGATCGTGGATGGCGCGGTGAGTAACCGGGTGAATTTTTAGGGGCGCTAGTTCACTTTGATCAAAGTTACAAACAGATTTCTTCAAATTTTGTCTGGAAAAGAATCGTTCTCTCCGCTAAGTAATAAGACATGGAACAAAGAGAGATCTTCGACTCGTCATATGACCTTCTCAAAACTGCAAATGGGCAGAAGTTTGGGACAATCCTAGCCGATCCTCCGTGGCAGTTCACGAATAGGACAGGAAAGGTCGCGCCCGAACATAAGAGATTAAATCGATATTCGACGATGGACCTTGGTGACATTTGTAATCTACCCGTCGAAGAGTGCGCTGAAGATCGCGCTCATCTATATTTGTGGGTTCCTAATGCGCTCTTGCCTGATGGCCTGAAAGTTATGGAAGCGTGGGGCTTTCAATATAAGAGCAATATCATCTGGGAAAAAATTCGGAAAGACGGTGGTCCAGACGGCCGGGGGGTAGGGTTCTACTTCAGGAACGTGACGGAGATACTTCTGTTTGGTGTTCGCGGCAAAAACGTCAGAACTTTGGCACCGGGGCGACGCCAAGTTAATTTCATAGAGTCACGAAAAAGAGAGCATTCTCGTAAACCAGACGAACAGTACGATATAATAGAAAATTGTAGCTGGGGGCCGTATCTTGAAATGTTTTCTCGCGGGACACGTGAAGGCTGGACTGTATGGGGCAATCAAACAGAAGATTATGAGCCCGACTGGCCAACCTACAGCTATAACTCAGTCGCTGCTGAATGATTAAAATGTGACAATCGAAGCAGGTATCCCAATCGCGACGAGCGGGCAAGGATTACCTACGCCCCGGTTTATTCGATCAATTAGCTTTTCCCAGTGGGTGGTCGCTGTACCGTACTTGTCACTTACGAATGACCTTGCCCAGCCGCGCGCATAATCACCATCGAAGCGCTTTGCAGCTCGTTTATACATATCAAGTTGTCGCTTAGTTGGCTCTAAACCATGGGCTAAAATAGCATCCTCAGACACCAGCTTATTTTCGCGACCGTATCGGTTGATAATATCTACTAGACCGTTCTGAAGAGATGCTCCCCTTGTTAAAATTATCCCAAGGCTCGCTGCGCCGTCACCGTGTAATCTTTTGAAGTTTTCCAAATCCCTATCAAAAAATGGGTCCTTATTATTCCACTCTATCTCCAACAGAACTGTTCCACGCTCAAAGGCCTGAACATGATCAATTTCATGACTAAGCGCTTGGATCGTCTGTTCGTCTTGTTTTTCGTAATTATCACTTCCTAATTTACCTACAAAACGGAGCAGCCTTTTTTCAACGAGAAGATTTTGTTTGTCCCAGCCTAATTCAGAAAGCGCCCTGCGAAGTCTCTGCGTGAGATCAGCTTCACCACCACCACCGGAAACAAGCTCTTCTACAGCGATGGAAAATTTTGAAAGCACATCTTCGATTTGATCGTGTGCCTCTCGGAATTCCACCTCTAGGAGCGATTCTGCATGGTATGTTGAGGATAGATCATACCCGATTTCTCTAAGATGCTTAAACATGCCCCTACCCCTCCGGTAAATCCGGAACACCTACGGCGTGGAAGCCTGCATCCACATGCAGCACTTCGCCTGCGATGGAGTGGCCGAGCGGGGAGAGGAGGTAGAGGGCGCAGCCTGCGACGCCTTCCATTCTTGTGTCTTCTTTTAGGAGGGACCAGTCTTTGCCGGTGCCCATGAGGGATTTGCCGCCACGAATGCCTGCGAGCGAGAGCGTGCGCATCGCGCCCGCGCTGATCGCGTTGACGCGGATGCCCTGTGTGCCGAGATCGCGCGCAGCATAGCGGGTGGAGGCCTCCAATGCGGCTTTGGCGACGCCCATGACGTTATAGCTCGGCACAGTGCGTTCTGCACCGAGATAGGTCATGCAGATGATCGCGCCGCCATCCGGCATGATCTCGCTGGCACGGCGGGATGCATCGATGAAGCTATAGACGGAAATGTCCATGGCGCGGCGAAAACCCTCGCGGGTGGTATTGGCGACCATGGAGCCTTGCAGCTCGTCCTTGCCGGCAAAGGCGATGGAGTGGACGAGGAAATCGATCTTGCCCCACTTGTCTTTGATCGCGGCGAAGGCGGCGTCCATGCTGGCATCGTCGGTGACGTCAGCGGGGATCATCGTGTCCATGCCGATGCTCTCAACCAGAGGGCGGACACGGCGCTCGAGGCTTTCGCCCTGATAGGTGAAGGCGATCTCCGCGCCCTGGGCGGCGAGTTGCTGAGCAATGCCCCAGGCGATGGAATTCTTATTTGCCACGCCCATGATGATGCCGCGCTTGCCCGCCATCAAGGTTCCGGTCGGCATGTCTCCATAGTCAGCCATGTCGGCCTCCTGTTTCTCGTTTTTCTTTGCGCTGATGGCTATTGCGGCGCGCCGACTCCGTCAAGGAATTGGTAACCTTGGCATGGCGTTTGAATTGGAACGGTTCTGACGACCCGCGCATAGGGTTGGTGAGGAGCTGTTTTGTTTCGTCTGTTTGCCCTGTTCTGTCTCGCTGTCGCGGCTGTAATGCCTGCGCAGGCGAGCGTGACGCACACGGTGAAGTTTGGGCAAGGGCCGGTCGTGCTGGTTTGGCAGGATGGGCAAGCTGTGGGTCAGGGTGAGACGGTTGTGCTGGAGGCCGATGCGGCCGCTACCTTGACGCATGACTGGGCCGGTGGCGGTGTTCTTCAGCCGATTTCTTATTCGTCATCCCCAGGCACCCCGCGTGTTGAAACGCTCACCCTCGCTTCGAATGCGCCAGTCTCTGTACGCTTTGATAGCCAGCAACTGACTGGCACGGTTGAAGTGCGATTGATCAGTGTTGGTGTGGCTGCGCAATATGACGGGCCGTCACGCATTGAGCGGGACTATACGTTTGGGGGTAGCGCAACGGTTCTCACCTTGTCAGCACGCACAGCGCGAAAGCCGGGCTTGCCGTCCGATCAATCCGTAAGCTTCGAAATTGTCCGCACGGGAGAGGCAGCGGCCCTTCCCCTCATCATCGAGGCGTATCAATAAGGTTAATTGAGCGTTAGCGATACAAGCGAAGTCGAGAACGGTCTTTCACCACGCTCACATCTTTATCCTGTAATAGGCGTTACAGAATGAGAGCGGTTTACAGTTTTGCGTTTGCGGCGTTCGCGTCTGCATTGAGTCTGCCAGCCATGGCGGGCACCTTGGATACGCCCAAATTTTCAGTGCCGGGACTGGTGGTTGTCTGGGGCGCGGATGAAAGCGGGACCGCACCACTTGTTTCCGACTTTATCATCGCGCCACCAGGAGCGGGCGGCACTGATGTGACAAGCGGCAATGTCGCATCGGTCGTGACAGGCACGCTGACGCCGGCCTTTGATGGATCCGGCTCTGATGATGTGCCGAGCCGCTTGATCAATGTTTACAATTCGCCAAGCGGTAATTTCGATATCGATAGCAATGGCAACGGCAACACTGATGTTGGTGACACAATCAACCGGTTTGCCCTGAATGATCGAACCAATTTCGGACTGCGCGACAGTGAGGCGCGATCAAGCTTCTATGTCGCCTCAAATACGGCCTTCAATGTTGACGCTCAGGCGATCCGAGTGGTTGGCCGTGATGACTGGGTGCTCGGCAAAATCTATTGGGATATGGAAGTTGCGCAATCCGGCACAGACGGGATTAGCTTCGGCGCGAGCGCTCAGCTGCCGCATTCAGGTGGACCGACCGGGGGCATTAGCTCGGTTGCCAGTCTGCTCGATATGCAGACCCAACAAACCGTTTTTCAAGGAAACCTGCGCACTGCAGCATCGCCTGGAAGTCTTGCAGATCAATCTGTCCGATTTGATGTGACTTATGTTCTTGGAAGCTGGCAAGGATACGGCCTGCATACACGGCACACCAACCTTGCGGAAGGCGTCTACGAGGTTGAAGCTGAAGTGGTTTATACAGTTTGGGTCCCGTAATTCGACGCTTTGTTTTTACGCAGATTTAAAGCCTCTATGCTTGAATAAGGTATGAGAGCGTGGCGGAGATATGCGCTGGCCTGTCTGGGGTCAGCCTTGGCAAGTGGTTCGTCGAGCGCCCTGACGCTGGACAATCCGAATTTCAAAGTCGATGGCGTTATCATCGTCTGGGCAGCCGACTCGAGCGGTACAGCGCCGGTGGTTGCGGACTTTATTGTGGGCAATGATCAAAGCGCGCCGGACCTGATTGGGATTGACGCCCGCGCCGTTGTGACAGGGACGCTTGATCCAACTGAAGATGCGACCGCCGCCGGTGGTATGCCCTTTGTGATTACAGACACGACAAGCGGCGATATCAATACGGATACAAACGGTGACGGACGCATAACTGAAGCGGACTCGTTTACGCCTCTAGGCCTTCAAGGCATAACAGATGCGCGCGTTGACGCGAGCCGCCAGTATTCGAGTTTCTATGTCGCGTCGAATACGGCGTTCAATATTGATGCTGTGTCCACGCCACCGGGCACATTTCTGGACTTCATTCTGTTGAATATTATCCGCATGAATCTGTCGAGCACAGTCAATGGGAGCGATGGCGGGGTTGATTTTGGAGACTCCGCGCAGGCAGCGCATACGGGCGGCCCCAATACAGGCTTTGCAGCAGAGACAACGCTGTGGAATTTGCGGTTTGCACAGACGCTGTTCACGGGCAATCAGCGCACAGCCGCAACGCCCGGATCAATTGCCGATCAATCTGTTCGGTTTGATGCAGAATATGCGATTAGTGCGGCGAGCCTGACGGGCTATGACCTGTCGCTCGGCACGTTCGATTTTACGGTTGAAGTAACGTATACGGCTTACGCACCGTAATTTTCTGACTCAGTGTCCTCCCGCTCCCCCTGCGTGGGCCACCCCAAGGGTACCCTGTATGGGTGGTTCGACAGGCGGAGCGGGAGGATACTGAATCCCAAGAAACAGAAACACCGCAGACGCCTTTAGGAAGGGGGGAGGGAGGGAGGCGCCTGCGGCTTGATCTCATTGGCCGAAGGTGAATGAGAATGAGAGGTCCGTCAGCCTATGTCGATCAATCTGTTTTGTCCGTTAAGACAGACTAGACATGGGCGGCTTCAGACATATCTCAAATCGAAAGTAATTTCCGTTTCTATAGGGTGGGACTATGAAACCAACACTGAGGCAGCTGCAATATCTGGTCGCAATCGCTGAGACCGGACGGTTTGGGGATGCTGCAAAGAAAGTCCATGTCAGCCAGCCGAGCTTGTCCGCTCAAATCGCCGATATGGAAGCCCAGCTTGGAACGCAATTGGTGGAACGGGCGCGCTCCGGCTCGATCCTGACACCCGCCGGAGAAGACGTCTTGCATCGCGCGCGCGTTGTTCTGAAAGATATGGATGATCTGAAAGCCGCGGCGCAACAGTATTCAGGAGAAATGGCAGGGCGTGTCAGATTGGGCGTGTTGCCCTCGATTGGTCCATATTTGCTGCCTATGGCGGCGAAACGGCTGCACGCGCAATTTCCGGCCTTGAAGCTGAGTGTGAGAGAAGAAAGCCGTGACGCCCTGTTTGAGAAGATTAATGACGGACGCTTTGACCTGATCCTGACCGTGGAAGGTGAGCAGGATGGTTTGGTGACGCGCTCCATTCTCACTGAAAACCTCTATGCGTGTCTCGCTCCGGACGCCGCGCTTGCTCAAACCACAGGGCCGATTAAGGCGAGCGAGTTAAAAAACGCAACGCTTCTGACCCTTGGGCAGGACTTTGTTTTGAGCAAAATGGTGCGAGATATGGCCGCCGTTACAGGCGCACATATCAGTGACGAATATGAGGGCAACAGTCTTGATGCGCTGCGCCAGATGGCGGCGATGGGTGCAGGGATTGCCGTCGTGCCGAGCCTTTATGCGGCCTCTGAAACGCGTCGTGATGATGGCGTCGTTGTGCGCAGAATCGATGCCTCTAACATGCATCGCGAAGTCCAACTCGCTTGGAGGGTGACAACGCCATTGGACAATGTGTTTAGCGCTATGTCTGACATCCTCTCAGAGGAAGCCCACAAACTGATCTAGGATTTATCGACGAGGCCGACGCGCATGTCTTTTGCCGTGTAGATCTTCTCATCATCGGCATAGACGCGGCCATCTGCGATGCCGAGGATCAGTCGTCCACGGCGCACGCGATGGATATCGATTTCGTATCGTACCAGTTTATTGTCGGGCGTGATCTCTCCGGTGAAGCGGACTTCGCCAACGCCGAGCGCCCTGCCCTTACCCGGTGAGCCAGACCAGCCAAGCCAATACCCAACCGCCTGCCACATGGCATCGAGGCCGAGGCAACCGGGCATCACGGGATCGCCCGGGAAGTGACAGTCGAAAAACCAGAGCGAAGGATCAACGTCCATCTCACCAATGACATGACCTTTGCCATACTCGCCGCCGTCAAGACTGATCTCAGTGATCCGATCCATCATCAGCATCGGCGGCGCAGGAAGCTGCGCATTGCCGGGGCCGAACAGTTTGCCTTCACCTGAAACCAGGAGGTCTTCTTTTGTATAAGCGCTCTTCGGCGTGTGAAAGTCGTGCGGTCCGCTCATGGGTAGGTCCTTGCCATCTTTTATATGTTTGAGGTGTCCTAACCGTGTCCGGCTGGGGCGGCAAGCGATACGGGTTGAGACTAAGGTTGCGTGTGAGGCGGGCTAAACGCCGTCTGTGCCAAACCGGGTGCCCCAGAGATCGCTCTCTTTGAGCCAGCCTTTACGCTTTCCGATTTCGACTTTGCACCAACCGGCTTTGCAGTCATCCAGTGTTGCGATGACGCCTGCTTTGATCATCGCGCGGGCACTACTTTCCGGATCGGCGCGTCGGTGGAGTGTTGTCTGACGGGTCGTGACCGCTGTGCGTGCGCCTGAGAGCATACGGGCCTGGACCCAAACCTCATCGCCGTCCTGATCGCGCACACGTCGCCAGCCATGGGTTTCCCGAATGATTAGAACGGGCATGCCCTCAGCTTCGTATCGCCAGAGGATGGCATGATCGAGGCTGGGGCCTTGTCGCCCATGGACGGCTGAAAATCGCAGAGAGGCAAAGCGCGGGACAGGCTCGCCGGAAAACTTGCTGACCTGCGTCACCGGCGGCGTTTCTTGCGCCGAACTAAGAGGCGCGATGAGAGCGACGTGAACAGCGAACGTCAGGAAAATTCGAATGAGATGAGACTGCATGGTGTGATAAATTGCGCAATGTAGTGAATCCAACGTAAAAGTGTGGATTGGCGGCGCGGGTTTGCTCTGCTAATCGCAGCGCAAGAGAATTAGCCCTGAGCCTGAGTGAGGTTGTATGTCCGCGAAACGCCTGAAAGTGATTGTTACCCGGCGCCTGCCCGATCCGGTCGAGATCCGCTTGAAGGAATTGTTCGACACGACCTTAAATGAGCGTGACGAACCGATGAGCGCAGATCAGTTGGCAGAGGCGGTGCAGACGGCTGATGTTCTGGTGCCGACGGTGACCGATCAGATTGACGGGCGGGTTTTGGCGCAAGCCGGTGACCAGCTTCGCCTCATCGCGCAGTTTGGCGCGGGCGTGGATAATATTGATGTTCAAAGCGCTATTCAGCGCGGGATTACAGTCACCAATACGCCGGGTGTACTGACCGATGATACCGCCGACGTGACGATGGCGCTGATCCTGGCGGTGCCGCGTCGCCTGCATGAGGGCATTCAAGCGATGTCAGACGGCAAGTTTGAGGGCTGGTCGCCGACCTGGATGATGGGACGTCGGCTGGCCGGTAAACGCCTCGGCATTATCGGCATGGGCCGGATCGGTCAGGCGGTTGCGCGCCGTGCGAAAGCATTCGGAATGCAAATCCACTATCACAATCGCAAACAGGTCTCGCGCCATATTGAGCAAGAGCTTGAGGCGACGTTCTGGGATAGTCTGGATCAGATGCTGGCGCGAATGGACATTGTCTCTGTGAACTGCCCGCATACGCCGGCGACGTTTCACTTGCTGAACTCGCGTCGTTTGAAGCTGATGAAGCCGGATGCCTTCATTGTGAATACGGCGCGCGGTGAGGTGATTGACGAGGCGGCGCTGGCACGCGCGATCCAAGCCGGAGAACTTGCCGGGGCGGGACTGGATGTGTTTGAGCGTGAGCCTCAAGCGAACCCTGATCTGATCGGCCTGCCGAATGTTATCCTGATGCCGCATATGGGGTCAGCAACAATTGAAGGCCGTGTCGAGATGGGCGAGAAGGTCATCATCAATATCAAGACGTTTGCGGATGGGCACCGCCCGCCGGACCGTGTGATTCCAGCGATGCTTTAAGGGGCGGATAGGTTCGTTTTTAGACTTCTAAATTTGAGAGCCACTGCCGTGGCCATCTCCGCTTATAATCGATCCACTGGATCGATTATTCTGGCGTTGCCAGACCAGCTACGATGCCTTCCCTACGAGGGTCCGCAGCCCCCACCAGTCCATCCTCAGTCACCAGAATAACGTGCAGGCCGCTATTTTCGCCTTCGCGTTCGTCAACAGTGTAGCCCATTTCGCGAAGCGCTTCGGCGGATTGCGGGCCGCCTTCGACATCAATTTCAACGCCAACTCTGTCGCCGCGCGCGATGATGTTTGGCAGATTGACCGCTTCCTGGGGGGTCTTACCCCAATCGAGAATGCCGATCACGGTTTTAGACGTGTACGCGATAATCGAGTTTCCACCCGGCGAACCGGTTACCAGTTTGACTTCACCCTCGCCGTCGAAAATGATCGTCGGAGACATCGAGCTGCGCGGACGTTTTCCGGCGTCCGGGGCGTTTGCGACAGGCAGGCCTGACTTGGTCGGTTGGCGGGAAAAATCGGTTAGTTCATTATTCAACAAGAAGCCTTTCACCATACGCGATGACCCGAAAGGCGCTTCCACTGTTGCTGTCATTGAGACGGCATTGCCCTGAGCGTCGATGATGGAGAGATGCGTTGTACCTGGCGTGTCTTCTGTTGGATCCTGCCCCCACATACCGATCATGGGGCCGCGACCAAGCACTTCTCCTGGGTCACCCGGCTTTGATGGCGCATCAGGCGCAAAGCGTTGCTGCGCCCGGGCATCTAGGTACATCGGGTCGATCAGGTCGCGCGCGGGGACCGGCACTTGATCGGCGTCAGCGACATAGTGATCGCGGTCGGCATAGGCGAGGCGCTGTGCGTCGACAAAGGCCTGCAAGAAGGCTTCTTCTGACATCTCAGCCTCATCGGTTGGCAAAAGGCGATCATAGAGGTTCGGGATCATGACTTGGGTGACGCCACCTGAACTTGGCGGCGGGGCGGAGCAAATTTTATACTCGCGCCATGGGCCGCAGAGCGGTGGGCGGACTTTGACTTCATAAGCAGCGAAATCCTCCACGCTGAGCGCGCCAGGGTTCGGATCTTCTTGCACGGCCGCGACGACGGCTGCAGGAATATCGCCTTCGTAAAATGCAGCCGCGCCTTCAGCCGCAATCAGACGCAGCGTTTCAGCATAATCAGGATTAACGCGGACATCGCCGACCTTGAGCGGCTCGCCTTCTGGATAGAAGTAAGCGGCACTGACCGGGTGATCGTCGAGACGTGCGAACCGGCGCAAACGCTCATTGGCGAGCAGACCGGCGAGACGCGGGCGAACCTCGAACCCGTCTTCAGCGAGCGCAATCGCGTCACTGAACAAGCCCGGCCAAGCGGCCTCTCCGTGGGCGGCATGGGCCGCGCCATAAAGGGCCACAACGGAGGGCACACCCGTCGACTTGCCGGACTGCCACGCATCGAGATAGCCAAGCGGCTTGCCGTCCTGCATGAACAGGTCAGGCGTCGCCGCCATCGGTGCCGTTTCGCGTCCATCATAGACGAAGGTTTCATCAAGTCCGCGATCATAAACGACCATGAAGGCTCCGCCACCAATGCCGGAGCTTTGGGGTTCGACCAGACCCAAAACAGTATGGGCGGCAATCGCTGCATCAACGGCGTGACCACCCTCGCGCAGCACTTTGACAGCCGCCTCGACCGCGCGCGGATCAGCAGCAGCAACCATTGCACCTTTGGTCCAGGGCACCCGCGTTTCTTCAACGGGTACAGGCTCCGGAGCGGCTTGCGGGGCGGGCGACGGTGTTGCGGCTGGCTGACAGGCGGAGAGGAGGAGCGCTGCAGAAGCTGCGAGAGTTTTCAGAGCGACGGCGGGGATAAGGCTTGGCGTTTTCATGAGCACACCGTAGAGCCTAAGCGACCGATTTGAAAAGGGCGAAGGCATGTCAAAACCCGGCGCGATGAATTTGATCACCGACGTTGCAGGTCTTCGCGTTGGACATGCGCAGGATGAGCGTGTGAGGACTGGTACGACCGTGATCCTGGCAGACACGCCTGCGGTAGCGGCTGTCGCCGTGGCGGGCGGCGGGCCGGGAACGCGTGAGACAGACTTATTGGCGGCGGATACGTTGGTCGATCAGGTGGATGCGATCGTGCTGTCGGGCGGAAGTGCTTATGGACTGGCTGCCGCGGATGGGGTGGCGGCTGAGCTTGGCGCACAAGGTCGCGGGTTCGGCATGACAAAGGCCCCGGGTGCGCCAAAGACGCCGATTGTGCCAGCGGCTATCCTCTATGATCTCGCCAATGCCGGGGATAAGACTTGGGGCACTGAACCACCCTATCAGCGATTGGGGCGCGAGGCGCTGGCGTCTGTGGGTCAGAGCTTCGACCTCGGCGCGGCCGGGGCGGGATTTGGCGCGCTGGCAGGACAGCATCGCGGTGGGCTTGGGTCTGCGAGCATTGTCACAGGCGACGGATTGACCGTTGGCGCGCTGGCCGCGGTGAACTGTTATGGATCGGTCTTTATGCCGGGGACTGAAGCGTTCTGGGCCTGGCCGTTTGAAGAGGGTAATGAGTTTGGCGGCGTGCGCCCTACAGCGGAGTACGCGGCTGATGCGGAAGACTGGGGGGCAGCCAAGATCAATCCGCAACCGGGAGAGAATACAACGATTGCCTGCGTTGCGACAGATGTGGCGCTGACAGCAGGACAAGCAAAACGCGTTGCGCAGATGGCGCTGTCAGGATTCTCGCGCGCAATCAGGCCCGTTTTCGCGCCGTTTGATGGAGATGCGGTCTTCGTTCTGTCGACGGGTAAAATTACGTTACCTGAGCCTGAAGCGGGCGCACTAGCGCGTATCGGGGAGTTGGCCGCGAGCACACTGGCCCGCTCCATTGCGCGCGGGGTTTATGAAGCAGGAAAAGGCACAGCAAAAAGCTGACCTCGGCGGTTGCCAGACCCAAACACTGTCTGTATGTGTCCGCCTTCGGCCTGCTCTGGTAGCTCAGTTGGATAGAGTACTTGACTACGAATCAAGGGGTCGGGGGTTCGAATCCTCCCCAGAGCGCCATTATCTTCAAAAAAATGATTTATAATCAGTGAATTGTTTGGGTATGAGAAACAATTGACCCACATTTTGCCCCACGAATAACGGGGATATGTCAGATATTCTGAGGGACATCTAGACACCTTCAAGAATGGAACATTCACCTCTCTGGCAAACAACCACTGAGAAAATTTGGATCTGATTGCAAAGATTTACCACATTCGCTCAGCAATCAGGCGTTCCTCTGGCCCGCTTGCTTGAGTGTAGATCGAGGTTGTTTCAATCGACGCATGTCCCATCCAACGCTGCACCATATGAAGCTGAACACCGCTACATATGGCGTGAACACCGAATCCGTGACGCAAGCCTCTCGGGCAAGCATGTGGGCCTTGCAGTTTGCATTTATGAAAGACCGATTTGATCCACCGATAGGCCTTGATGCGAGAGACTGGCTCATCGGACATCGCCCAGATTAACTTACGTTGATTTTGCATTTGAAACTGAGTGTTGAGTGTCGTGATTAACATTTCAGGAACAGGCACCTCGCGAATATGGTGTCGGCCGCGCTTTTTGAGGGATCGGATAGAGAGCTTTCCCTCATCTATCTGCACCATGTCTTGAGTTAGAAACCGCGCTTCTGACAATCGGCAACCGGAGAATAAAAGCGTCAGCGCAAATGCGCGTATATGTAGGGGCGCTTTCAATGCCTCTCTCAGGAAGATGGCCCGCTCATACTCATTCAAATACAAGCGTTCATTCTGGTCGCTGTAGAGACGCATTTCTGGTGTTTTCGAACATTCTGGTTGGGGCATTCTTTTGAAGAGCGAAATCGACAATGAAATGAGTGATTTCAGGGTGATACAAAATTCCTAATTCTGTATCAGAGATGTGAAAAACATATGTTTTTCAC
>JBCBCO010000002.1:0-51320 GCA_038630445.1 Pseudomonadota bacterium | reverse complement strand
CATACCGATCAGCACGCCCATCCTGAGGATCAGGCCCGGTAGCGTCAGCGCTTTGGCCTTCATGCGCGCTGCCTCACCCGGATACAGATTCGGTCGCAAGCACTGCGCCTGTTGCCCTGACCTCAATCTGGTTGGTCCAATACCAGCGGCGGGTTGTCCATGTGCTGTCAATGACGACCTCGTCGCCGCTGATCCGGCCGTGCCAGACGACCGTGTGCGGGGCATCGGGGCAAAGTGCTGTGGTTGTGAAATGGATCACCCCGTCGACCGTTTTTGTCTGATAGTCAGACCAGCCAAAGGCACAGTAGTTTTCACAATCCGTGGACATAAAGGTGCCATCGCGAAAGATAATTTCATCTTCGAGCACGGCACTGCGGGACGGAACTTCGCCGTAAATCCGAAACGTCATACCGTCCAGAGCGCCCGTATTTTCCCAACCCCCTTCGGGAATGACAAGGTCGGGGATGTCTTCGTTCATGACGGTAAGTGTGGCCGCGCCTGTGCCAAGGGTTGCAACCGCGATTGCAGCGATTTGTAATATCTGGCTCATCGAAGGCTCCTGCCTCTAAATGGATTTAAACAAACTGGATTAAGATATTGGCGCGGTCATTTTCGCTGGCGTTATCGCTTCCAGAATATCTGCTGCGCCTGACGTGCCGTCAAGATCACGGACGGCTTTGGCGTGCTCTTTTGATTGGCTTTTGAAAGATGGATCGTTCAGAACCCTGCCTGCCGCCTTTTTCAGCGCCGCCGCATCGGCATCTCCGGGCAAAGCAAGACCTGCCCCCATCTTCTCGACCATTGCGGCATTAGGGGCTTGATCATGGGGGAAACCCGGGATCACCACCATCGGCACGCCGTGTTTGAATGCGCGCATCATGGTGCCGTGCCCGCCATGGGTGACGCACAAATCGGCCCGTGCAAGGATTGCGTTGTGATCTGCATAACGCACCACATGGGCGTTCTCCGGGATCGTCAGATCAGCCGGATCAATCGCCATGCTTGTCGTCACCACCACATGCGCATCCAGATCAGCCAGACCATCAAGTGCGGTCTGCACCTTTTCGGGACCGCCCATTTCAGTAGTCGTATAGCTGACCAAGACCAGAGGTGTTGTGTCGTTCAGCGCCCATGGCAAGTCAATGGGTTGCGCTGGCGTTTCGTTGTCCAGCACCGGTCCGACATGGGTCACGTGGTCCCAGCCCGGCAAGGGTGCATCGTCAAACGCTTCTACGGATGTGACGATCATACGGGATTGCGCTTGCCACAATGTTTGCATGTCGGGCAGCGGCGCGAACCCCGCAGCGCCGCGCAAATCGGCCAGCTTGCTCATGATGCCCTGCCAGGCATCCATCTGGCGCCAGATGAAGGTGTGGCAGAACACGGTTGTTGGCACCCCAAACGAGGGCGCTATGTCCAGCGCTGCCGGAAACATCGCATCGACCATGATTGCGTCCGGCTTCTCTGCGGCGACAATCGTTTTAATCTCATCCGCGACATCCGGCGACGTCAGTGAACAGGCCACGCGGGTCAGTGGCCCCATATCGGGATATTTGTCGACTTGTGTATAGGCGGTCTTGAAGGCAATCGCGCGGAGCCCCTCCCCTTCGATGCGGGCTATCGTGTCTGGTTTGGTGGCAAAAACAATCTCATGCCCGCGCTTGCGCAATGCATGTGCAACACCAAGGCTTGGGGGAAGGTTGCCGCCGCTTGAATGGCTTAGCCAAAGATATTTGGTCATTATTTTTTCTCCTGAATGAGGGATTTTAGGGTTAAAACGACAGTCGCGATGGTCTCTTCCAGACTGAGAGCCTCATCACGGCGCAAAATTTTCCAGATGTAGATATCGGTCGCGGCCATCAGCGCGCGAAACAGAACAATCCGTTCTTTGGGTGGGCTGCGGTCAAGGTAGGGCGCAAAGACCTGCGACACCCACTCAACGTGATACGCACGGCCGACATCCAGTGATTTGTGAAACACAGGTGATCGATGTTCTTCCCCAAGGGCGCGGATCACCAGGTCACCGATCTTGTCGTAGACCGAAAACACGGTGCGCACAAAGGTTTCGAGGTCATCGACCTCAATATTGGCGAAGGCGGTAAAATCAACGCCGTCGGGGGCTTCGGTCTCCAGCGCTGCGACCACGAGGCCATCCTTGCTGCCGAACGCGCGCAGGATCGTCTGGACACTGACTTCAGCGGCCTGCGCGACATCCTCCAGCCGAAACTCGTCATTGTTGGTATCGGCAAGCATCCGTGCCGCGCATTTCAGGATGTGCGAGCGGCGCGCCTCGGCTTGAGCTTTGCGCTTTGAACTGTCGTATTTGCGAGTCGTTGAATTCATGTAAGTACAATTCACACGAATTGTATTTCGTGTCAATCGGACTCTCACGAAATTTTTGAACGGGCTGATCGCGTCTTTGCCGATCGCTCGGACGGCTCTACCGGCTTGCAAAGAGCCATGCAGACGTTCAAGCTTTTAGAAATTAAGAAGGATCTATTATGCTGCGCCACGTCGTACTTGTCTCATTCAAACCCGAAGCGTCTGAGGCGCAGCTGGCTGCTTGGCGGGCCGCTGTGACGAACTTATGCGAGACAAGTGAAGAGGTGCTGTCCTTCACACTCGGCACAAATGTAGGCAGTGGTCCGAACCACCACGATGCCGCTCTCGTCGCTGATTTCGCGGATATGGACGCGTTTCGCCAGTATGTGTCCAGCGACGCTCACAAAGCCTATGTCGAAGACCACGCAAAACATGTGACGGCCAAACTTTCGGCGATCCAGCATGAGATGTAGGCGCGCTAAGTAGATGACCGAGCCGAACTGGAGTGATTTCCGGATCATTCTCGCATTGAGCAAGGGTGGGTCGGTGACAGGGGCCGCGAAACTGCTCGGAGTTGATGCCTCCACCGTTAGTCGTCGCCTAGCTACCGCTGAAGAGATCTTTGGCGCACCGCTGATTATCCGGGGTGGCGGAAAGTTCCAGTTCACCACCGAGGGGCGCGCTGTCCTTGATGCGGCCGAAGACATGGATGCCAAGATCAGCGCAACAACGAGCTCTGTACGTTCTATGCGTGAAACGCCCATCGGGACGGTTCGGATCGCCTGCGTCCAGACGGCTGTGCATCTCCTGCGTCCGCTCGCACGGCAAGTGATGGATGCTTTCCCGGGCTTGCAGATCGAGTTGTTGAGCTCGATGGCGAGCGTAGATCTTGCCAAGGGTGACGCGGATATCGCCGTCAGAACCATCGCGCCGACTGATCCGGGCCTGGTGATTGCCCATTCTTTTACCTGGGGCAGCTGTCTTTATGCTTCGAAAAATTACCTTTCGACCTTTGGACGTCCGCAATTGCCTGAAGACCTCAGAACGCATCAACTGGTGCGGTACGGAACGTCGATGTTGCGATCGCCGGTTTTCGGATATGTTGAGCAATTTGCCGACCCCGAGCAACCGGCAACACGGGTCGAGAACACGGATTCGGCGCAGATGATTATCGAACAAGGTGGCGGTATCGGGGCGCTCTTCTGTTTTGTCGGCGACGCCAGCGCCACTATCGAGCGGGTCTTTCCAGAACCATTTGAACAGTTGGATAGCTGGGTGCTTTATCACGAGTCCGCCCGTGGCTCAGCGAAGGTACGGGCCGTTCTTGATGCGCTGGTCCCTTATTTGCGCGAACGGACCGCACTTCTTTCTGGAGCCTAATGTCAGAGGCATAGGGCTCAATTCCCTGATGCCCTATCGGTTGCAAGCGCTTCACGATCGTCGGTCGTTATCCAGTAGCGCGGATCGTTTTCATGTAAGGTGATAACGGGTTCCGAGATGACCCCAGCCGATGTCATTGCGTTACGAACTGTTGGATCATTGACAAAGGCCAGCGCCGACTCCTCGCTGGTCCATTCGAAAATTGCGAGAACTGTCGCTGGTGGCCCATCCATAGTTATGATCTGAAACTGTAGCTCGCCCGCGCTTTGTCGTACGGATAAGCCGCTGTCGAACACATCGCGCCACGCGGCGATGTCCGCCACGTCATGCTGGACCATCATCCAGACAGGCTCAGTCGTCGGTTCAGCAGCAGCAGGTTGAAGGGTGGCGAGCGCTAGGACTGCCGCAAGGTAAAACCGTCTCATGTCTAGCTCCGTTTGAATTGGTGATTAAAGGTTGGGTGTTGTCCGTGAGCCCTGTGAGGAGGCATCTTCAGTCAGCGGGTTCTTCCTCAAAATTATCCCAGAATTCGTCGCGCCCATTGCTGCGTGGGAAAGGGGTTTCCGGGACCGGAACGTTCAGAAAATCGCATAGGGGCCCCCAGCCATCAGAGGGTGTGAAGACCAGCAAGCGGTCGGCGGGTACCAGTTCGCGCACCAGACGGTTGTTCCGCCGGTAAGCCGTCAGCGCCATCTCCTTGTCCGGCAGGCCCCCAAATGTATCGTCGATGTAGAACGGCGTCAGCTTCACGAAGATGTCCTGGATGTGCTTGGGCATATTGCGGGTCAGCCGTTCATGATTGGCCCAGACCTTCAGCACCGTCTTGCCAAAACTGGCCCACCAGTCCTCCTCCGGACGTTCGGTGTGCAGGACCTTGGCATCTGGAAAGGCGAGGATTGTCTGTTGCCAGACGCGGCCACCAGGAAAATCGACCTGCGACCCGTAGCCGTCAAATACAGCGTCCCAGTCAGTAGGCTCGCAACGCGCGACCTCGACCCATTTTTCCACCTGAGCGGGGTTCGCAAACAATTCCATCATGTGATGACACGGACCAAAGCCCAAGGTTTCGAGGGCCGTCTTGGTGGACAAGGTGCCGGTGCGGCTCATTCCGGTTCCGATAACTTTGAGGGGCATTGAAATTTCCTTTCCCGTTTCGCGTTCCAGTTGCTGTCATGAGGCCGCAGGGGATCGGTCGGTGACGGATCAAACGACCGTCACCGAAAATTGCCGTTGGCCTTTCATTTCAGCGATGAGGAGACCTTACCGGAGCTTGCCCGCTTGCGCGCCAGAGAAGATCGCAAAGACCGATTGCAAAAATGCCTGATGCTTAACCGACCATGATGGCCGAGTTCAGGGCGCTGTCGGCTCTCCACCAAAATGAGCCCAGAACTCGTCACGCGCATGGCTGCGTGCGAATTCTCCTGCGGGCACATCCACTTCGAGGAAGTGGCAAAGCGGTTCCCACCCATCCGTGGGTGTGAAGATAAGCAACCTGTCTGCCGGGATCGTGTCGCGAACCTTTTCATTGTTCCGCCGATAGGCCTTGATCGCGCTTTCCTTATCGGTTCCGCCGATCAGATCCTGCACGACGATCTTGTCCATCGTCTCAAAAATCGCGGCGATGGGCGGTGGCAGATCCAGCCGTGTCCGATGTTGCCAGAACTTGTTGATCGTACCGGAATAGCTGGCCCACCAATCTTCTTCGGGCCGCTCGTTATGCAAGATCTTCGCATCCGGGAATGCAATAGACAGCTCGTGCCAGACGGTGGCACCGGGGAAGTCGACTTGCGCGCCATAGCCAGCAAAGACATCTGCCCAGTCAACCTCTGCGCCGTCGGCATATGCGTCCCAGTATGCGGGCTGCTCTGGGTTTCCCATGACTTCGGTCATGTGGTGGCAAGGGCCAAATCCGAGCTGCTCCAGCGCGAGTTTTGTGGACATAGTGCCGGTACGGCCAAAGCCCGATCCGATGACTTTCAATGACATTTGCTCATCTCCTTCGCTTGTTTGAGCGCGTTGCATCTGGCAAAGGTTGTTGAACGGAATTCACCAGAAACCTAACGAAACGATTTCATGCATCATGAAGGAAATTCAGCTACATAAGATCGACCTGAATCTATTGGTCGTTTTCGAGGCGCTCATGCTTGAGGGCAGCGTTGCTGCTGCCGCGATCCAATTAAACAAAACGCCGTCCGCAGTCAGCCATGCGCTGGCGCGTCTGCGTAATCAATTGGGGGACCCTCTCATGGTCAAAGTCGGCGGGCGCATGCAGGCCAGCCCCTTTGCCCTGCAACTGATCGAAGATGTGCGTCCCATTCTGATGAGCATCAAACGGGTGCTCAAACTACCAGAGCCGTTTGATCCAGCTTCAAGCACCCGCGTGTTCCGGGTGGCTTGTCCGATCACAGCTACGTTCCAAACACGCGCTTTGGAGGCCGCTCAAAGGAGTGCACCCGGCATACGGATAGAGTGGCTATCAGCGCCAAGGGAGGTTCATGGGGCAGTGTCCGAAGGACTTATTGACCTCGCAAACATGGGTGGAGAGCGGCATTTGAGCGATGAGTTCGAAGAGTCCGAATTGCCGCCGATGGAATTCGTCAGTTTCGTTCGGGACACGCATCCCTGCATTAAGAATTGGGGACCTGACGCCTGGACACGCTATCCGCACGTGAAGGTCGCAATCGGCGATGAGGTGCGCAGCCCAGTCGAAGAAGTGGACAAAACTGCTGGTACGCAGCGCCATATCGGTGCTCTCATTGCCGAATTTGCGGGCGTCGCGCCGCTTCTGGCCAGCAGCAACTATATCGCCACCTTGCCGCCAGAGATCGTGGCTTGGGACATGGAGCGTTACGGATTCCAATCGCTGCCACCCATTGGCCACACGCCGAAACTGCGCGCGCGGTTCTATTGGTCAGCACGCACGGCGAAGGATCCGACCTGTGTGTGGCTTCGCGAGCTCGTCATGAATGCCTATCGCGACGTGCACGCTGAGGTATCCGCGCTGGTGGCTGGACGCATGCGAAAGGAGATGCGCGCATGACGCCCCTCCATCGGCTTGACCTCAATCTGCTTGTGACGTTCGAGGCGCTGATGGATGAGGGCTCCGTCGCCAAGGCGGCTGAACGGCTAAACAAGACGCCGTCAGCTGTTAGCCACGCTTTGGCCCGACTGCGCGAACAGGTGGGTGATCCTCTCATGGTGAAGGTTGGAGGCAAAATGCAGCCCTCGCCCTTTGCGGACAGCTTGATCGAGGATGTTCGCCCTATCTTACGGAGCATTCAAAGGGTAATAACTCCGCCGCAACCTTTCGACCCGGCGACTAGCACGCGCACGTTTCGGATCGCTGTACCTGCAATCACAGCTCTCATTGCCGAAGTCTTTTCGCGGATCAATGAAGAGGCCCCAGGCGTGTCACTTGAATGGGTGAACTTGGGGCCGGATCTCTACACATCAGTCGCTGATGAGCAGATCGACCTTGCATTGCTTGGTGTCGATAAGACGCTGCCTGAAGGTCTGATGGAACAAAAAATGCCTACTCTGCAGCGCTTTACCTATATGCGCGCAGATCATCCTGCGGCAGGGATCTGGAACAAACAATCTTGGCTCGACTGGCCCCATGTCATGGTGGGCATGTCTAGTGCCGCGCGCCAAACCGTGGAAGATCGCGTCGCGCGTGATGGCATGGAGCGCCGCATCGGTGCGCATCTGCCCGAGTTCTCAGGTGTCGCGCCCCTGCTTGCCCGCACAAACATGCTCGGTACCACAGTGCCCCTGTTCATGGCTGACGATATGAAGACATACGGGCTGATCGCAAAACGTCCACCGGTCGATCTGCCAGACATCACCTTTCGCTTCTTTTGGAGCGCGCGCCTTTCGCAGGACCCCGGAGGCAAATGGCTGCGATCAATCGTGATCAACGCATATGAACATGTACATGAACTAGCTTTGGACGCCTTGGGTGCCGACTCTTCCAACAGAGGAGATCGGTAAGCGATGGCAAATCCAAACTGGACCCATTTCCGTGTGGTCCTCGCCTTGAAAAACGAAGGGTCGATCTCTGGTGCTGCCCGCATTTTAGGCGTTGATGCATCAACCGTAAGCCGCCGGTTGGCCAGCGCCGAGCAGGCCTTTGGGACACCTCTCGTCATACGGGGTGGAGGTGATTTTACCTTCACACCCGAAGGCTTAGTGATTGCTGACGCCGCTAAGCAAATGGATGCGGTGGTCAATGACGCCAAAATCAATGTGAGCGCGATGCGTCAGCAGCCAACCGGCACAGTAAAGATCGCTTGCGTCCCCACGGCGGCTCACGTGCTGCGGCCATTGGTTCACCAAATTTCTGAGGAATTTGAGGGGTTATATGTTGATCTTATCAGTTCCATTTCGGCTTTCGACCTCGCAAAAGGCGAAGCGGATATTGCCGTGCGAACCCGCGAACCCAAGGATCCGGCGCTCGTGGTCGCCTATTCATTCACTTGGGGACGCGCTTTTTATGGATCAAAGACTTACTTTGAGAAGCATGGCCGCCCAAACATGCCCGACGACTTACGCGACTACACGCTTGTTCGAATTGGAACGGGGAACTCGCCCTCAAAAGCGTCTGCATTGATAGATCGGCTAGACAATCCTGATCGCCCGAGCATCCGCGTAGAAAACACCGACTCTGCTCAGATGATGATTGAGCAGGGCGCTGGCATAGGCTCTCTGTTTTGCGCCCTTGCCGATACGAAACCAAACATCGAACGAGTCTTTCCCGAACCGTTCGATCAAGTCGACTCCTGGGTCATCTACCACGAGTCAGCCCGCGGCTCTCAACGGGTGCGGATCGTCTTGGACGCCTTAGTTGCGTTTCTCAAAGACAACCGCAGTTTACTGACTGGGTTACTATAATTTGCTATCGGGTTCGCATGCCTTGATCAGCTGCATGATGTTTTCGTGCCGCGTTGCATTCAAACCCACGCTTCGGGACAATCGGCAGATAGCACCATTCAAAAAATCGATTTCGGTTTTGCGCCCTGCCTCAAGATCTTGCAACATGGATGAATGATGGCCAACCGCGCGAGGAAAGATGATAGGGCTCAACACCTCGTCCACATAGTGTCTTCCGTTGTCGGCCGGTCGGTAATCATACGCTGCCGCATACGCAGACAGCGTTTCATCGGCGAGGCCGATGATCACATCCCGCGAGTGAGAGTTTTTCAGAAGTTCACCATAGCTTTTCTTTGTGATGGCACCTGTTGGGTTCATGCAGCTGTTGAAGAGGAGTTTGAACAAGATGGTCTCGCGGATGGCGTCATCCAGAGCCATTGGGACAAAACCACTTTCAGCGATATCCAACAAGTTTCGGATTGGCCCCGTATTGTCGCCTAGCAGAGGGCCACAAAAGATCGGGCTCGATTGAGCTGTGACTTCCATGCGACCAGGGCCGTGACGCTCCATTCCAATCATCATCGCGCTGGAATAGACGGGTGTATGCGGGCCAAGAACCTTTCGCACAATCTCTTCGGAGCCCATACCGTTCTGAAGAAGCAGCACGGGCGGACAGGTGCCTGCAGCGGCAAATGGCTTGAGCGCGGCCTCGACATCATAGGCCTTTGTCGTGAGGATCAGCATGTCGCTCCTCAGCACCTCGTCGGACGGGTCAGCTGCATCGCAAAGCGTGATCATTTCAGGCAGAGCTGTATGATCCCCGAGGAGACCGGACACAGTGATTGGCGTCTGGCGCAAGGCCTCAATGGCGTTCTGGCGGACCAAGAGAGAAACGCGCGCTCCGGCGGTTACAAAGCTTGTTGCGAGACAAAGACCGACAGAGCCACCACCAAAGACCGCAACATGGTAATCTGACATCCGCTCAGACCTTTCCTGGAAATTCGGTAGATTGATACGCGCCCAAGGCGCATCGTTTGCGACAGGCGGGAAAACGCATCGCCGCTAACCCTAACCTTCAACCCCGACCAGGCGGGCAGAACTGCAAGCATCCCTGACAGCTTTTAAACCCTGATATGTCTCGCCGTTATAGAACTCTTCCCAATTGGCCAAAGATGGAAATTCAAGCAAGACAATCCGGCGCGGCTCCCAATCGCCTTCATAAATCCGATGCTCACCCCCCCGCGAGAGGTACTTCGCCCCTGCTTTCTCCAGGGCCGGCTTCACACCAAGCATGAACTCTTGGTATTGATCCATGTCGTAAATTTCGACGTCAAAGATGACATATGCTGGCATGGTTGCCCCTTTTGAGAATACTCATGAACGAAAACAATATACGCTAAGGTTACTTCATTTCTTCGGAAAGCTAAATGACCGTTTTGGCGCCGTAGGCCGCATAGTAGGTGAAGTCTTGCTACAAATGCGAGCAAATGCTGCGTCAGCAACAGCTGCGCCTGCAAAAGTCCGGTTTGTCCGCGTCTTACCAGTTCGAGCACGTTGCAGCAAAGAGCCGCTATCCTGCTTTTCTGAAGGGAGAAATTCCTTACCGCCCTTTTCTGCACTCAGCCGGAGTCGACCCCTACTACGCTTTTGCGCCTGAGCTTGCCTTTGAGAAGAAATCGAAAATCTGCGTCATCACATCGCCGCCCACCTCCGGGATCTCGGTCAACACGTCGTGCTTAGCATTTCGTATCATGGAAAACTCAGCGCCCGGCCATTTTGCCATACGCCGCTTGATCGAAGCGTTATCCACGAGTTGATCAAGCTCGCCACAAAAAGTGATGCAAGGGATATCGGGGGAGGGAACCGTTGATAGTCTTCTGCATTCCACGAGTGCTTCGTAGAGCCACGACATTGTTGGCCCTCCGATTTGAAGCTCGGGCGCAGCCTGTGCTTGCTTAACCCAATAATCGTACATTTCTGTGTTGTGGGTGAGGTTGTTGTTTTCGAATGGCGTTTCCAAAACGTATATCTCGCCACTTTCACCGGGGACATACTTCTGTCCAATTCCAAACTTTTGAAATGCCCAAGCAAGAGGCCATGCGGCAATACGTTGAGTCGTGGACATTTTGATGCCCCACATTGGAGAAATAAAAGCGGAAGCTGCAATAGGCAGCCCATCGAGCATTGCTCGAAAACCAATACAGGCCCCCATAGACACGCCAACTAGGAAGTATGGTTGTGGTAATTCTAGTTCCTCAGCAGCTTTAATGAATGCTGCGACATCTTGCTGATAGTCAGAAAAACTTTCAATGTGTCCCGCCTGCGGATCAGACGCCATTCTGTCGGACAAGCCCTGGCTACGCCAGTCGATGATTGCCGTTGAAAAGCCGTTCTCTGCAAATGTCTTTGCAACCCGTCCATATCTCTCAACATACCCAAAGCGGCCCAACATCAACAAGATTGTGCCTTTAGCTTCGACCTCGGAGTCATATGCGCCAACCCGAACGCGAACGCCATCCTCCGTTCTTATCCAGTAGGCGTTGCCTGATGCAGGTCCCTCTGCAATGTCGCCATAGAATTTCGCCTGTTCCATCACTCACCTAAAATGTTCGTAATCTTGGTCCGGATAGCACATGCACCGAAGCTAGGGTACTGGCCGCAACAAGTAGCGAGAATCCGGTGAACCTCCCCACAAGTAACAAGTTGAACGACAGCAACCCTATAACCGCAAGCATCTTCAAGATTGCGAGCTGATCACGGGAAAAAGGATAGTCGTGGTCGTAGACTGATAGACGCTCAAACACAGACTGAATCTTCAAAGCGCAGACAATGAAAATTGTCACCGTCACGGCCATCATCATGAACGTGGTGAAGTGACTGATGGAAGTATTCTCCAGCCATCCATTGCGATTGCTGGTCGCGTTAAAGGCACTCAATGCGTCGGTTTTCAACCATGCAAGAAAGCTCGGGCTATCCGAGGAAAGGTATGTGATCTGGAGCTTGACCAGCGACGCCAACCATAGGGCAAATACCGCGATGCGGAAGCCGCCCCAAACGATCTTTTGCCCCTCTTTGCGGATTTGTCTGGTGTCTGCCGTGCTCCCCTCAAGATCAGACGTTGTGCATATGTCGTGATAGTCCAAGACGATGATGACCAGGAACAGCAGCCCAAGCATAAAGATTGCAATGTAGGAGGCCGTGTAAAGATAGCCGACAAATGACAATACCATGGCCTCGCCTACGGAAATAACCTCTGGCCGAACTAGCGTGACAAGATATCTGTCGATCTGGACGCCATTGGTATCGCCGGAGAGATAAACCGGCATGTATATGCCCGCCCACTGGAACCCGAACACAAACAAAAAGCAAAACGAAGAAATCGCCCAGAAGGAAAACGAGAAGTCGTTGACCTTTGCGTACCAGGCTTCGTTGCTCTCAATGTTGACGGAAATCACATCATCTGCTGTGCACTTGGACCGGCCGACTTGCTTCCAATAAGTGTTCAAATCGCTCACGTAGAAAATGAAGGCGGGAAGTGCTACCAAGGGCAACACGGTTAAAGTGGGTGCCCATATGAAACCCACTTGCTTATCCAAGCCGTCCAAAGGTCTGTATGTAACGCTCAAAGTACCAAGAACATAGTTCAACAGTCCCAACCCGCAGAAGACCAGCCAATATGCGATCAAAAGGTTCATTGTTCCGGAACCACTAAGCATCCATTCGCACTTCTCAGCCAATGTCTTCGACGGCCGAGTTTCTATTGCTCGGTCGAAGGTGACTGACTGGCTGACTGCTGCTGAAGGAGGCTCCGGTTGCGTCGATGAAATTTGAGGTTCGCCTTCTTTCGGGGCTGCATCCAAGGCTGAGGCGCGGCGACGCTTCTCGCGACGTTCGTTCGTCAAACGATCCTTCGACGCCCTTATTTCAGCCTGCCATTTGCTCGTCTCTTCAGGATCGTCGCAGCCAAAAATACGGGCAAGCCAGCGGACATTATCATTACCGATGCCATTGTCGTTGTCTTGAAACCAAACCTGCACAGCGCGAAGCTCGATGCCCTTTTCGTTCCCATCAAGGGATGAAATCGCTTCCGCAAGACTTTCGGGCGTCCACGGCCCGTCAGCGAAGCCCTGCCGATCAACTGGACGTCCTGCACCTTCTGCCGCTAGGCGGGCGAACAGCACTTTGAAGTTGTCCGAACTTTTCTGCGCTGCAACAAAAAACTTACCGTTTTTAATCAATCTCTTATGCGCAAATTTTGCGCTCCTTTGCGCCCCTTTGCATAGTTTATCGTGCAATCCCAGCTTTTGTAACCACAACTGGGGCGGGAAGCGGGGCACTGCCGATAACGCTTCAGTGAGTTGGGATATTTTGCCAGCTCTTAGACCTAACAATCTGGGGGTCACACCTTGGCGAAAATGACTAAAACAAGAATGATTTCGACAGGCCCAATCGTTTTACGGAGCGCATCGAAAATTCGCGCTGACAGTTCTCATTTGCCTGGTGCGGAACCTAAGCGGGTTCATGCACAGGCAGTCAAACGCATCTTTGACAGAGAAACTGGCGAGCTCGTGGGCTGGCTCTATGAATGGAACACCGGGTCATTGGTGCCACGGTGGAAATCTGAAGCGCATGAAGATGTAGTGTACGATTGATTGACGTGCGGACCTTCAATCTCTATGCAAATAAGGTCAGCAGAATTGACCTATTTAACATAACCCCTCTTATGCGCTCTTTGATAATCCATTGTTTTCAATCATCAATATTACCTCATGCACGCTTCCTTGTGTCCCCGATGAGACGCCCGCTTCCAACAGCGGGCATTCGTTTCTGGCTTACAAATGATCACACTGCGGGACAAACCGGACTTATGCAGGCGCGGCTGTTGCTGACGCAGCATTAGTTCGCACGCGCGGCGCGTTCATCGCTGTGTCGCAGCTGATGTCGCCAAACCGGTCGATCAGAGGCCCCGATTGTGCCCGAACCAAGACCGAACTTTCGCCATACGCTTCGCAAATGTGAAAGATGGTGGGACAGGGATACCGTTCGCGAAACTCAAACTAAAGGCTGCCTTACTCTTGCAGGCCATCTCCAAAGCCATCCTTCATCAAAGCGTCCAACATGGGGCAAGCCGCAGTGCCATCTTCGCAGTTCTTTGAAAGGCTCAAGAGCGCGTCTCGGAGGCGCACTAAGTTCTCAATCTTGGCGGTGATCTCACCCAGATGGTTCTCAGCCATTGCTTTCACCTCGCCACAGGATCGGTCGCTCTGCTCGGTCAGAGATAGAAAGGTCTGAATAATCGAGATCGGGAAGCCCAAATCGCGACACCGGCGCACGAACCTGAGTTTGGCGATTTCATCGGACGAGTATAGCCGACGTCCTCCCGCCGAGCGCCCCGGCTTCGGAACTATCCCCTCTCGTTCATAGTATCGGATCGTTTCGATGTTGACGCCGCTTTGTTCCGACGCTTTGCCGATGGTGAACATTTCGCTTGCTCCTGTAGTGGCTACAGGAGGTAGAAAGGCAAAATGGACATGAATGCAAATCAACAACCCGTGGCAGACACCGGCATCGCTGCCCGCCTAGTGATGCCCTTCGCAGCCCTTTTGGCGCTGTTGTCGGCGTCATGTTGTGTTTTGCCTATTGGCCTTTCGATATTAGGCCTTGGCGGCGCATGGCTCACCATGCTTGGCCCATTCATCGCTTACCGAGGGTTCATTCTTGTCGCTGTCGCGATTGCCCTCGTTTGGGCTTGGTATCGGGTGCTGCGGCGCAAGCCATGCTCAACGCGCAGGCGGTCTGCAATTATCTGGACGTCACTTGCATCCATCGCCTTTTTGATCGCGCTGTCTTCGCCGCTCTGGGAGGCGTCAGCGCAACGTTTTATGTGGGATTTGTGGAGATCGACTCGATGAAGAACAAACTCCTGGTGCTCGGGGTAGGTGGCACGATTTTGGCCGCGCTATGTTGCTTCACACCGTTGCTGCCGGTCGCGCTGACAGCGCTTGGTCTGACGGGCTTACTTGGTGTCGTCTACAACGATGCTGTTTTGCTGCCGATTTTGGCGGGATTTCTTTTACTGACGGGGTTCGCGATATGGCGACAGAAAACGCAAAAGTAGTTTTGGAATCTACGCTCACCTGTCCAACTTGCGGGCACGTCGAAACCGAGACTATGCCGACAGACGCCTGCCAATGGTTCTATAAATGCAAGTCATGTCAGATCGTCTTGAAGCCGCTTGAAGGGGACTGCTGCGTCTACTGTTCTTACGCAACAGTTCCATGCCCACCGATCCAGGAAGGCAAATCTTGCTGCGGTGTTTAGGTATGGACGCGTCTAATCTGCCAGGGCACCGGTTATCTCACCGAAGACGATTTCTCGGCCATCCGGTGCCATAGCTACAATCTCTCGGCAACCGTATGGCTTGTCAGTTATCGGGCCTTTGAGTGTTGCGCCTCGGCGCTCGAATTCGTCATGCAGCGCTTTTATGTTTTCTACCCAGAAATAGGCCGCCCACCCATGTTTTCGAAGTCCAAATGTTCGATGGCAAGCAAGCATGATTGTCTGACCATCTCGGTCCAAAGTCACAAATTTTGGACCAGGCCCAATCTCCGTACCAAGTTCAAATCCGAGCTGCTCAACAAAAAAGTCCCGCATCGGTCTTACTGAGCGGCTGTTCACCTGGAGCACTGCGGCGGAAGAAAGGGGAAGGGATTTCTTCAGTGTTCATCTTACGACTATTGCCATAACCAACTACCAATACCAGTCAGTCAAGTGACTGGCTTAGCAGGTTGGCTAACACCCTTTTTCCGCAACTGTAATTTTGGTTATCGATATCAGTGCTCCCTCTCACAAAGTTCATGATCAGCCAGAGACGCCAAGACATAGCAGTCTTCAGAAACGCCGTGCCCATCACATCCCTTCGAAATTCGCGTGAGTTCCCTTTCCAAAAGCTTGAGCCGTTTGATTTTCGCGCGAACATCTGCAAGCTGCGAAACAGCAATGTCTGTTGCGGCCTCGCACGATCTGTCTGGATGATCCTGTAACTCGATGAGCGATGATATCGCCTCAATCGAAAATCCCAGATCACGAGCGTGACGAATGAAACTCAGTCGTTCCAATCCTTCCTTATCGTAGCGTCTTTGGTTGCCACTCGTGCGCTCGGCTTCTGCCAAAAGTCCCATTTCTTCATAGTAACGAATGGTTGGAACCTTGACCTTTGTGCGTTTTGAAAGCTCGCCGATAGAAAACATGAAGAAACCTATTGAACCTCTAGTCACTAGAGACATTACACTATCATCAACGTAAGATGAAAGAGGATTCACCCATGTCAGGTTGCTGCGGACACGACACCAAATTTGACGGCGTATCAGACGATTACAAGCGAAGGCTTTGGATCGTCATTGCATTGAACGCGACGATGTTCGCAGTTGAAATGACGGCTGGCCATTTGGCGCAGTCACAGGCTTTGCAAGCCGATGCGCTCGACTTTGCGGGGGATGCAATGACCTACGGCATTTCTCTGGCAGTCATTGGTGCCTCACTTCGCGCCCGTACCAATGCCGCGCTGTTCAAGGGTTTCAGCCTCTTGTTGATGGGGCTTTGGGTTTTTGGATCGACTGTCTACCGCGTATTTTATGTCGGGGTTCCCACAGCCGAGATCATGGGTGCTGTTGGCTTTCTGGCATTGCTCACCAACCTTGCCAGTGTGTTCTTACTGGTGCGCTACAAGGACGGTGACGCGAACGTGCGCTCAGTCTGGCTATGCTCCCGCAATGACGCCATCGGCAACGTCGCCGTTATGTTCGCCGCCTTGGGCGTCTGGGGCACTGCAACGGGCTGGCCTGATCTGATCGTGGCAACAATCATGGCGGGACTGTTTCTGTCGTCAGCATTCCAGATCGTGCGCCAAGCCCTCGCGGAACGGCGGGAAGTGATCGACCACGGCCACGTAGAGGTATGATGCATAGCATGCTTGTTGCTCTAGGTCTGAGCATTGCGGCTATGACCTTGGCCGCGATCCTTTGGTCAATTGCCTTTCCTGCGCGGCGGATATGGCCGCCCAAACGCTATACGGCACTTACCCCTTTCCTTGTCTGGGTGCCGACATTCACGCTGTTCGGTGTTCTCATCTTGCTTGGTGTCTTGGGTTGGGCTGATCTGGCCATTCCAAGTTGGGTGCGGTTTGGCGTTGGCCTGCCTCTCATCCTCCTTGGCAACATTGTGGTATGGATGGAAGTCTCGCACTTTGGGGTGCCGCAGACTGGTGGAGCCAAAGGCACCCTGCGCACTGAGGGCATGTATCGTTACTCTCGGAACCCGCAGTACATGGCTGATATTGGCATCGTAAGTGGCTGGATGATCTTGTCAGCAGCGCCTTGGGCAATGGTCGTCGGGTTAGCGGGAATAGCAGTGCTTATCGCCGCACCATTTTCTGAGGAACCTTGGCTCAAGGATAAATACGGAAGCGCGTTTGAACAGTACGCGACACGTGTGGGGAGGTTCTTCTGAGGTACGCAACGAGCCAAAGTCGGATTGCGACTGACACCAAAAATGTAACAACGCTAAAAAGCTAGGTAAGCATTCCATCAGCTTTCGGGAGACTGGGGTCCATTTGATCCCAAGGCTGTGCGCTCTTCACGTAAATGTCACGGCTTGGCTGGTACCAACTCGGATCATCCAAACTACCCGCGAACAGGATCATTGCTCCTTCGCTTGCATTGTTGATCAGAAACAGCGGTGATCCACATTCAGAGCAGAAACCGCGAAGCATTGCGTGGCCGCGATCAGCTTGGCGCTCGAACCACTTTGGTTCCCCTTTCTCAAGCCTGAAATCAGTCTGTTTCACTAGCACAGCTGGAAAATAGGCACTTCCAGTGGCCTGCTGGCAATCGCGGCAATGGCAGTTACCCATGTAGCGGGCAACACCTTCGGATTTGTACCGGACTGCTCCACACGAGCACCCACCGGAAAATTTCTCAGGCAACATGATCTTTCCTCTCCAGTTCATTTTAGGAAGGAGAACCAAGTTCGCAACAACTTATAGTCTGAACCTATCTGGTTGCTGCAAGGCCCAGAAAGTACGATATCTCTAGAAGGGTATTTGTGTCTGGGTTCATGATTGATCGTCCCGTCGACGCTTCGCAAGTTCGCGATAAAGAGCGGCTGGCGTCACCCCAATCCAATCGGCGACGTGCACCCACCCGCCTTCTTTTGGAGGTCCATTAAGTTCGAGATAGGCATCCAGCCGATCTGTTACCTTTCGCAACCGCATGATCTCAATGCGCGTCCGCAGTGCCTGAAGTTCTCTGGTCGTTCGCTCCAATGCCCTCACTGAAAGTTGTTTTCCCGAAGAACCGTTCCCAAAGTTCTCCAGAATCTTCGCCCTGGGTATGGTTGAGACCTTTGTCGGCCGATCCGTCACCGCATCGCAGTGGTAATGATCTGCAAACAAGGACGCTTCGGCGACCAGATCGCCCGCGTTGGCAGAGTGCAACGTGAGAAGTCCGCCATCTTTCAGAGCACGGCGAAGGAGCACATGGCCTTCTCTTACAAGGAAGGCCATTTCAACTTTATCGTTACGCCGAAAAAGATACTCGCCTGCGTCTAGTGTTCGAACAGATGAGGCTTCGAATGAAGTGAGCCAATGATCTAACATGATTTATATCATGTTTCATGTTGCCCATCATATGCAATGTCTTTGCGCAAATACCGGATCAAACAAGGATATCAAACATGACAACCAAGCGCTTCGCATTTCTCATGCTGTTCTTGCCCACCTTTGCCTTTGCTCAAAACCACACTGGAAACCACGGCTCAGCTCCATCGGACTATGCAGGACAAGAAACGCGCCTTATCAAATCCCTTTCCGAAGACGACTTGGAAGAGATCGCACGTGGCGGCGGTTGGGGTCTTGCACGCGCCGCCGAGCTAAATGGCGTTCCCGGACCAACGCATCTCCTTGAGCTTGCCGATGAAATCGGTCTGACCGAACAGCAGCGCGACGACATCGAGGTGATCCGGGTGCAGATGCGGGCAGACGCCATAGCTGCTGGGGAGCGGTTCGTCGTGGCGGAACAATCGCTGGACGAAGCTTTTCAACTTGGTGCGCCGGATGAGGGGACACTTGAGCGGCTGGTGGCGGAAGCAGGTGAGGCGCGGGCAGACTTGCGCCTGGTTCACCTCAACGCGCACCTGCTGACTTTGCCATTGCTGACTGACACTCAAGTGACCCAGTATTCGGTGCTGCGCGGCTACTCAGATGACCCATGTGACGCCGTTCCTGACGGGCATGATCCGGAGATGTGGCGCAACCATAATGGGTGCAACTAGGTTGTCCAACGGCGACACATCCTCGTGACTTGTCAAAACCATATACCCCCAGTAGGTATTTGGTATGTTTCGCTTAGTGCTGTCGATCATTCTTGTTGTTGCGTTCGCCGGTGCTTCCACCGTGTCTGTTGTGCATGGCTTGAACTATGGACCGGATCACGCTGATCACCACGCCGAAATGACAGAAAACGATCTGGTGGCTGATGCAGAGAAGGCGCTTGCGAACTGCTGTGATACCACGGGCGGCATGGGATCAACGCCCTGTTTTGGTGATCTTGTAGTCACGGCGGCGATTTTGCCAGTTAGTCCCTCACGCGAAATGGTCATTGGTGTGCTTTATGCTGATTTCGAGTTCTCGAACCTAACACGGGCTGTTCCGACCGGTCCTCCGAAAGTTTGAACGGAAACGGGCGCTTGTCCGCAATCCATTCAACTTTCAAATCAAAGGACCAACAGACATGATCACACGTCGTCACTTCACTAATCTTTCCGCAGCGGCTCTTGTCGTGGCCGCTCTTCCTGCGCGCGCAGGTACGCCTATGCACGTTCTCGCCTCTCCCGGGTGCGGATGCTGTCACGCATGGGCCGATTTGGCCCGCGCGCGCGGCTACGCTGTCACTGTCGCGGAGCTGACCGACCCCGAGGCGCAGAAGTCAGAACGCGGCATACCGCTTGAACTGGCATCCTGTCACACCATTGAAGCGGATGGATATGTCTTCGAAGGGCATGTTCCGTTTGAAGCATTGGAAGCAGTCCTACAGGATCGCCCAGACGTCACCGGGCTTGCCGTTCCGGGCATGCCGATGGGTTCCCCCGGCATGGGAGATGATCCGTCCGCCCGTTACGACGTTATTGCATTTGGCGGAGAGGCGGGCACCGGAACGGTGTACTACCGAGCTGGTACTGCACAGCCCTTCGATACGTGATGGCAAGTCGCAAGGCAGTTCTTATGACCGGCGGGCTCGCGCTCGCCGGTTTCGCCGCCGCCTTTGTCATGGCCCAACCCTCCGATGGGGTCGGTCTGTTGTCACCTGATGACCTTGAAGTGGTCGCCCTTGGTCAGGGCATCTACGTGGCTCAATGTGCTGCGTGCCACGGGGGGCGCCTCGAAGGGCAACCGAACTGGCGGACGCGGGGCGAAGATGGTTTGCTACCAGCACCGCCGCATGACGCGACCGGGCACACGTGGCACCACGACGATGAAACGCTCTTCACCCTAACCAAATATGGGCTTGCCGGACTGATGGAGAATGCACCCCCATCCGGTATGCCTGTCTATGAAGAAGTGCTCAGCGATGAAGAGATCATTGCCGTGCTATCCTTCATTAAATCAACCTGGCCCAGTGATATTCGAGAGCATCACGACAGACTCAATTCCCAGTCCGAATAAAGGAAAATTCAGATGATCAAACAATTTCTTCTTTGCTTGGCCGTCGCAATTGCTCCAATGGTTGCTGCGGCGCATTCCAAGTCCGAAGCAACGACACCTGCTGATGGCGCGACTGTCACGGAAGTTTCAGAGCTTTCGATGCGGTTCGATGATCCGATGCGCATCATTTCCGTCACGCTGACTGCAACCGATGATGACATCGAAATCGAACGCGAGACCGGTATGGAACCAACAACGGAATTCCGAGCAGTGCCATTGGAAGAGCTTGCGCCTGGAAGCTACCGTTTCGACTGGCGCGGCATGGCCTCAGACGGTCACCCGATGCAGGGTAGCTTCTCTTTTACCGTCGCGGAGTGACTGGACTGGCCCCCATCGACGGTCTTGCCGCTTTGGCCATTGTGGCCAAAGCGGTTGGCTATGGCGCGGCTCTGCTCGCGATGGGGGGCGTTCTGTTTTCCTTTGTCTTTGCGAAGCGCGCTGAGGCGTCTGTCTTACGCCTTGCTCGACAGCTTGCGGTCGGTGCGGCACTGGTCGGCCTCGCGGTCTTGGCTGGACGTTTCGGCATTCGTGCGGCACGCATATCCGGGATGGGTTTTGAGGGCGCAACGGACCCGATGATGCTCGGGTTTGTTTGGGAAAGCCCACTTGGCACCGCCGCGATTTGGCGTGGATTTGGCGAACTTGCGATACTGACGGTTGTGGTCCCCCGTATAGGGCAGTGGATTGCTTTGGTGGGCAGCCTTGCCGTAGCCATATCTTTTGCTCAGGTGGGCCACGCCCTGGGTGACCCCAGGTTGGTTCTTGCTGTCTTGATTGTTCTTCACCTACTGACCGCAGCTTTATGGGTTGGTGCGCTTTTGCCTTTGCGCCGCGCGGCGCTTACTCCCTCTGGCGTTGATGTGTTGCACCACTTTGGCAATGTCGCTGCTTTCGGAGTGGCCGCCCTGATCCTTGCGGGTACAGCGCTCGCGTGGCTCCTTTCGGGCTCCTTAACGGCCTTGTTTGGAACGGCCTATGGCGTAGGGCTTTTGCTCAAAGTCGCGATTGTTGCGGTACTTCTGGGCTTTGCGGCTTTCAATAAAGTGAGGCTTGTCCCTGCTATGCGCGCCGAGAAACCTGGCGCAACACATGCTCTGCGCCGTTCTATTTCAGTTGAAATGCTAGCTGTCGTCCTGATCCTGTTGGCAACCGCAACGATCACGAGTGTAACCACACCACCCGTCAGTCTCTAACGACCTAGCCTCGCGCCTTGTCGAGCAATTCAAGCAATTCTGTGAATTTAGCCCGCTGATCCTCTCGGTCCCCCGAGGCGAGCGCATCCTCGATGCAGTGTGACGCGTGATCATTTATCACGAGCTTCTCGACGCCCTTGAGTGCTGCGCGTACTGCCGCAATCTGCGTTAATACATCAACGCAATAACGATCCTCTTCGACCATCCGGGCGATCCCGCGGACCTGCCCTTCAAGGCGATTGAGACGTTTTAGCGTGGCTTCGCGATTGTTGTGCATGGCCTTCTTTTCGCATGGTGGCAGAGAAAAAGTCGAGAGAACACGGGATCAAATCTCTCGGTCTTGATTATATACCCCAGGGGGGTATATATGGCGAAGCAGTTCAAACGCAAGCACCACCCCCGCATACGAAGCACGGAACCGGAGAAGCCAATGCCTAAAGACGCACGCGATGTTGCTGAAATTGAAACAAATCCGGCTGAAGAAGCGGTCGGCAAAACTGCTGTGCTTTACCGAATGGCCTTGCCAGATCATCTATGCCCATCCGGGCAAAAGGCGCGTTGGCTTCTTGAACGCCAGGGCTATGACGTCGATGATCGGCTGTTCCGAACCCGCGCCGAAGTGGATGCCTTCAAGGCCGAGCATAACGTCAAAACGACACCGCAAGCATGGATTGAAGGAGAACGCGTTGGCGGCTACACCGACCTGCGCGAAAAGCTCACCGGCTGGGATCCCACAGTAAAAACCTATCGACCTGTCTTGTATCTGTTCGCTGTTGCAGCGCTTACCGCAGTGGCACTTTCCATTGGGTTTCTCGGCGCAATCACATGGCAGACACTTGGCTGGTTCATCTCGGTGTCGATGATCCTTCTCGGCATGCAGAAACTGCGCGACATCGAAGGTTTCACCACGATGTTCCTCAACTACGATTTACTCGCGCGGAAATGGGTGCCTTACGCCTATATCTATCCGTTCGTAGAAACCGGCGCGGGTATCCTCATGACTGGCATGATACTGACCTGGGTGTCCGCTCCCGCAGCGCTCCTGGTTGCGAGCATCGGAGCCATCAGCGTCTTCAAAGCCGTCTACATCGACAAACGCGAGCTGAAATGCGCGTGCGTTGGAGGAAACTCTAACGTCCCGCTAGGGTTTGTCAGCCTCACAGAAAACCTCATGATGGTGGGAATGGCCGTCGTGATGCTTTGGTTGATGATTTGAAACTAGCGATCAGCAATCAAAGCGGGCCTTAGGATGCAGATCTGGAACGGCATCAATATCCCGCGACCTGCAATTTCGACTCCAAAACCATGCTGCGGCATCCTCGAATGGCGGTTTCTCCCGCCGCGCGACAGCATGAGGTTTTTCGCTCATGCCGCATTTTCCTCGCTGCGAGCGCACGCAGCACAAAATCATAATGGTCGAGTCGGGCTCTTCCGAGACCTTCGCTGCTCCACACGCCAATGTCTGCTTCCCCTGCCTCATCACTCGCTAGTGATTTCCAAAAACCGACCATACTCTTGGCTGACTTCGCGGGCCTCTTCGAAGGCCCGCGCTCTCTCTTCTTCAAGACATCTGAAGTAACTCTGGATATCCGCGATGTAGGTTTCAAAATCGCGACCGATCAAGTCGCGGTACTCCTGAACGTCTTGGGGATCAGTCGGAACAAAAGGTCTCTCCGGCGCGTAGCAGGTTTGCCCATATACCTGCCCCGCAAGCAAAATCAACAAGAGTACAGGGTTGAGAATGTAACGGCCCGTTCGATTGAGCATGTTCAACGTCCTTCAATGCTTGAGAAATCCATGTTTGCGTGCGTAATACTGTGCGCGGGCTAAAGCGCATTCGGGGTACAAAACCGTATCGTGCGCACACAACCGTATTATTGTAACTATGGCGCATCGAAGCAATAGCCTCGGTGCGCCCAACCATAGGAAGAGCGCCACCGTGGAGATGGATTTAGAAAAAGAAGCGCCTAATGTGGTTACAGAAGCAGGATTCCGAGACCTCATTGAGTCCGGATATCACGTCGAAGTTGTATGCAAGGAAGATGCGTACCGTAAGAACTCGGTATGGCATGGCTTGTGGATTCTCCGCGCTGTTAATGATGACGGCGTTGAGAAACAGCTTGTTACAGCACGTGCCCGTCGGGGTGGCGACTATATCAAAGTCAGGAAGTTCAAGACCGTCACCGGCTTGGTCTCCTTCCTTATCGACCTCGGCTTCTCTGTTATCGCATTCCCGGTCTACGAAGGTCAGCGTTGGACCTTTACGCTATCTCAAGAGGAAGACGGCGACAGCGACAGCTAGCGCCCTCTTTCTGCTGGCTGCGCCTTGTGCAGCAACAGCACAAATGGTCTTCACGATGGAGTACGATGGCTCCCTAACGCCATCGCAGTCCCAAGACCGCTTTGCCCGAAATTACAATGACGGTGTTGGACAAGGTGACGCAAATGCGCCCTTGAACATTTTCGGCGACGGCGGAACCACTGACGGTGATGATGCTGAGGCCGAAGATGGCTCGTTCCGGGTCGCGGCTGTCGCGCCTCGGGTCGCAGTCCCCCGCCCCGAAATCCTCGCTGCAATTGATGACACGGCCATGCGTTATGGAAGCCACCGGGGCTTGCGCGCGGCGGGTTTGACCGTGACGGAATGGCGGCTGCTGTTCCGCTCCAACATCGAAATCGAGAGCGCCTACAATGTGAACGCACGTTCGCATGTCGGCGCGATTGGCCTGGGTCAGCTCATGCCGGGAACCGCCGAAGATCTTGGCGTTGATCCCTTTGACTGGCGGGCAAATCTTGACGGCTCCGCTCGTTACCTCGTCGCACAATTAGAGACGTTCGGCGACGCGCGGTTGGCACTGGCTGCTTACAACGCTGGTCCCGATGCCGTCAGGCAATACGGGGGCATCCCGCCTTACCGTGAAACGCAAAACCACGTTCAGCGGGTGCTGGCCGTGTTCAACAGGCTAGAAGGAGAAAACTCATGAGGCCGATCCAACTACTGCTGACCGTCTGTACGGTCTTCATCGTCATGGCCGAACCGGCGATGGCGCAATCTATCGACCTATCGCCGATCCAGAACCTCTTGCAGGGTATCGTTGACGCGCTGACTGGTCCGCTTGGTGTCGTAATCGCCACGCTGGCGGTCATTGGCGTCTTCCTGAGCTGGTTCTTCAACATCATCGACCTGCGCCAAGCCCTGTGGGTTCTGGTTGGTATCGCAGGTGTCGCCGCAGCGCCGACAATCGTTGCAGCGGTCTTCAGCTAAGGGGGTGCCCTGTGGCTGAAAGATCACCTCTCTTCCTTGGCCTCGTGCGCCCGCCCAAACTGTTCGGTCTGCCGATTATGTATGCCGTTGTTTGGCTCTTCGGCACCGTCCTGCTCTTTGTCTGGATACAGAGCTTCCTCGTGCTTGGCATCGCGGCGGTTCTGTATCCGGTCCTCTGGAAGGCGGCGGATTGGGACCCCCGGTTCATCGACGTTGCGATGACCGCCCTTCAAGAGACGCCCCCTACCAGAAACAGGAAAATCCATGGCGGAGATAGCTATGCCCCGTGACGAGTTGGATGAACGCACATTGATGCCTGTGTGGTTTCAGCACGAAAAGCAACTGGCCCACATGCTGCCCTATGTGAGCCTCGTTGATGATCGTACCGTGCGGACGCGCGTTAATGAGTTGTTCCAGTGCATCCGGATCACCGGGATCAATAGCTATACGACCGATGATGATTACCTAGATGGCATCCGGGCGAGCTTCGCCCGGATCGTGGCTCAACTAGGCGAAGAATTCAGCTACTATGTCCACAAGGTCTCCAAGGGGATCGGAGTCGATGTAGAACCCATCGAAGGCGATAGCTTCGCCGCGATGGTTGATCAGCAATGGCGTGGCAAGCTCGAAAATGGCGGCTTGCGCGACAAGACGATCACTTTGACCGTGATCCATCGCCCTCCCTCCAAGAGTTTCTTGACTTTCATGCGGCGTCCGTCGCCAGAACGGTTGCGCGAAGAGACCGCCAAGCGACAGCGCCGCTTAAATGAAGCCGTAGGCATTTTCATGTCCGGCCTCGGCAATCTGAAACCGTCGATCTTGTCGGCTGAAAAAGGCGAGCTTGTCGGCTTTCTTGGTGCGCTGAACACGGGTCAGGAACTACCGCTCTATCATACTTCGAAATTCGGCTTTCTGGCGTCCTCCGTGTCAAACACGCGGACCACATTCTATGGCGATTACTTCGAGCTGAGCGAAGGCGTTGCAGGTCGTCGCTTTGGCAAGAGCTACAGCATCAAAGACTATTCCGAGCAAACGAACTGCGTCATGTTCGACCAGCTCAACCTGCCCGTCGAAATGATCGTCACTCACTCGTTCACGCCCGTGAACACCAACATGACGATTTCGCGGATCAAACGGCAAGTGAAGCAAATGCAGGCGGCAGACGACGCCGCGGTTTCCTTGCGCGAAAACCTCCTCCTTTTGGCTGACGATCTGGAAGCGAAACGTGCCAGCATGGGCGATCACCACATGGTGGTGACGGTGTTTGCGGAAACCCGCGAGGAACTGGAAAGCCTCGGCGCTGAGATTGTGAATGCCGCCGCCTCCGAAGGCGTCACGATGGTGAGCGACCGCTTCGGAGCAAACACGCACTATTTCAGCCAGCACCCCGGCAACCAGCCCAAGCGCCTGCGGGCCAGCACAGTGACCAATCGGAACTTTGCCGACTTCGCGGCCTTTCACCGGACTCAGCTTGGCAAGGCCGCGGAGGAAGTGCCGTGGGGCAAGATCATCTCGATCTTCCCGACCCCTGAAAGGAGCGCTTATCGCTTCTCGTACCATGAGGCCGGGTCACCGGAGAAAGAGCCGACCAGTGGCCACACGTTGATCATGGGCCGTCCTGGCTCTGGTAAGTCGGTCTTCTCGGCATTCTTGATGACGCAAGCTGTGCGTGCCAATGCCCGCGTCTTCGTCTTCGACTATCGACAGGGCATGGAAATGGCCGTCCGCGCCAACGGGGGCAGCTACACGACGATCCAGGGCGGTATGCCGACGGGGCTTAACCCCCTCTGGACCGAAGTGGACAAGCGCGGCATTGCATGGCTCTCCGACTGGTTCGGCTCCCTGCTCTATCGCGAAGACAAGCCGCTCACGCCAGCCCAGACCAACAGGATAGTGGAATGCGTCCGCCAGAACGCACAGGCCACCGATCCGGGTCTACGGGACTGGCAAAACTTCGCGTCGCTCTTCATGTCGATGGATGACGATGGCGACCTGAACCAGCGCGTTCTTGAATGGGCTCAAAAAGGCAGGTTCGGCTGGATTTTCGGGCATAGCCTTGAAGACACTTTCTCGCTGGACGGCGATTTGGTCGGCTTCGACCTGACCGGGATCCTCGACAGCGAAAGCGACAAGGAACGGATGGCCGTTCTTAGCTACTTGTTCCGCCGGATCGAGCGCAAAATCGAAGACCGCCGCCCAACGATCATTATCATTGATGAAGCGTGGAAGGCACTCGACAACGAGTATTTCGCGGAACGCTTGTCGCAATGGCTGGTCACAGCACGGAAACAGAACACCGTGGCTGTGATGATGACGCAATATGCGAGCCAATTGGAGCGGACGCGCACCGGCAAGACCATCGTAGAGGCAGTGCCCACCCAGGTACTTCTCCCAAACATTCGGGCCAACGCCTCGGATTACCAAATGCTCAATCTCTACCAGAAGGAGCTGGATACGCTCCTCAGCACTGGCACGAATTCTCGCTTGGCGCTCATTCGAGATGACCAAGGATCAGTCGTCGTGGACGCAGACCTAAGCGCCCTTGGCAACAACCTGACCATCCTCGGCGGGATGGAGGCAGGTGAAAAACTCGTCGGCTCCGATTACCGGGATCGGCCAGACTTTTGGAGGCTCCAACAATGAAGAAATTGATCGGTATTCTACTGCTGTCCGTGATCGCAGGTTGCGCGGACTATCAAGAGCCACAAGCCAACTGCTTTAGCTTTGTGTCGCGTGGTCCTGCGTCCCATGACTGCTCTTTCGACGCTCTTGGTGGTCCTGATCCGCTTGATTTGGAGGACATTGCCAATGAGTAAGCTCGCCGTCGCAGCGCTGTTGCTGATCGGTGTCTCAACCAGCGCACTTGCCCAGGGCGTGCCGGTTGTGGATTCCGGTCTCACGGCCCGCGACATCATCGAAACGGCTGATCGAGAGGCGGACCTTGCGGTACAAGGTGAAACTCTCGCTGTCGAAGAGGCCATTTCAGAGATTGAACGCGAACAGCTTTCGGTTCTCAACGCCATTCTCGATGCCCAGACCAGCTTTGATGCGGGCGGCGTTGCTATATCGGGAATGGTCTCTGGCCTTGAAGACGGCAGCGGGGATGCGGATAGGTCTGTAGAGGCGGTCTATGGGACCGCTGACCTCGATCCCAACCCCGCTGGCGATCAAATGTTCGGCGATGCGGCTGAGAATATCGAGCAGCTTATCATCCGCGTAGCACAGGAAACCCATGGTCATCCGGGCGTCGGCGCGGCGGGCCTGTCCGTCGTACAATGGCGGGCTTTGATCCAAGCGCTGATTTGGCAGGAAAGCCGGTTCGTGATCCGGGCCGAAAGCCCGGTCGGTGCCTATGGCCTGACGCAGATCATGCCGGGAACAGCGGGCGATCTGGGTATCTTCCCTGAGTATCGAAGCAGCCCTTACCTTCAAGTCGAAGGCGGAGCGCGGTATCTGGCACAACAGCTCAACCGCTTTGATGGCAACATCATCTTCGCGCTTGCCGCCTATAACGCTGGCCCGGGCCGCGTGATCGAGTACAGCGGCGTGCCGCCGTTCCAAGAGACGCAGCACTACGTCACCGTCATTCCGCAGAAATACAACGAATACCTTGCGCGGATTGGCGGGATCGAAGCGCTTGGCACAATCGACCCCGCCCTACTGGCGAACTCGAACCTGTCGATGATGGGAACTGGCGCGGCCTTCTATGGCAGCAATTCCCCGACCGCGATCCGGCAAGCCGCCCTTCGCGTGCGGGATATCGTGACCCGCATTGGCTCCACCACCGATGTGCAAGAGTCCATGGCGTTGAACACCTACGCCCGGGCTGAACTGGTCCGTCTCATTGCCGCAATGACAAGACTGCAAGCCGCACGGACCCAACCCCTTAGCGCTGAGCAACTGCGTCTCGCAGCCGCTCGGATGCAAGAACAAGAATTCATGAACTTCACCATAGAGGACCTAGATTAATGCGCGCTCTAACGCTTCTCACCAACTACGTCCGCAACACCCTTCGGACTTCCGCATTCGCACTGCTTTTGCCGCTCGGTTTCGCGGCACCTGTCACCATCATGACCACCCCTGCCTTCGCGCAGGGTGTCCCGGTCGTGGACACGCAGAACATCGCCCAAAACATCCAGCAACTCCGCCAGATGATCGAAGACGAGCTTCTGCAGAACGAACAGCTTTTGCAGCTTCGTGAGCAACTGACCACGCTTACCGACCAGCTCGCACAGCTTCAGGAAACCTATGCCGCGCTGACACGCTTGGCTGAACTGCCCGAAATCATCGCCACGGAAATGGAAGCCGAACTCAACGGCATTCTCGATCAGGAATTCGGCGATATCCAGGCAACGATCCAAGCGATCCGCACGGGCGACTTCTCCGGCCTGAGTGGATCGGGCGCGGGCGAAATTGAAACCCAGATGGACCGTGTTCTCGCGGAACTCGGCTTCGACGAAGACACGCTCAGCGAGATGGCAACCAGTGGAAATGCTGGTGCCGAACGCATCGCCACCCAAGCGACCACTGGCGCCCTCGTCTCTGCCGCTGCGCAAAACAGCTATGAGGATGCGGGCCAATCGCTTGAGCGTGTCGACCGCCTTGTCGGTCTGATCGATGACATGGACGAACTCAAAGAGAGCGTCGATCTGAACACCCGTGTGACGGCTGAACTAGCCATTGCCCTCGTGGCGATGTGGCAGCTCGAAGCCGTTCAGACCGTGGGTGATGGCACCGGGGGTGTCATAGACGCAGCCACCATCGCCGAAGAACAGAACTTCATGGAATTCACCATTCCTGACCTCGGCGACTAACATTGAGGGATAGAGCCTTTGGACAACGAAAAAGAAATCATTGAGGAAGAACTGGTTTACGGTGCATTGCGCCGTGAACGGTTGTGGCAAAAGCTCGGGCTTACCGGACTAGCCTTCGGCGTCGTCGGATGCCTGAGCGCTGTTGCGGTAGCCATCCTCGATGTAGACCCGCCCCCGGTGGTCGTTCCCTACGATCCCGAGACGGGCTTTGCGTTGCCCGAAGTCTCCGTTGGCGCAAGCGCGATCACTGGCAACCAGGCCGTGATCGAAGCTGAAATCTTCCGCTATGTAACTGATCGTGAGGTCTACAATCAGCTAGACAATGATGTCCGGATAAACAGCGTGTTGCAGCGCTCCGATGGACGCGCAGAAGCCTCTGTGCGCCAACAATGGAACAGCGCGAACCCGCAATACCCTCCAACCGTCTATGGCAGCAATTCCACGCTGGATGTTGAAATCTTGAGCGTGAACTTGATCGGTGAGAACCGCGCGACCGTCCGGCTCCGCAAGCGGCTCACCTCCATTCAAGGCGTCCAAGCTGGCCTGTTCACCGCGACCATGCTTTTCGAGTTTCGACCCGAAGAGGCGCGCACAATTGATCAGGTCTGGACGAACCCCTTTGGCTTCACCGTGATCGAATATTCGATCCGTTCAGACAGATTGGAGAATTAAGATGCGCCGCTTTGGATTTGCATTTCTATGTCTGGTTATCATGGCTTCAACTGCATTTGCGGAAAACACGCCTCGACGTGGCCCAAATGACAGTCGTGTCCGCATTGCCACTTATGTCGATCAACAGGTTTACCGGCTGAACGTATCGCTCACCCATGTCACGACCGTGGAATTTGGCGAGGGCGAGACAATCCGGTCGATCCTCGCTGGTGACACCGAAGGTTTCGAACTCGACGGTGTGCCCGGTGGGCAGGCATTCGCAATCAAGCCTCTGGCGCGCGGTGTTCATACCAACGTCACAGTCTACACCAACCAACGCAGTTACTATTTCAACGTTATGGAAGTATCTTCACCGACCTTTTATGTTGTTCAATTCCGGTATCCTGACGAAGAACGGCGGCCACAGAACGCCGTCGCCGCGCAAGCTCCGAATTACAACTATGGTGCTAGCGACCGCACGGAAATCACGCCCACACGGGTTTGGGATGATGGCACGTTCACCTACTTCCAATTCGCACGGAATGCCCCGATCCCTGCGATCTTCCGGTATTCGAACGGTCGTGAACGGACGGTCAACACCCAACAGACTGATCCCGGCGTGATCCGCGTCTCTGGCGTCAACGCGCAGTGGGTTCTCCGCCTTGGCGAAACCGTCGTGTGCATCCAATCCAACACTCTGACCGCAGGAGGCACATCATGAGCGATGATCCAAACCAGGCGGACGTAACCGAACGCCTCGCTCGCCTCGAAGCCGCGGGCACTGGAAGCCCGGCGGCAACGCAGCGCCGCTCACCCCTCATGGCGCTTATGGTTGTCGTCCTGATCGGATTGGCTGGAACGGTATTTTACCTGCTCAACCAGCCTGAAGAGGAAGTGGTGCTACCAACGGCGACACCTGACGAATTCCAGCCGGAAGGCGATGGCTTTGGAGCAATCGAGCCCTTCGTGCCGCCAGAGCCGGAAGTGAGAGTTGTAGAAGCGGAACCGGAACCCGTCGAACCCAATGCCGAATTGCTGGCCCAGATCGCGGCTCTTCAAGCGCAGATCGAGGCCATTCAGAATGCACCTGAGCCTGTTGTCGAGGAGGACACAGCGGCGGCTGAGGCGATGAATGCCCTAACTGCGCAACTTGCCGAACTGCAAGCTGCCTCTGAGGCAGCGCAACGGCAATTCGCGGACGAACTAGAAGCGCGGGATCGTGAGCTTCAACAACTGCGCCTGGACCTCGACATGGCACGTCTGGAAGCTCAGACCCCGGCCCCTGCCCCGTCTGGTCCAACCGAGGAAGAGTTACGCCTGCGCGAGGAAGAACGGATACGGCGGGAAGAAGAAGCGCGTCGTCTTGCAGAATTGCAAGTGCGCGCGGAAGAGGAGCGCGCGTTCCAAGAACGCCGCATCCAATCGCCAACGATTGCCTTTGGCGGCTTAACGGGCGGTCTCGGTGCCGATGGTGCTGAGTTGGCCGAACGCACTTTCAGTGACGTTACCGACTTCGTACTCAATGGTGCCCTGCCCTCAGCGGTCACGCAGGCCGAAGTGATCGCAAACCCCTCCAACACCGTCATGCAAGGCACAGTCATCCAGGCAGCGCTTGAAACCGCGATTTCGAGCGAACTGACAGGCCAGGTCCGCGCTATCACCTCCGAAAACGTCTACAGTTACGATGGGACCCGGTTGCTCATCCCTGCCGGATCGCGGCTTATCGGCCGATATCGCTCCGGCGCAGATATCGCACAAAGCCGTCTGACCATTGCGTGGGACAGGATCATCATGCCGAACAACCAGACGGTGGTGATTAGCTCCTTTGGTGCCGATGAGCTTGGCCGCTCGGGTACAACTGGCTTCGTTGACACGCGCTTTGCAGAACGCTTCGGCTCCGCTGCCCTCATTTCGCTGATTTCTGCCGCGCCAAGCGTTGCCGCCAATCAGACTGAGGATGAGATTGCGGAAGACGTTCTTGAAGATATTGGTGACGATCTGGCTGATGCGACTGACAGCGTGATCGGTGAGTACCTGTCGATTGGGCCTGTGATCTACGTAGATCAGGGTGCGCGCATCACGGTCATGGTAGACCGCGACTTGGAGATATTCTGATCCAATGGCGTTGAGCTACCTTCAATCCTCCATCGACCGCCTAGAGGACGCCGAACGGGATGATGTGATTGAAATCTGCATCAACCCGGACGGCTCCTGCTGGGGTGAGTTTCAAGGCGACCACTTCATGTCTCGCCTTGCCCAGACTTTGACTGAAGATCAGGTGAAGGACCTTGGCAACCAGATCGCGTCTGATGCTGGAACGCCCCTTTCCAAAGACAAACCCATCGTGTCGGTCTCGATCACCTATCGGGATCGGCCAATCCGGGCGCAGGTCATCACTCCCCCCGCTGTCAGTCGGGGCATGTCGATCAGTTTACGCTTCTTTTCCAGCCTGCCCCTCGATTCAATCGAGTTGGGTTTTCTCTACGGAAAAGAACGCAAGCTGGAAGAACTGCGCCAGGACAAGAACCGCCAGCTTCGCGAAGTTGTTGCAAGCGGTGATATCGACGCGGCAATTCGTCATTGCGTCGAAAACAAGCTGAACATGATCGTCTCTGGTGGCACGTCCACGGGTAAGACGGTCGCTGCAAGGAAGATCCTTTCTTATGTCAGCGACGAAGAAAGGATCCTCACGATTGAGGAAGCGGCGGAGCTGCTGCCGACGCAGCCGAATTCAGTCACGCTGATTTCCAACCGTGATGCGCCACACCAGACAGCGGATATCCTGCTGACTTCCACGCTTCGAATGCGGCCTGACAGGATCATCTTGGGCGAGGTGCGTGGAAAGGAGGCCATGACCTTCCTTGAAGCCATCAACACGGGACACGGGGGCTCGATGACCACCCTGCACGCGGAAACGCCCCAACTGGCGGTTCAGCGCCTAGCAATCGCAGCGTTAAAGACCGAAGTCCCGATCCCGTATAGGGATATGGTAGACTACATCGAAAGTTCTATCGACGTGATCATCCAGGCGGGCCGTGAAGACGGCAAGCGTGGGATCACCGAGTTCTATCTGCCCGGCACAGAATTAGGAAAGGAGGCCGAAACATGAGCAATGGAAAAAGCTATATGCCCAAAATCCTGACTTTTCCCGCTGGAAAAAAATTTAGGTACCAGGACATGGAGAATGAGATTGCTAAGTTCACTCTAAATGGCTGGAAGATCGTATCCATGACGCATTTTCCGCACAACGAGCCTACTTATACCGTTCTGCTGCAATACGAATTCAGTGAAGAGGAAATGCAAACACCTGTGGAGAAGCGAGCATGAAACTGCATATCTGCATTCTTTCTATTGTTATTGGATTGTCACCGGCCTTGGCAACGGCGCAAGGCTTGGTGCCGACGCTAAATAGCGAATATGATTTCTGCCAAAGTCGGCCCGTGGAACCCGAATGGATGGCCGAGTTGCCTTCACGAGAGCGCTACAAGCGCCTCGTAATCCAGACGATCTATAGAGCCCAAGGTGTGGAACGTGTGGTTGAGGCGCAGGAGTGCTCCTGTGAAACACGCTTCCCGTCATGGGACACCGCCGTCCAACATTTCAACGACAACTATCTCGGCGGCGATAGAAACACTCTACGGGAAGCTGAAGAAGAATATTTCAACCGCTTCAACGAACTTCGTGCAGCTGCGCGAGAACTCTGTGAAGCAGAAGGAAATTGGTAACTTAGGAGGCTACGATGAGCGTCGTTTCATGGATCGTAGACGAGTCACAGGGATTTTTAGACGATGCTGCCAAAACACAATTTGGAGCGGTGGCAGCAACGGTCGGCACTATTACCACGTTGGGAGTAACCCTCGTTCTCATTCTCGTCGCGATTAATATGGTATTCCAGTATCGTTCTATGGACGGTCGAACGGCGTTCTGGCTAGCTGTGAAGATCGTTCTCATAGGAATATTCGCACAGAACTGGACGCAGTTTAATGCACTATCAGCCGCGATCTTGAACGGTATCGACAGTATCGCAGGATCGCTTATTGCTGCTGTAGGTGGTGGTGCGCCAGGTCCTTCTGGAACTTATGCGGAAGAGTTTGACAGAATGATCGCCCGTTTCGGCGATTACCTGAACGCAGCCGGTGAAGAACTAAACTGGATGGCAGGGGCAATTCTCTCGAATTTGGGCGTTTTCCTTCTTTCGCTTCTCGGCGCACTTGCCGCATTTATTATGGTGGCGTCACGTCTGATGATTGCTTTGCTTCTCGGTCTTGCGCCCATTATGATATTCCTCACGCTGTTCGATGTAACAAAGGATTATTTTGCACGGTGGCTTACTGCTTTAGTTTCGTTTGCTATTTATCCCATCGTCATTGCTGGCGTATTCTCAACGATCACCGGGGTTTCAGCTTCTCTTCTTGGTGAACTGGGCGACCCCACTGCTGCACCAAATATTGGTGCGCTGGTTCCGTTCTTTATGATGGTACTAATGGCAAAGGGTTTCATTCTAGCAACGCCCTTCATCGTAAGAGCTATCTCTGGAAACATTATGATGCCTGCAATGACCGGTGGGCTCGGTGGCAGCTATGAGTATGGGCGCGGCTTGGTAGGAGCTCGACAAGCGCAAAACGCTTATCTCGTCGGTAACGCTTCAGGAGCTACCGCAGCCGGATTGCGAACAAGAGCAATGTTGGGAATTGAACCAATGCCCGCGCAGAGGGGCTACGGTCAACCAATGCAACCTCAGCCAGCAAACACCCCAAAACCTAACCCAAACGCCGGTCAAGCCCCCAACTATCAGGCCCAAATGGATCGCAATAAGCGCATCGGTCGATAGCCAGGAAAACATCATAGGGCGGCCCGCAACGCGGGCCGTCTTTGCATATGGAGCCGCAACGCATGCACCAGATCATCGTTGATCAAGACCTTATTCTGCTCGATGGAAAGCCCTTGGCCCTCGTAACCCGATCCGGCTTGGCTCAATGGGAACACGATGGCGTCAAATTCACGTGCCGCTATGATCAGGTCATTGACGAAGGCGACAACTATGGAAAATTTCGCTGCCTATATGAAAGGGAGGGAACACCCGAAATCTTTGTGTTAGTTGAATCGCCGTCTTCTCCTGAAGGTTTCAGCGTGATCCTATTCGATCACCCGCCTCGAACACTGCACTAGTCCGCCCTGCCCTACTCGCGAACGCCACCTTTACCATCGGAAACAACGTCACGTTCCTCATTGAACTCGCGCAGCTCTCGCAAGTCATCTTCGGTCATGCTTTGACGGCGCTTCCTTCATCGCGATACCCCAACTTCTCGGTGCCCTGGGCAGTCACACGCTCCCATTCACCGTCTTCGCCCCGCTGAATAAGCGCGTGACCATTCTCAAGGTCCTTCGCAAACTGACGCTCTTGCTCTGCCGCGAAAGGCGGAATCGGATTGAGCTGCCCGTCCATTTCCTCAACGGCTGGCATACTGTCTTTCAACTGCTCCAGCCCGACGATAGTACCGCTCAGCTCTGCAACATCAGCCTCGGTCGGAGCTGCAAGGCTCAACTCGACCTGCGTGGCGAGGTCCATTTCGATCTGACGTTGCTGATCGGCATCCACGGCCATCACCGTCTTGGCACGTTTTCGCTTCGGCGTGCGGATCGTAGGCCTGCTCGTGTCTTCAAGCGCCGCCCGCTGGATAGACTCGCGCTTTGGTGCAACACGATCCACCGGCTCAATCGGCAACTTACCCTGCTCGGGCGGTTGTGCCGGCGTCGCGGCTGGCGATGTGGCCGGCACAACCGTCGCAGGTTTTGCTTCTGGCTCGGGTGCCGGCGTTTCAACCTCGGCCTCGACTTTCGCCTCTTCCTGCTCGGGTTCTTCCTCAACCGCACCAACCGAAGTGGAAACCTTCTTCTCTGGGAAAGGAAGATCCCCGGTCTGCGCCGCGTGGATGCCCTTGAAATAAGGGTCGTTGAAATACTCGATGCGTTTTGCTCGAATGGGCATTTGCGCGTCGATCACCATAACGATTTCTTCAAGCGGCAAGCGCCTGGCTTCGTCCTCCGGAAGCAATGAAACTTCCTCCGTCCTCACCGACTGGCTGCGACCTTCAAACGGATTCTTGCCGATCGCGCGTGACCGCGTGACCACCTTTTTGGTCGTCTTGCCGACTGCCTTGCTCAATTCCTCAACCGTCTTCTCGTCTGAAGGGGTGAGGTAGAGTTTCACCCCGGCGTTCCCCTGCAAGGCGCGTCTGGTGTTTTCCCCATAGATTTCATCAAGCGCAGGGATCGTCTGGGTGACAATTGCGAGGTGCCCGCGATATGCACGTAGCGTCTCGATACTCTTTGTGACGATGGGCATTTTCCCAAGGCGATTGAACTCGTCGAGCATAATCATCACCGGCCATGGCTCGTCCGGCCCTGGCTCTTTGTCCTGCATCGACGCCAGAAGATCAGAAAAGAACAGCCGGATCAGCGGTGCCATTGGTTCAACCATGAGCGGCTGCACGATCAGGTAGACACTGAATGGCTCCTTGCGGATGTTCCGAAAATCAAAGTCTGAAACCTGTGTCGCCGCGTCGATGGCCGGGTTCTGCCATTGGTCCAAACCCGATGTCATCAAGAGCGACACATAAGATGTCAGCGTGTCGTTGTTCGTTGACGCCAACCGCGTGAAAATCAGCTTCGCGGCTTCGTTTTGAACCTCCACACCACGCGCCATGTATTCCTTCTGCTTGTTCCCACCCGACGCAGCGATGCGGTAGATTTCGCCAAGCGTCGGCTTCTTGCGCTGGAATGCCACCAGGCCAGCGGCCACGAACAAGTCGATACCACCTTTCAAGAGGCCCTGAACGCGCTCGTTCTCATTCTGCAGGAAGAGCGAAGCGAGTAGCTGCAACTCCATTTGTTGCTGCGCCGCGTCCTTTAGCTCGGAAATTCGCAACAGCGGATTATAGCGATGCGTTCTGCGGTCCTCGAAGTCGGTCGGTGCAAAACGGAAGATCTTGTCTCCTTGCTTGCGCCGATGCCGCGACGTGGCCTCAAAGTTTTCGCCTTTCACGTCCAACACCACGGCAGAGCCTTCCCAGGTGAGCAGGTTCGGGATCACGAAACCCGACGTCTTACCTCGGCCCGTGGGCGCGACGATCAAAGCATGCGGAAAGGTCTTCGCCACAAGGTATTTGCCCTTGCGCTTCGGCTTGGACATCTTGCCCAGGATAAAGCCGGTGCCGGGCTTGCCGAAAAACCCGTTTTTCGACAGCTCGCCGCTTTTCTGCCAATGCGTGAGACCGAATTTCGTCAGTGCCGACCCTGACACCGCTATGCTCATCAACAGACCTGCGATGCCAAATCCTGCCATGATCAGGTTCACAAGGCGAAAATCGTCAGGTCGGTAATCCCGCAAGGAGAAGTAGTTCTTCGCCAGGTAGAAGAAGTCGATATCCGCCTGAAAGCCCAAATCCTTGAAGGTCAGGACAGCAGAAGACACGACATAGCCGATCGCCATGGCCACCAGCGTAAGAAGAAACACGCCCAATGCGATGCGGCCCTTACCCATGGACAGGCCCTCCTTCGCGCTCGGAGTCGACCAACCGGTCCTTCTGCAACTCGTATTGCTCATCGGCAATCTCCTGCACGACTTCTCTATAGGCTTCGGAATTGGCCGTTGCCGCGTCCGATTGCAGATAGGCTTTTGCTGCGTAGAGCCGGTCTAGGCGGTCGTCTGACAGGTTCTCCAAAGCGTCACTGTCACCATCGCGCAATCGGCCGATCTGCGCGTCATCGAGCTCTTTCTCGATCTGCTCACGATAGCTGAGGCGCTGTTCGTCGGTTGCCAGAGACGGCGACACGTCGTCGGATCTTTCATGTTCAACCACGCGCCGGATTTCTGGATTATCAATCTGCTGTGTCTGGTAGGGTTGTATAGCAAACCTAAAATCTCTTCGCCGTTCTATCTCAAACTCGTCAGCCCTTTCGTCTCGGCTGAAATACCCTTCATCATGGATCGACATGAATTCGCGTGTGTCGTCGCGTTGAAGGCCGTCGAGCATCTGACTGCCATACTTATCGGCGGTGTCGCGCAAGATCGCATCGGCCCGCCGCGCCTCTTCGGGATCAAGCTCGTCGTTCTGACGGGCGAGAGAAAGTTGCGTGAACTCCGTCGCCAAAGCCACACGCTGTTGACTGCTGCCCCCATTAGCTTCCAGCAAATCGCGCTCTCTCACCAGTTGCTCAAACCGATCATCGGTGTAAGCCCGGTCATCGTCATTTGCGCCCTCTCGCACGTTGGTCTCAATCTCTGTGACCAGCTCGCGCCGCTCTGCTGCTGAAATACCATCCGCCTCGGCCTGACGGATGCCACTGTCCAGCCGGTTCGCTTCAAGCGCAGCTTCGCGTGCCGTGGCATTCTCAGCCGCTTCAAGCTCGGCCTCTCGCAACTCCTGTTCATTGTTCAAGCGGAAGCTCGTTTCATAAGTGTCACCCAACCCTCGGGCGACGTGATCCGGCATGTCGGGGTAACGATCCTTGAAGTCAGATGCGACAGCCTCGGAAATGCTCTGATTGGCGGGCGCACGCTCAAGAATGACCTCAATCTCGCGGTCAAGCCGATCCGCAAGTTCCTGATCCGTGATCCGCCCCCTGCCCTCTTCGTCGGTGCGATACACAGCGCCAGGCTCAGAGAGGATTTCAGGCCGCGTTTCGAGATAGGATTGTTGCTCTGCTTCGATCCGGTCGAACGCGCGGTTTTCAATCTCAACAGCGCGGGCCTCAAGCTGCGCTTCGTTGACCCCCTGCCCTCGCAGCTCTTGGCGAATGGTCCGTGTGGTGTCGTCCAGCCGCTCTTGGTCGAAGTGGAAATTGATTTCGCGCGCTTCTTCAATCACGCCGTCGTCACGCAAGACCTCGGCCCGCTCAAGTGCGGTGCCCAACTCAACATGCACTTGGTTCAACCGTTCACGTGCCGCTTCAAGATCGCCCTTGCGTTCAAGGTTCAAACCCTGTGCCTCGGCAACCCTTGAAAGATCATCGGCAACCCACTCTCGTTCAAGCGCGGCGTTTGGTGCGCCGGTCTCGATCCGGTTCACCACCACGTCAGCGCTGATGCCGGTGCCGCGCAGCGCGTTGTCGATCTGAGCGCGTGTGCTGCCATCCTGCAACCGACCGACAAGCTCACTGTTGATATTGGTTTCCGAATAGATGCCACCGTCTGAAGGCTTCTGCTCAAGGGTCGCGGATCGAAGCCCAAGGGGCTGCATCCGCCTCACACCCGCCTGAAGCTGGTTAAGTTCACGCTGCTTGGACGCACGCTGACCTTCCGGCATTCCAGCAATCCGCGCCTGAACCTCTCCTACAGTATCAGCGTAGCGGCCTCTTAGATCGTCAAAGTCTTCGGCGGCTCCCATGTAGATATCTCCATCTTGTTCAACTTGTGATCCCTCGCCCAAAAGCTCAGCGGCCTTTTGGAGGGCTTGCGCGATTTCTTCTCGACTGTCTTGAGACGCCTCAGCGGCCAGGGAGTGATAGACAACCCGCGTGCTTGCAATCTCGGCCAGTGTGCGGGCCAAATCCTTGCCCACTCGCTCGCGCTCCGCTGGCTCACGGACGATGCCTCTTTCGGCGTCTTCCTTGACCGCGTAGACCTCTCTGGTTCTTGGTGGATAATGTATCACACCTCGATCTATCCGGCGTGTCGCTTCTAGCTTTACGCCATACTTTTCAGCCTCTTCGACCATAGCGAGGCGGAAATCGTCATAGTTAAAGCGGTGATCCCGACCCAGATAGAAAAACTCGCCCTCCTGGGACCGTCTGTTTAAGACGATATGGGCGTGCGGGTGGTCGCGATCCCTGTGGACGGCAATCACATAGTCGAAGTGGCCTTCGTCGTTTTCAAAGAACCGCTCACACACATCTGACGCGATGTCGCGCACGTCCTCCGACTTCGTACCTTTCGGAAAGGACATGAGCATGTGGGTCGTGTTGCCCATCTTCGGGCGAAAACCACTGTCCCACCGCTCGGCAAAACGATCAGTGATCTTCTTGATGTCCTTGTCCTCGAACTTCGTCTTTCCGTCGAACGTGCCACGGCTATCCACGAAGTGCGCAAGCTTATGATCCCGCGTGATGTAGGATAGCTGATTGCTGAGCTGGCCCTTGGTGTGCGTCCCGCCGTTCTTGATCGCCTTGAACACCGCGGCGCGATGTCCACGGGCCGCTCGATAAAGCTGACCCGCCTTCTTATTGTTGAGCCCCTGCATCGAACCACGAACGCGGTCCCATCCCTCACGGAAAACCTCGCCGGTGACTGCTTCGACTGCGCTATTCCGTGCCAAGAGCAAACTCCCTCAACACGTCATCCACCGTAACTGCCATAGCAGCGCTGCGCCGCCTCACCAAAAGGTCGATCTGATCCCCCATCTCCAAGATCATCCCTGCCAGCGACCGAATTTCCTCATACTGCCGGTCTGACCAGGGCGCTGGCATCCCTCGTTTCTTCGCCTCGTTCATCCGCCGCGCAATCTGCGTGATGTTGTTCCCGACCCGATTGAGGGCGGCGCGGAAGCTCGAAAGATCGCTCGAAAGGACATCATCGGGGACGAAAATACCGCTCGATGCCTGCATCAACGCCCGCAATCCATCCGCCCTACTGTCGAAACCATGCTTTGAAAGCACCGCGTCAAACGCCTTCATTTCGTCCGGCGTGACCGTCACGCTCGCTGCCGCCGTCCGAATGCCCGTATCGCGGCGTCGGTCTTTTTCTCGTTTGATCGTGTAGTCGATTGTTCGACGTGTCACCCCAAAACGCTGCGCAAGCTGCTGCTTTCCAACGCCTTTTGCCGCTTCGCGGACAATCACGAGGCGTTCAGAAGGTGTGAGGATGCGACCTTTGGGCATGAGAACAAAGAACCCCTATTTCCTGCCATCATCATAACTGATGTAGTTACAATAATGCTGTTGTTGAGACAATGCCTTATTATTGTAACGTAGTCAGTTATTCCGTTTCTCGCCGAGTTTCCCCGAAACGAGGATGTCGAGCGAAACGCGAGACCGGCCCAAAACCGAAGGTGACGGCCTAAGGCACAATAACGGCCCTCAAGGGGCCGCGACTTGCTTTCCGCACCCCTACCCATCAAAAAGCCCGCATGGCGCTCTCTCGCCCCTCTCCGCCGCGCTGTGGACACTTCTTGGCCTCTACTGCCCCCGCATTATCGCGTGTCACGCCGATAGCGAGCTATTCGACGGCTCTACACTGCACACTGAACCCTGAACACTGCCCACTGTACCTAATACCGCCATCCACGCACACTAAACAGCGCACAGCGGTCAGCCTACCTGAAACACTTAGCAGCGGCCCTCTTTCACTGTACCCCACACATTGAACACTGCACCGCCTGTACTGATCACTATTCCCTGTGCCGCTGACAGCGCACCACGCGCACTGACCAGCGAACCGCGCACCGCCAACACTGTGCCTTAGTCACTGCACACTTGACACTGCGCCGCGTTCCACCGACAACTAACACTAAACAACCAACACTGAGGCAAAGCAGATGGCAAATGACAACATGAAGGTCGTCACCGTCATGACCCGTAAGGGCGGTGCAGGAAAAACGACACTGATCCGTGCGCTCGCAAGCGCGGCGATGCGCGACGGCAAGCGTTGCATTATCTTCGACACTGACCCCCAACAAGGCATGATGAATTGGGCCAACTCACTTGGCATCAATGACCCACTTCTTCGTGTCGAACATCTCGAATTTTCCGATGAACTCGGAACCAAAACGGATGAAGCCTATGATGCAGGTGACGTGGACTACATCTTTGTAGACACCATGGGGGCCGCTGGCGCTTGGGCGGATGATCTGGCAGCTGCAAGCGACGTGATCATCCTACCCATGAAGCTAAGCATGGACGATTGGAAGAGCACCAACGACACATACGAATGGTATAAGGGTCTCGCTGATCGTGCCGAAGACCCCGATGCCCTTCCCTCGTTCCACGTCGTTCTGTCAGACGTACCAGCGAAACAAAGCAAAACCGAACTCGAATTCGAGGATCAGGCTTTCGATGCCTTCCCGGTCGTGTCCCACTTCTTCATGTCACGCAAACAGCACCGCGAAGCCTCGAAAGAGGGGCTGCTTCACACGATTGCGCAAGCCAAACGAAAGGGCGTCAACCCCCTTGGCCGTGTCCATGCCAAGCATTTCGATGAAGCTCTTGATGAAGCTGCCGCGATCCTCAAAGAAGTGACGGAGGCCGCGTAATGCCCAGGAAACAGCGAACTGCCATCAAAGGCTCGGACCCGAAGTATCACTCAAACTTGCCTCGCAAATCGGATCAACCGACACCGGAAGCGACGGCGGCTGCCACCCCACCAGAACGACCGAAACCAACGCCCATTGAGAGTGCCAAACCAAAACAGAAACCAGCCGCCGAAAAGCCAAGCACCCCAAAGGTGGCTCCAGCACATAAAGCGCGACCCAAACCGACGCCAAAACCAACCGCAACCAACGGCGAGACGCGCGAAGTGCATCTAACAGCCGCCATTACACGAAAGCAGGGCGCTGCAATTGACGCCCTCGCCGCCAAAGGCATCGACCGCAAAGTACCTGTCCGCCTTGCTGGTCGCAAAGCCGTGCAGCTCTTTGAACCTAAGCGCGAATTCATCGAAAAGCCGGAAGCGGATCGTTTGCCGATCCGCGACGGCTATCAAACGACCAAGCGCATTAACGTCGATCTGATCGACCATCTGCGCACCGAAAACGATCCTTACGGCCTATCGTCCGATACCGCCATGCTGCGCGGGCAGTTCGAACCGTTGTTCTGGAAATGCCTAGACGACGTACTTCAAGAATTGTCGCAGAAATAGCAGTGAAATACCGCGTGAAACGCGGCATTGCATAGAACAAGAGACAACACGCCCTCCGCTTCGCTCTAGGCGCGTCGGCACTTATCTTTTCCTTGATCCGCCCGCCATCCGGCCCCGGTTCTCAACAGGGGTTGTGATGTCGCGCAAGCGCGCCAGCCTTCGGGCAGAAAATCGGCTCCCCCACGCAATGCGCGGTCCCCCCAATTTTCAGCCCTACGGCCCCCTGTCTTCGAACCGTTTCCGGACGCAGGACGGGCTGCGCCCTCTCTGCTCTGTCCAGTCGAATGGCATGGGCCATTCGGCTGGTCAGTTCAGCCGAGGCTTCGCCACTGGCGGAAGGGGGCGCAAATCCCGACCGCATCGCAAAAGGATTTGAGCATGGCGCGTAAACAGAAGATTGAAGGAAAGGCCGTCGCACGCATTCTCGATGCCCAAACACGGGATATCGTGGGATATCTCTATGAATGGAACACCGGGGCGCGAACACCAAAATGGAATGACGATATCGTGCGAGAGGACGTGGTATACGATTATGCCTGATCTGTTTTCAATGAAGAGCGAGGATGACGGCGTTGACCTGGGCGTCGTCTACTCGCCCTCGCCGGACACACTGCGCGTGTTCGGGGCGTCCTACATGCTGGACAAGGAAACCTCCGGCACGTTGAAGATCCTCGACCCCGAAGGCGCTGACTTTGCGACCTTCGACGTCTGGCAAAGCGAGTGGATTCTCGCCGCCGATGTAGAGGCGTGACCTTCCCATTTTGCCCGGAAAATGATAGGCTGGCTCCGAAACGAAGTCAGCCTATGCGTTTCAAAAATCGCCTTATTTCGCTGCTGATCGCCGCGCTTGCAGCGTCTCCGGCTTTCGCTTGGGACCACGATTTCACGCGCGGCCTCGATCTTTATTCCGCGACCGATAACGGGGCCACAATCCGCCTCGTTTGTGATCCTAACCGCGTCTATGGCGGGACCGAAAGCATGGTCTTGATCGTCTTTGGCGGCAACTCTGATCTGAACACAACCGCAACGCTGACATTCCCTGACGGCCAGAGCATTACCGCGCCGCTGATCCACGGCAGGCTTTCCAAGCGCGACCTTGCGGAAACTGTCTGGCAACCGCTCTTGGACGGACTGCGCAACACCGAAACCATCGAGCTCACCGTGGGCACGGCCACGGTGACGATGAACCTGGGCGATGCGCCTGCCTTCACCTGCATCTGAAAAGCAAAGCCCCCACTTCCGTGGTGGAAAGCAGGGGCCTCGGCCGACACCGGCCAACAGGGAGGTGCTTCACCCTAACAGCATGACGGCGGTCTTCACGATGAATTCACGCCGCCACGATAGGGCAGGGGCCTAAGCGGCCTCTGCAATCTCTCCGGCACGTTCCATCAGATAGTCGGCGGATCGCTGCGCGGCTGCTGCCGCTTTGACAATCGCCCGCTTATCGTCCCGCAACACCTTCAACCACGACTGGACGTAAGCCGCGCTGTCCTCGATGTGGCCCGGCTGAAAACCAAGTTGCGCCCCCATCATCGCCGATGAAATCTCGGCAACGAGTTCTTCCATCGCATAAACGGCATTACCAAACTTCGAACCGGCCTTTTCTTTCGTCCGATCGCACCGGCGCTTGTGGCCTGTCGCGTGGGATAGCTCATGAAACAAGGTCGAATAGAACAACTCTGCCGCCTTGAATTTCGACACTTCCGGCATGTGGACGTGATCTTTCGACTGGATGTAGCACGCGCGGTCCCCTCCTTCCTCGTAACCAACGCCCATATTTTCGATCATGTTTGCCGCGATGTGCGAAAGCTGCTCGATGGGCCGCGTTGCCAACGGCGCGGCTTCGTCTGGTGTCGGAAACTGATCCTCAAGCCCGTCGATCTGCTGCACATTGAACACGCGATAGGCTTTCAGGTAACCGCGCGTCTTGGCTTCCGCCTCTCCTTCTGGTGCTTCTTCCTTGGCCTCGAATGTCCCATACTTTACGACAAGCGATGACTTCTCGCCTTTGCGGACCATCCCGCCCAAATCCTTCGCCTGCTTGAAGGTCATCCACACCGGATTCCGATAGCCCTGCGACCATGCTTTCAGGCTCAACAGCACATGATTGATCCCGCGATAGCTGTCACCAGTCACGCGCAGGGGCAGGGCGGCAGCGTTCGTCTGCCATGGGCATTCCCACGGCTTAACACCCTGTTCCAGCGCCTCAATAATCTGGTTTGTGACCTCTTCATAAACATCAAATTTTGGCATGGCGGTTCTCCTTTGTGGTGTCGCTTGGGTCAGTCGCCCAATGGATCGGGGTTGAGGGACAGCGCAGAATGCGCCTGCTCCTGAAACCTCGAATGCGATGAAAGGAAGGATTGGGAGGATTTGAGCGAAATCGACGGACTGGCGCGGGCAGGAGGCGCAGCCGACAACACGGGTCTGTCTATTTCGCTTAAATCCGGCGGCATCCCTGCCGCTAACGTCCCGCAGCGGCGTTCGGCTTGTCCGAACCCCAAGGGACCAGGAAAGGCCGTATTGCCGAACGTCAGATGACTTTGACCTTCACGTCATCAGATGAACTTAGTGAACATCTACCTCAAGCGGACAAAATTCGTTGAGGTGTCGAAAATTAATTAACCCTCCCGAGCTTATCCACTAAGGTGACAGTATCGGAGGGGCCATGAGAGCGGAAAACTATCGGATTATCGATGAAAATCAACGCGAAGACGTTGTTCTCGAAAACGCCGAACTGAACGAGATTATTGCGGGCCAGCAGAGTGCGCGTGTTATGCTTCGCGCGATCGCGCAGGATATGCCGTCGAATGATCGTTTCGATTTTGCTCAATCAGTGGGTTACGATCTGGTTAAGAGCTGGTGGGCTGCTTCATGCGCCGCTGGCTTTACATCTCTGAGTCTCCGTCGCCCTCAGAAGCTTCGTGCTGGCTCAAAACTCGACGCACCTATTGAAAGCATCGTTGAATCGATGGGCGCGTTGTCTGCACACTTAGAGCCAGAGATTGCAGCGTATCAGATTGGCCTCACGTACACGTATTTACTCCCGCCTTCTTATCGGTCTTCACATGGCATCTTTTATACGCCGCCCGTTCTGACAGATCGGCTTATTGATCTGTCAGCAGAAACAGGTGTTGATTGGGCGACCTGCCGTGTGCTCGATCCGGCTTGTGGTGGTGGCGCGTTCCTGGCGCCTATCGCCAAACACATCATTGCGCAGCTCCCTGAGTGTAGCCCCCGTATCTTACTTGAAAGCATCGCTAATCGATTGCGCGGGTACGAGCTTGATCCATTCGGCGCATGGCTCGCTCAGGTCGCGCTCGATGTGGTATTGTTGCCCTTTGCCGCCTTGGCAGGGAAGAAAACGCCAAACTTGGTGACGGTATGCGACAGCCTCCAAAGGAACCCCCCAAGAGACCGATACGATCTGGTCATTGGTAATCCGCCCTACCGTCGCGTGCAACTGTCCCCGGAATTGCGTGACAAGTTCAAGAGGGGGCTTTTCGGGCATGCCAACCTTTATGGGGTATTCACCGATATTGCGCTGCGACACACCCGTGTCGGCGGCGTGATTGCATTTGTGACGCCAACCAGTTTTTTGGCTGGGGAGTATTTCAAGAACCTTCGTGGCCTTTTGGGAAGTGAAGCGCCTCCACAACACCTTGACTTCGTTTCGGCGCGCAAAGGGGTCTTTGACGATGTGCTGCAGGAAACGATCTTAGCGACGTATCGCCGTGGAGATGAACCCGCGACGACCGAGGTCAAGGAACTACATGTCACTAGCAAGGCGGATCATGACCTCGCCTCCCTCGGAGCGTTCTCGTTACCGGCTGATCCATCTTCGCCGTGGATATTGCCGAGAACAACCAAGCAAGCGATGATTGTAAAGCGACTACAGTCCTGCAAACATCATTTGGTCGACTGGGGTTATACAGTCAGTACGGGACCTCTAGTGTGGAACCGCTTTAAGGAACAGCTTCACAGTCGAAAGGCAAAGAACCGGTTGCCGTTGATTTGGGCTGAATCCGTTCAGACAGATGGAAGGTTTGAATGGCGGGCAACAAAACGAAATCATCAGCCTTGGTTCGAAATTCGAGACGGAGATCAGTGGCTGATTGCAAAACATCATTGTGTCTTGCTTCAGCGCACAACTGCGAAAGAGCAGCATCGCCGGTTAATTGCAGCACCTTTGCCGTCAGAGTTTATTGAGAAGCACGGTGCGGTTGTCATTGAAAACCACCTCAACATGCTGAAACCGCTCGGTACAAATCCGGCTGTAAGCGCCGAAGTTTTGTCAGCGTTCTTGAATAGTTCAGCGGCTGATCAGGCTTTTCGATGCGTCAGCGGAAGTGTCGCTGTATCGGCTTATGAGGTGGAGGCACTTCCCTTGCCATCACCGAATGCGCTCGATGTTTTACAAAGGCTGATCGACAACAAGACTGATAATGCAACTATCGAGAGCGAGTGCTTGCGTCTCTACAGGGAAGCCTAGTTTGACGATTGTTTTACCCCCATACGTCGAACGTGAGCTGGTGGAAGAGCGCCTTCCTCTCATTTTCCCTGACGGTACGCCAAACCGAATATACTGCACACGGCAACTCTCAGCCAGTACGGTATTCACCATGCTTTACATCGGCGCTGTGCAAGGATTGGATCGCTTCTTGGGCCCAATTCATGTGTATCGAATGACAGACCAACAGGCTGCAAGGGCCAACGATGTCGAGCGAATTGCCTATGGCGATGACATTCGCAAAAGAAGCTATGTCGTGCCTGGTGATGCATGGTACGCAGACAATACTCGCGAGCCGATCCGTGATGAAACGCTGCGCGAGGGATTGGTCAATATCGGGGCTGTTATTGCACGCGATGATCTACCTACCACGTCGAGCAAACCCCGTTACGCTTTGCTCTCAGATTTCGCTGCGCTGTTCGATCCGAAACTGAAAGACGACGCTTTGATGGATGCCATTCTGGCATACCAAGCAACACATCTTTCCAAGAGCGCGTTGGCGCGTGTGTCGCTTATGCAGGCGGGTGCCGCAGCAGGTAAGTCGGGCGTGATGATCGTTTTCCCTAATGGCGAGACACGCAAACTCGCACCCGGACCCAGTTCAGTCATCTCGAAAGCCGTAGTCGAAGAATTTGCCAAAATCTTCTTAGAGACGCCAGCTGTGCTTTGGTTGAGTGAGAGTGGCAACAAGGTGGTTCAGCGCGACGATGGTCTTGCGGCTTCGATTGGCCTGCGGATTGAGGCTGACAAGGATTTGCCGGACTTGATACTTGTAGATTTGGCTCCTGTTGACCCGTTGATTGTATTCATCGAGGTCGTGGCTACGGATGGTCCGATTTCAGACCGGCGGCAAAAAGCGCTGTACGTGCTGACCGACGCTGCGGATTTCAAACGGTCACAAGTGGCGTTTGTTACTGCTTTCCAAGACCGGGAAGCGCCCGGTTTTAGGAAAACAATCTCGGCATTGGCATGGGATTCCTTTGCATGGTTTGCATCGGAACCCAGCAACATCGTACATCTCAAAGACGGAACCTCCATCAAGCAATACCTGAGCGAGTTTTTGTGATTGCGATCGTCGCGTGGTCCAGGAATGCTTGACGGTTGGGTCAGCAATGTTTGGTGCGGCGTCTTGATCTGTAGTGGAAAATCAACGTCATTGAGTCAAAGGTGAGCGGCGTTCCACACGTATCGTGACAGATGCCAGATGACTTTGACCTTCTCGGCAAAAACTGGCCTTATTCTCGAAACCATGATCGACGGTCGTTGAGGTCGTCACCGGGAATAGAAGAAAGCTCTTTGGTTTTGGCACGTAGAACCGGAAAAACGCTGAAGAAGTGGGAAGTGGCTATTGTGAAAGCGATGCTGCAAAGGAACTATGTCCCGCAAGACGTTCACGCCTATTTTTCAAGACCAACTCGCTCAGTTAACCAAGCTCGGATATCCCAAATCAAAGATGGGAAGATGCACGCTGCGGTCAAACCGGCAAGCGACTTGGAACTGGACGCTTTTCTGAATGCATGGCCGGACGTAGACCCAGTAACGGGGCTTCACCTGAAGGGCGATGAGTTACTAGTCAAGGCGCGCGAAGCCATGATTGCGGCTGTCCATACCTTTAACAGTGCCGGACTATTCTTCCGTGCAGAACTGTTCATCGTCACAAGCGTAATAGCTTGGACGTACCTAATGCACGCCTACTACAAGAGGGAAGGCGTCGATTATCGGTACAAGAAGGCTGGGGTGGTACAGAAAACAAAACATGGTGCCGACAAGTATTGGGAACTCGGTCAATGCCTCGCTCACGGCGGGTGTCCGATTGAGAAGGGCGTCATTGATAATCTCAACTTCCTGACTGAGATCCGACATGAGATTGAACATCAATCAACTGACCGGATTGACGATGCTCTAAGCGCCAAGCTGCAAGCGTGTTGCATCAACTTCAACGACGCAATCAAGACCCTGTTTGGCAAAGAGTTTGCGTTAGAAAAACGGTTGCCGATAGCACTTCAATTTGTCACCTTCGATGGAGCGCAGAGGGCCTGTTTAGTCGGTCAGGACTTGCCGCCAAACCTGGCGGCTGCAATGGATGACTTCCACAATGGATTGACCGATGCAGAACAAGCCGACCCCAAGTTTCGCTATCGCGTAGCCTTTGTACCAAAGGTGGCAGGCAAGGCTTCAAAAGCTGACTTGGCTGTCGAGTTTGTCAAAGCTGGTACAACGGAGGCAGAAAATGTTGAGAGAGTGCTTCTGAAAGAAACAGAGCGCCCAAAACATCGTCCTATGGAGGTGGTAGCCAAGGTAAAGGCAGCTGGTTTTCCAGAGTTTGCAATCTTTGATCATACTCAGCTAGTGAAGCAGCTCGACGCGCGGAACCCTGGGAAGGGGTATGGCGTCGATGTCGCTGGTCAATGGTATTGGTATGATGGATGGCTTGAGAAGGTTATGGAAAAACTCCATGAAGGATGGACCCGCTAAGAGGTTTCGCGAGCGCTACGACGCCATCAGAAGTAAGGTGCCGAACACGCACATCATGGCACCTGAAATGCGCTGAAACACCGGGATCTTGTCCGCAGCAAGTGTTGCGGCAACGCTGCCGCCAAAGGCATATGCGAATATCGCGACAGCTTCCATGATTAGAAAGGCCGCCCCAAGCATCGCATAGCTTTGCCAGTAGGCATCTACGATGACGAACTGAGGGAAGAACGCAGCGAAGGTCAAAGTAGCTTTGGGGTTACTGATAGCCAACAAGGCTTCCCTCTTGAACGCCGTCTTCATTGAAACGGACCTGTCTAGAAACTCTTCAGTGCTAAGTGTTTTCGCACTTCGCCAAAGCGCGATGCCGAGCCATATGAGGTAAGCAGCGCCGATAAACTTGGCGATGCCGTAGACGACTTCGGATGTGGTCAACAGAAGGCCCAGACCCAGAGCGCTCGCTGCGATCATAGGAACAAAGACGATCAATCTGGCGATCGCTGCTTTTTGTGCGAAAGGAACGCCAGACTTTGCGCCATGCGTCATCGCCAACAGGTTGCTTGGCCCACAGGCCATATTTAGCGCAAAGCACGCTGGCAGAAAGATGATCCAGTCAATCATTGCGGGGAACTGACCTTACTCCCCCAACGCGGCTATCAGGGTATCGGCAATCAGATCGCACTCGGCCAGTGTGAGGCGAGCTGGAAGGCGCAGATCACAGGCTCGCATCAACATTGCTCGGGTCTGCGGTTGGTCTGGCACATCGTCCAAGAAGCCCCAATTCCAGTAGGCGCGCGAATTGTTCTTCGACCGACCAAAGACCTGGATGTGCAAGCCGTGCTGCTTGGCTTCGCTGATAAAGGCATCCACTTCGTCATCTGACAGGTGTGGCAGATTGAACTGCAATGAATCGGGTGCGCGTAGCTCGGCTCGATAGGGGGCTGGTACTTCCACAGAATCGATCGCACGCAACCTGTTGGCGACATGGTCGTGGTTGCGACGGCCATCAAGCACCCGCCTATTCAGATGCTCCAACTGTGCCCGGATCAGAACTGCGGAGAGCGTATTCAGGCGCAACCCAAACATGGGCATGTTCGTTTGCACCTTGGCCATGACATCCGCCGGGATATCGTGATGCTGCCACTTATCCTCGTAGGAGCCGTGCATCATGATTGCACGGGCCATCAATTCTGGCGAGGGCGGGATCATGATCACCGACGACCCAGATTTGAT